>JAFAHZ010000024.1 GCA_019236975.1 Vulcanimicrobiota bacterium | reverse complement strand
CTGAAAAAGACGTAGGCGCCGATCGCAATGATGCCGTACGGCTGCGCCGACGACGAGTAATCCGCGACGCCGCCGAACGGATGCAGCGTTCCCCAGCCGATCGGGTTGAAGTTTGCCAGATTCGCGCCATGAAATAAGAACATACCGGCAAAGACGAAGACGACGAGCGCCGAGATCTTCAGCACGACGAAGATATTGTTGACGGTTGCCGACTCGCGAATACCCACCGACAGCAGCAGGCTAAGTCCGATGACGAAGAGCGCTCCGACCACGTCGTATTGGGAATGCAGAAGGTCCCAGTTGGCGGGCTGCCACCACGGACCGCTAATGATGAGATTGGACTGCTGCGCCCAAGCCGGCAGCGCCACTCCCACCGATTTGAAAACGTCTTGGAGGGCCGCAGAAAACTGCTGAGCGACCGGCGCGGCGCTGATCCCGTACTCGAAGAGCAGCGCGAAACCGATGATCCAAGCGAAGAGCTTTCCGAGCGTTGCGTAAGCGTAGGTGTACGCGCTTCCCGCGACCGGTACCATCGCTCCCAGCTCGGCGTAGCATAACGCTGCGAAGAACGACGTCAAACCGGCGAGCAGGTACGAGACGATAACCGCGGGACCGGCGCCTTTGACGCCGGTCCCGATGGTCGTGAAGATTCCGCCGCCGATCATCGTACCCAGGCCGATGGCCACGAGATCCTTTGCGGTAAGCGCCCGTCGAAGAATTTTGCGCGAGCCGAGCTCGCGCAGCTTGTCGACGTTGGTGGTCGCAAAGAGCTGGGAAACGAAAGACATTCCGCGACGGTTCGCAGAGGGGAGGGGGGCATCCCCCTCTCCGAATGCGGCCTTTGCGATGAAATCAGATCCGTACGTCCGTCTGCGCTCGCGCGAGCTCTACCGGAATCCCTGGCTGGCCGTCGAGGCGCACGACATCGTACATCCCAACGGCGTCCCCGGCGAGCACGTGGTGATCGTCATTCCGAAAGCCTGCGCGATCGTCGTCGAGGACGGAGGCGATCTGCTGTTTACGCGCCAGCCCCGTTTCGGCGCGCGGCGAAACGTCGTCGAGGTCGTCAAAGGCGGAAGCGATCCGAACGAGACGTCGGAAGAGTGCGCGCGGCGCGAACTGCGCGAGGAGATGGGTATTGCGGCGTCGGTGTGGCGCGAACTCGGCAGCTTGTACGAAATTCCGTCGATCGTGAACGAGCCGCTGGCGCTGTTCTTAGCGAGCGATTTGCGATTCGGCGCGGCCGACCCCGAACGGCATGAGACGATCGAAACGGTGCGGCTGCCCATCCGGACGGCATTGCAGTACGCGCTCGACGGGGTTTTCGACGATGCCGTGACGGTCGCGGCGCTCTTCCGCTACGCCGCGATAAAGGGTTTCGTGCGTCCCCCGTCGTGAAGAGTCGTTCCGTGCGCTCGATCCAAGGGGCTTTTTACGCCGCGCTCGTCTTGCTCGCCGGAGCAATTTCGGCGGTCTTCGCGCACGCCGCCATCGATGTTGCGGGCGACTATCTGCTGGCGCACGACGCGTACGACGGGATCGCGCATCACTCGCGAGCGCTGTTCGGAGCGATTGCGCTCGTCGCGGTCGCGCTCGTTGCATTACGGTTCCTGTGGGAGGCGCTGGACCGCCGCGCGAGTTCGCTGACCGGCCTCCTGCGCGGCCTGCGCGCGGCGCGCGGCGCGTCGGGGTGGCGTTTCGTGCTGCTCGTTGCGGCGGTCGCGTTCGTAGCGCTCGTCGCGATGGAGTGGACGGATGCTCTGCTCGACGGCGTTCGTATCGACGACTTTGCCGATTTGCTCGGTGGATCGGGAGTGCTGGGTTTCGGTATCGTCACGTTGACTGGCCTCTGCGTCGGCTGGCTCGTGCGGCTGGGACTGCAGGCCTTAGCCGACTGGGAACCCGCAATCGCCGCGTTTTTCGCACGCCTGCTGCCTCGTCGCTGCGACGAGCGGCCAATCGTTCCCGAAAGGTTCCGCGCGCTGGCCGGATCGCTCGACGGTGCCTGCCGTCTCGCACGGCGGCACGGCAAGCGCGCGCCGCCGTTGCTCGCTCCCGCATAACCCCACCTCAACCTTTTTCGGGAGCACTGTTTTGCGACGCCATTTTTGGCGCGTGCCGTCGACGGCGCGCGCGCTGCCTATTCTCGCGGCGTTCCTTTTTCTCGTAGCGGCGGCTGCGATGGCCGACGAGCACCACGACGTGCACGGCACCGTCACGGCGCGTGACGGTACGCCGATCGCCGGTGCCGGCATCACTCTGTCCGGCGGTCTCTCCACGATCCGGGCGCGCAGCGATCGCCGCGGCCGGTTCGAACTCAAGCACGTCAAGCCTGGAACGTACTTGCTCGCGGTCGCGGCGCCGGGGTACGGTCCGATCCAAGGCCGCACGGTCGACGTGACGGGTCAACACGACATGCGAATCGCACTCGTGCTCGACGTCGCGACGACCAACTCCCTCACCGTCATCGGCGACGTGCGGACGAATGCGGGCTCGACCGTTTCGACCTCTTCGGCTCCGAGCGTGACCGTGAACGCGCAGACGGCCGCCGCGCACGGCACGACGGAGGTCAGCGACATGCTGTGGGGCCAAATGGGCACGACGCCCGCACTCGCAGTCGGAGGCGGCAGCAACGCGATCGTCAGCATCGCGGTGCGCGGCCCCGATCCGACCGAAACGTTGGTCGACATCGACGGGCATCAAGTCAACAACGGCAACACGGGCGACTTCGATCTCTCGCTGCTCGACCCGGCGGCGCTGGCCGACGTCCAGGTGGTCTACGGGATTTCGCCGTCGTCGCTGATCGGACCGAATACGCTCGGAGGTGCGGTCAACGTCCTGACGCTCCAGCCGAGCGCGCAGCCGCAGACGTTGCTGCGCGGATTTCTCGGATCGTTCGGAAGCACCGGCCAAACGCTTCAGACGACCGGCACGAGCGGACGGTTCGGATACGCCGCATCGCTCCACCGGGCCACGTCGCTCGGAAGCGTCAACCAAAGCGTAACGAACTCGGACGGCGATACGGTCCCGGTCGGCAGCGCGTTCTTCGGCGAGACGCTGTTGTCGAAGCTGCGTTATCAACTCGGCAGCGGTTACGGTTACGTTCAGCTCAGCGTGCGCGATCAAGCCGTCAACGAAGATCTTTCGTCGCTGCTGACCAACTACACGCCGCCCGGATTCGATCCGAGTAACGCTGGTTACCAGACGTTCCAGGGAACGTCGTTGGCCTCGCACCAGGCGAACTACGGTGTCGATGCGGTTCTGCCGCTGGGGCCTTCAAACGGAAACCCGCCGTCGACGACGCTTTCGTACAGCCACTTGACCGCGCTGGCGCAGCAATCGGTCAACGGGCCGGGCGCGCAAACGAGTCCCTATCTCTACGATCAGCGGGATGCGATCGGCGACGATTGGCTGCAAATCAGCCATCGATACCGCAACGGCGACTTGAGCCTGAAATACGACGTGCTGACGGAAGACCTAACGACGCAGTACGTTACGGGGTCGGAACACGCCAATGCGATCGGCATCGGCATGCCGAACGATGCAGTGCCGCCGGGTCCAACCTCAATTCCGCTCGCGCAGACCCAGCGCTACTTCGTGGCGCGATACGACGGAAACCCGAGCGGCTTCTTGCACTACTCGCTGGCCGCGTACGACAGCAATTTCAGCACCTTCGGCCATCATCTCGATCCGCGCGCGGGTTTCGTGTGGACGCCGTCGGAGCGCACGGCAGTCCGTGCGTCGGTCGGGACGACGTTTCAGGTGCCGCAGCTGACGTCGATGTACGTTCCCCCGGCGTTGCCGCCGCCGGTCGGCGGCATCGTTTCGGTCGGCAACCCGAACCTCAAACCGGATTTTGCTACCGAATACGACGTGGGCGGCGAGCAAATCGTCGGCGGTGGAAGCGATCCGCTGCATCTCTCCGCCGATCTGTATCGCACGAACTTACGGTCCGGTATCACCGTTCCGGTGCCGCCCGCACCGCCGCCGCACTGCGAAAAAAGACACGACTGCCCGATCGTGATGCCGATCAACGCGGGCAATCTCGTCTACCGCGGCATCGACTTCCGTGCGGAGAAAGCGCTCGGTTCGCAATACCGGATTACGGCCACCTGGGACGTTGGAAGCTCTTTTCTCTCGACGATACCGCCGAACGTTCAGGACGGAACGCTGGTAGCGGGACAGCAAATCTCGGGCGATCCGCTGCACAAAGCGTCGCTCGGTTTCGAGCGCGACGTTCGGCGCGGGTGGGTATTCGGTGCGGACCTCGACTGGGAAGGAACCTATAACGAGCTCAACCGCTCGCCCTACGCGACGCTCGACGCGCACGTCGCCTATCGCACGGGCCGGTTGGAAATCGGTGCGTACGGTACCAATCTGACGAACGTCTACGCAAATCCGTTCACCGTTATCGGGGGCGGCGTACCGTACGGATCGCTGCCGGGGACGCCCACGTTACCGACGGACGCGTACGTGCTTGCGGGTGCGAAGGTCGTTTTCGTGGTAACGGAACGGCTCTAGCGTTATGGCGGCGGCTGCGTTGCGGAGTTCCATCGATGCTCCGGCTCGCCGAGGGAATCGTTGATCCAACGGGACCATACGAAGAGGGCATCGGAAAGGCGGTTCAGATAGCGCAGCACGTCGTCGGAAATACCTTCGTCGCGCTCGCGAAGGGCGACCAGCAGCCGCTCCGCCCGCCGGCAGACCGTTCGTGCCACGTGCAAGTGCGCCCCCGGAAGCGATCCGCCGGGATGGATGAATGTGTCGAGAGGCGCGAGATCGGCCTGCGCTTCGTCGATTGCGCGCTCGAGTGCGACCGCTTCTGCCGCTCCGACGAGCGGCATGCCTTCCCACCGGTCGGCGGGTAGCGTTGCAAGATCCGTGCCGAGATTGAACAGCGCGTCCTGCGTCCATGCCAGCCAGGCGTCGAGCCGCGCCGCGCGCCCGTGAGTGGGCAGCAGCGGTCGCAGAGCCGATCGCGCGACGCCGATCGCGCTCGAAAGCTCGTCGACGGTTCCGTAGCCCTCGATGCGCAGCGCATTCTTCGCAACGCGTTGTCCGCCGACGAGTCCGGTCGTGCCCGAGTCGCCCGTGCGGGTGTAGATGCGCGTGAACTTCGGCATAACGCACGGGCTTCGACGCCCCTTCAGTCTGGCGCTGCCCGGCCACGCCAACGGTCGAGAAACTCGCAAAGCTCGCCGTAGTTCGTGAAGTAATGCCGCTGGCCCGATGAAACGTGCGTCACCGAGGCGCGCCACAGATTCCGCACGAGACGGTCGCTTTCGGACCAAATGCGGATGACGAACATTTCGTCGCGGGACCGGCGCTGAAGGGTTGGCATGAGCCCATCATCCTCTTTATCCGTCCACAAAGCGTCCAGATAGACTGGACGCTCTCTGGACGTTGCCCGTGCGACGATAACAAACACGTGGACCGCTTGAACATCCGGCTCCTGGGCGAGCCGGCGGTACTCTTCGACGGCGAGCCCTGGAAGTGGTCGGCCCCGCCGCGCTGTTTCCCGTTGCTCGCCTTATTGGCCTTAGCTCGCGACGTCGCGCCGACGCGGGCGTCGCTGGCGTCAACCATGTGGCCCGACGAGATGGAGGCGGATGCGCGTTCGAACCTTCGCCGCCACCTTCATCGGCTCGTTCGCGCGCTGCCGGCCGTCGAGGGAATCGAGTGGGTGTGCGGCGACGAGCGGAGCATCGCTTGGAACGACCGATCTCCGGCGTCCATCGACGTGCGAACGTTCGATGACGCCGTCCGCGATCCGTTGCGGCGCGCCGAGGCAGTCGAACTCTATCACGGCGATCTGCTCGAGGGATTTTTCGACGAATACATCCTTGCCGAACGCGAACGGCTACGCGCGCTGTACGTCGAGGCGCTGTCGGACCTGACCGCTCAGGCGCGCGCGCGGCGCGATCTTTCGGCAGCCGTGCGCTTTGCGGAGCGATTGCTCGCCGCCGACGAATGGCGCGAAGACGCGTTGCGCCAATGGATGGCGGCGAAGTACGAATCGGGGGACCGCTCCGGTGCGCTTGCCGGGTACGAACGTTTTGCACGCCGTCTACGCGACGAGTTTTCGACCGATCCGATGCCGGAAACGGTTGCCGTTCGCGACGCGGTTCGCGCGGGATTGCCGTTGCCGGACGACGCGGAGCACGTGCTTGAAGCGCGCGTCGCCGGCGTCTCCGGCTGGAAACTGCCCATGGTCGGGCGCAGCCACGAACTCGAGAAGCTGCGGGCCGCATGGTCGCGCGCGGCGCGTAAAAGCGGATCCGTCGCTTTCGTATCCGGCGAGGCGGGAATCGGTAAATCGCGGCTCATCTCGGAACTGGTGACGGTCGTTCGGGAACAGGGCGGTCACGCGCTGATCGGCGCGACGAGCAATCCCGAGGCGGAGCCGTATCAAGCCATCCTGTCGGCGCTTCGCGCCGGCTTGCCGAAAATCGCGCAGGCGAACGTCGATCGCCGATCGCTCGCCGCACTTTCGGCGGTGTTGCCGGAACTGCACAACTTGCGGCCCGACGTAGCCGACGCCGAACCGTCGCCGAACGACCGCGCGCGCGAGCGCCTTTTCGAGTCTTTCGTGCGAGCTATCGCGCAGCTTGGGGGAATGCGTCCCCTTTGCGTCGTTCTGGAGGACCTGCATTGGGCGGGGCCGGCAAGCATCGAAGTCGTCGCGGCGCTCGCGCGCCGCGTCGGTACGCTTCCCGTCCTCGTCGTCGCATCGTATCGCAGCGAAGAATCGCCGGTCGGCAATCCGCTGCGCGAACTGCGCGCCGAGCTCGTGTCGGAACGCCGCGCGATTGCCGTGCCGCTCGAGCGCTTAACGGCCCAGGACGTGGGCTCCGTCGTGCAAACCGTCGCGCCCGAAGCGACCGGCGGACTGACCGAAGCGGTCGCTCGATTGAGCGAAGGAAACCCGCTCTTCGTCGTGCAGTTACTGGCCGGTTATCGCGAAACCGGCGAGATGCCGGACGAATCGGTCGCACTGCAAACCGTCGGCGACGTCATTGGAACGCGAGCCAAGCGTCTCGACGACGTGGCCCGCGCCGTCGCAGAGACGGCAGCGGTGTTGGGGCAAGCCTTCGAAGCCGATGTGGTTGCCGACATCGGCGGGTGGGACGAAAACACCGTGCTCGACGCCGTCGGCACGCTCATCGATCGATCGCTGGTGCGCGAAGCCGGCAGCGGATCGCTGGAATACGCGTTCACGCACGCCCTCGTTGCCGCGTCGTTCTACGAAGGATCGAATGCGGACCAGCGCGTCGCTCGCCACCGCCGTGCGGCGCACGTCTTGGAGCGACGTGGAACGCTCGACCGCGCCTTGCTGGCGGCAGTTGCACGGCATTGGAATCTCGCCGGGGACGGTACGCGCGCCGCAGTCGCCTACGTCAAAGCGGCAGTTGCGGCTTTGGCCGTCTACGCGCGCGAGGAAGCTATAGCGCTCGCCTACGCCGCGTACGCGCTGGCCCAAGACGATCCGACGCGATTCGAGGCCATGGAGATTGCAGTTCGCGCGCAAATCCGCACGGGCGACGTCCAGCGGTGGAAGGCCGATCTCGATCGTTTGGATGCGATAACGGCGCGTCTCGGCGAGCAGGAACGTTTCGCCGCACTGAAGTTGCGCGAGCGCTACGCCGCGCAGTTCGGCGATTACGCGATGGAGCGCAAAGTCGTCGACGCGATGTTCGAACAGGCAAAGAAATCGGGCAATCTGGCCCATGCCGGCGAGGCGTACTACGCGTTGGGTTACCTTCAGGGTGCGACCGGCGACGTCGCCGCCAGCATTGCGTCGATGCGGCAGGCACGCGATCTCGCTCGCCGCGTGAACGACGACGACTTGCGCGTGCGCATCGGGCAGCAGCTGGTGAGCATGCTGGGACGACGCGGCGATCTCGAGCAGGCTCGCGCCGAGCTTGCGGTGTACCGCGAAGACTTGGAAAAAGAGGCGGCGCCGGTGGATCGTAAACTGGCGCTGCTGACGTCGGAGTCGACGGTGGCGGCGATGCTCGAAGACGGGACTTGGCTCGAACGCATCGGCACCGAGATGCTCGCGTTGGCACGCGGCATCGGCGACGAGTTCTTGGAAGCGCGCGCCTATTCGACGCTCGGACACGCAGCGTACATGCTGCACGATTTTGCATCTATCCGCAAACACTACGACCGCGCCGTGGAGATTTTTGCCGCGGTCGCTTCGCTGCGCGACCTGCGCGTCACGTATATCAACCGCAGCGAGTTGGAGCTTCGTCTCGGACGCGTCGACGAGGCGATGCGCTGGCTCGACCAAGCGGTTTCGCACGGCGGACAGCTTGCGGGGAGCGACGGCGTGAGCGCCTATCGGGTGAACCGGATCGAAGCGCTGCTGCTGCTCGGTCGCAACGAAGAAGCGCTTGCCGAAGCGCGCGAGACGTACGCATCGAGCCTCGAGGTCTCGGAAAAGCGCTTCATCGATCAGGCACTGACGGTATTGGGAGCCGCCGAAGCGGCAACGGGCAAATTCGGCGCTGCAATCGACCACCTGCGCCAGGCACTCGAAGGTGCCAAGGTGCGTGAGGCCTGGGGTGACGTCGGTTTGACGTTGTGCTATCTCGTCGACGCGCTGCTCGATTCGGGCCGAGCCGGCGAAGCGCTCGCACTGCGCTCGGAGATCGAGGAGGCGTTACGGCTCCACGAGCGTCTGATGATTCACCCGACGCAGCTTTGCGCGACCGTCGTCCGGCTCGCGGAATCGAGTGGAGACGAAGCGGCAGCCGGCCACTGGCGTCGCCGAGGGTTAGCGCTGCTGGAGGCCGACCTGGCCCGCATGACCGATCCGGCCGACGCTGCCGCCTACTCGGCGCTGCCCTTTCACCGGGCGCTGCGCGAGGTTATCGCTGCTCCCGGCAGCGATCGATAAATTCGCAAAGCTCGCCGTAATTCGTGAAATAGTGGCGCTCGCGCGAGGTGACGTGGGTCACTTGGGCGCGCCAGCGGCCGTGCGGATGGCCGGTTTCGTCCGGCCACATCCTCACGACGAAGAGATGATCTCTCGCGCGACGGCGCTCCGCTTCCCTCATGAAGCGATTGTAAAGAGACCCGCGTCCAGAACGCGTCCAAAGGGTCGCGACTTCGCGGGCCCGCAGGCGTAGGGCCCGCGAGAGTCAAAGCGGGGCCGGTCATGTCCGCCGGTCCGCAAAACGCGGTCGTTAAGGAGATCCCTCCTAAAGCGGCCGATCTGTCCGCATGGTATACCGCCGCCTGCCTGAAGGCCGAGCTGGTATCCTACTCGCCCGTGCGCGGCTGCGTCGTATTGCGCCCAGCGGGCTTCGGGTTGTGGGAGAACCTCCAGCGCGAGCTCGACGCCCGCTTCAAGGCGACCGGTCACGAGAACGCTTACTTCCCGCTGCTCATTCCCGAATCGCTGCTCATGAAGGAAGCCGAGCACGTCGAGGGCTTCGCGCCCGAAGTGGCGTGGGTCACGCACGGCGGTCAGGAAGAGCTGACCGAACGCCTGGCGATTCGTCCCACGTCGGAAGTGATCATCGGAACGATGTACGCGCAGTGGGTACAGTCGTACCGCGACCTTCCCATTCTCATCAATCAATGGGCCAACGTGCTGCGTTGGGAGAAAGCGACGCGCCCGTTCTTGCGCACCATGGAATTCCTTTGGCAGGAAGGGCACACCGCACACGCGTCCGCCGAAGAGGCGCGCGAAGAGACCCTGCGGATGTTGGACGTCTATCGCGACTTCGCCGAAAACGTTGCGGCGGTTCCGGTTTACGCCGGCGTAAAAAGCGCGAGCGAACGTTTTCCAGGGGCGGTCGAGACGTTCGCGATCGAGGCGCTAATGCCCGACGGAAAAGCGCTGCAATCGGCTACGTCGCACGATCTCGGGCAGAATTTTGCACGGGCCTACGACATTACGTTTGCCGACGTCGACCAGCAGATCAAACACGCCTACACGACGTCCTGGGGTATGTCGTGGCGCATGCTCGGCGCCATGATCATGACGCACGGCGACGACCGCGGCTTGCGCATTCCACCGAAGATGGCCCCGATCGAAGTCGTCTTCGTCCCGATCGTTCGCACCAACGACGACCGCGCGATCGCCGCGTGCCGCGAGGCTGCGGACACGCTAAAGGCGGCAGGTTTTCGGGTGAGGGTCGACGTGCGCGACGAGCAACCCGGATGGAAGTATAGCGAGTGGGATTTGCGCGGCGTGCCAGTGCGCGTCGAAATCGGTCCGCGCGACGTCGACGCGGGAACGGCGGTTCTGGTCCGGCGCGATCGGGCGAAGGGCGATCCGCAGCAGAAGCAGAGCGTTTCCGTCGAGGCGCTGCAGCGTGTTCTACCCGCACTGCTGGACGATATCCAACGCTCGCTGTACGCGCAAGCGAAGCAATTCCTCGACGAACGTACCATTGCCGCATCCGACCGCGTTTCGTTTTACGAGATGTGTAAAAACCGGGCGGGAATGATCGACGTTCCGTGGTGCGCGCGGCCCGAGTGCGAGGCCCACGTCAAAGAGGAGACGGGCGCGACGACGCGACTTCTGCGCGATCTAGCAGCCGGCGCGACGGCGTGCATCCCGTGCGGCGAACCCGCGAAAGTGAATGCGTATTTTGCTCAGTCGTACTAGCGTTTTGCTCGGGGTGTCTTCCCCTCGCTTTTCTTCATGTTTAATCGCTCGGGGAAGACACCCGCTCGCGATTCTCGTCCTCCTATCGCAAATAATGGTGGGGGTGAGGACGGTGGCGCAGGCGAGTATGCCGACTGTGGCTGAGTTGGATTCGGTGTCGCGAGCGGCCGGGAACCGAATCGATATCGCCGAGAGGATCGGCCGCAGCATTTTCGCGACGACGTGGTCCGCGCAAGTTAGCCAAATATCCGCCAACGAGATCGGCAAGCATCTCCTGATCGGCATTCGCGTGTGGGGCGTCAAGTTTCACAATCCGATGACGCGACCGGAGTTCGACGCCGAGGTTGCCGCGCTCGTCAGCCGGGCCTTTGCGGCGGCCCCTGAAGCGGAGGAGATCGACCTCTGGGCCAGCGTGCCCATTGAGGTGGGTAAAGGAGTCGTCGTGAGCGGAGATTTGGCCAAACCGACGACGCGAACGGTCTACAGCACGAGCGTCCGCCGCGGGCAAAAGCCGCAGGCGCCGTACTGGGACCAGGATTGGGCGCGCGTCGCTTTCAAGAGTGGGCCGTAGTCGCATGTCACCGGACGGTTACCGAAAGACCACCCTCCCCAACGGCTTACGGGTTTTGACCGAGTCGATGCCGGGCGTTCGTTCGGCGACGATCGGAGTGTGGGCCGACGTCGGCTCTGCCCTGGAGACGCACGAGCGCCGGGGCATCTCGCATCTCGTCGAGCACATGCTGTTCAAAGGAACGTCGAGGCGCACGGCGCGGGCAATCGCCGAAACGATGGACGGCGTCGGCGGAAACCTCAACGCGTTCACCGATAAAGAGACGACCTGTTACTACGCGAAGGTCATCGACCGGCACGTCCCGTTGGCGCTCGACGTTCTGGCCGACATGTTCTTGCATTCGACCTTCGATCCGCAAGAACTCGCCAAAGAACAGAACGTCGTGCTCGAAGAGATCAAAATGTACGAGGATTCCCCGGACGAGCTCATTCACGACGTGTTTCTTCAAACGATGTGGAACGGGGCGAACCTGGGCGACCCGACGATCGGATTCGTCGATACGATCGACAAGGTAACTCCCGACGACCTACGCGCACACATGCGTTTGCATTACGCGCCCAACTCCGTGGTGGTATCCGCTGCGGGCAACGTCGAGCACGAGTCCTTCGTGCAGCTCGTGCGGGAGCAGTTCGCGGCCTTTTCGGGATCCTGCGCGCTGCCCGAGCCCGAAGCGCCGTTGACGACCCCCGCCACGCACGTTCGGCACAAAGACAGCGAACAAGCCTACGTCGTGGTAGGCGCGCGCGGATTGTCGGTGCGCGACGAGCGCCGCTACACACTCTCGCTGCTCGATACGATTCTAGGCGGCGGGATGTCGAGCCGCCTGTTTCAAGAAATTCGGGAGAAGCGCGGGCTGGTGTATACGGTTTACTCGTTTCAAGCGGCCTATCGCGAGGCGGGGCTGTTCGGCGTGTATGCCGGAACGTCTCCGGAGCACGTGCAGGCCTGCATCGATCTCATCGTCGAGGAGTTTCACCGCATCGCGGACGAGCGCGTGGGCGACGCGGAGCTGCAGCTCGCCAAAGAGCACATCAAAGGGAACCTGACGCTCTCGCTCGAGGCGTCGTCGAGCCGGATGATTCGCCTCGGACGGAACGAATTCGCGCTGGGGAGATACGTGAGTGCGGAAGAGATCGAAGAACGAATCGACGCCGTCACAGCCGACGAAGTGCGCGATCTCGCGGCCGAGCTGCTGCCCGACGCCAACGTCGGCTTGTGCGCTATAGGCCCGCTCGACGAATCTGCGATCGCGCGGAATCGTGACGCAGCGTAGGGCCTGTGGCCCCTAACCCTTCCGACCTTCCGGAGATCTGGTCGGGCCGGCTCGTCGGGGCCGTCGCCATTACGTTCGTAACGCAAGGGATAACGATCGGAGCTTACGCTGCGCGGTTAGCGGGCGTGCAGACCAAACGGATCGCGACGTCGATCTCGCTGTTCAACCTTTTCGTCACCGCCGGCCGTCTCGCAAACCTGTTCATGGTGTTTTTCGTGGGTCCGCTTGCGGACCAGGCGTCGAACGCGGTCGTGAGGCTGGCCGCCGATTCCATGGCCGTGACGGCGTGGCAGCACACGTTCGAGATACAGCTGCGTCTCATCGTCCTCGGCGGAACGCTCGGGATGATCGCGTTCGCGCTCCTGCTGCCGATGTTCACGTACCTCTTTCGCCGCGGCGTGCACTCGTTTGAGTTCCGCGGCTCGATTCCGCATTCGTTGGCGCGTCTGGCTTCGCCCAGCGTGATCGTCGAGGTGCTTCGTGCCCAACGGCTGCCGTCGTGGAGTGAAATCCGAGCGTTCGATTGGCGCTGGATTCCCAAGCGGCTCCTGATCTTCAACACCGTCGTGATGTGCGTGTACGCTATCGGCGTCCAGGCATCGTACCTCGCTTCGGTTCTCGACGTGCATTGGCGCGCGACCGCTATCGGCCTTTCGGGCGTCATCAACGGGATCGGGACTATCGCTTTTACGCTGTTCGTCGACCCAACCTCGGCTATGATTACGGATCAGGCAATCCACGGGAAGCGCACCGTCGAGGAAGTTCGCAGCATGGTGTTCTATCTCTCGCTGACGGCGATCGTCGGGACGCTGCTCTCGCAGGCAATACTCTACCCGGCGGCAGTCGTCATCGAGGTCGTTGCACGATTTGCGGGACATGTCCGTTTGTAAGTTAGCCGGCGCGCTGCTGGCCGCGTCGATCCTGTGCGGATGTGCGGGGTCCATCGAACGCTGGATCGTCAACACGCGGGTCCATCAGGGCGACGCGGCGCTGGAGCGCGGGAACGTCCGCGACGCCGAGCTTGCCTACCGTCTCGCGCTGCGCGTCGATCCGTCCGACGTGCGCGCGCAGACCGGCTACGTCGAGGCGGCGGCGGGGCTGGCCAAGGAAGAGTACGCGAAGGGCGATTTCGAAGACGCGCTGGCGACGATCGCGCAGGGCCTCGCCGTCGATCCGGCCAGCGTCCGGCTCGCCGGTCTCAAAACTACGATCGACCAGGCGAAGCTCAAACGCGAGATCGTCATCTCGAACTATCCGACCTACCGCGAAAGCGGCGTATCGATTCAGAAGGCGTATCAGGATCTCGATTCGACCAACAAGCTGCTGCTGCGCAGTCTGCGGCGCTTCGGTTACACGTTCGACACGGAAGACTTGACCGACGCCATCAAACGCAGCTACGAGCTTCAGCTGGACGTCGCCAAGAACACGAATCGTTTGATCGCGTACCGCCAGCTGGTGACCTCGGGCGTTCCGGCAACGTCCGAAACGATGACGACGTCGAACACGACGTCGCTGTTACCGCTCCCCTAATGATTGCCTGGTTCCAGTCGTTAACGCTTGGGTGGACTTTCGCCGTCGTGATCGGCGGATTCTTGGCGATTACGGTTCTCTTGGGGTTAGTCGTGGTGCGGTTCGTCCCGCAAAGCATGCGCGAGCAGCACAACGAGTTGGCCGGCTTCATTCTGGCGGTCATCGGTGTGATCTATGCGGTACTGCTCGCGTTCGTCACCATCGGCGTCTGGGAACGTTTCGAGCAGGCGGAGGCGCGAACGTACGACGAGGCGTCGAATCTCGCGATCGTCTATCGCGATTCCGGATCGTTCCGGTCGGGATCCGAGCTGCGCGCCGCGCTGCGCCTGTACGCCGAGACCGTCATCAAAGACGAGTGGCCGAAGATGCAAGACGGCGAGCGATCGACGCGGGCACGACTTCAGCTCGAGGCCGTGGATCGCGACGTCCGAAATCTGCCCGTGACCAACATCGGTCAGCAGGACGTTCACGGGCGAATGCTCGACGCGCTCGATCGTGCGCTCGAGCTGCGCGACGAGCGCTTGTCGATGGAAGCCACAGGAATCAACCCCGTCATGTGGGTCGTGCTCTTCATCGGGGCGCTGGTCACGGTCACGTTTACCTATCTCTTCGGCTTCAAACGCACGTTCATGCAGCAGATCATGGTCGGATTACTCAGCGTGTTGATCGGTCTGGTACTTTTCCTGACGATCGCGATGGACTATCCGTTTCGTGGAGGGATCCAAGTGGGTCCCGATGCCTTCGAAAATGCGTTATACGTGTTCCACGTGATCGGCTCGTAGCGTACAAGCGCGGTGCGCGTCGAGGAATGCGCGTTGGGTGCCGGCGATCTCGGCGCGGCGAAAGGCGCGCCAAAATGCATTCGCTCCGGGCAGCATCTTGGCCGGATCTGTTTCGTAGACGGGCCACTCGGCGTTGGGGTTACGAAGCGGGAAGCGCTGCAGCCACGCGCACAAATCGAGATTGCGCCGCAGTCGATTGTCTTCGATCGAAATGAAAAACCGCGAGCCTTTGCGGATCGCACTCTCCTCATCGAAGGGCGTCCATAGCGCCGGATCCTCTTCCCAGCCGAAACGGTCGATGTAGTACTGCACGTCGGGGCCGTAATGCCCGATGACGACGAGCGCGTTGGGATCGAGATCGTGCGCCAGCGCGACGGCGTTGCGATACGCGGGCTTGGGATAGCGATAGTATGGCGCGGCCGCCGCTACGCCTTGCCAAAAGACGATCGCCGCGAGGATCGGCACGGCCGCTAGCAGAGCGAAGCGCGCCGGCTTTGCCACATCCGCGCCCCAGATCGACTGCACGAAACGCGCTCCTGCGCCACCCGTCACCAACGCGCACAGCGGCAGGAGTGGATACATGTAATAGTCCACCCGTTCGACCGTCACCACGACATAGACGTACATCAACGCAGCAGCCAGCCATGCCCACAGCACGCTCTTGGCGCGTGCCGGAACCCAGGGCAAGGCTACGAAACTCGCCAGCGCCAGCAACGCGGCGACCGGGCCGGCCATCGTCGCGCGGAACATGCCGAGCACCAGCGCAAACGCGTTGAGCTTCGCGCCGAAGGCCGAAGCGCTCGTCAGCGCATCGCGGAACGCGGGCAGCACGTGCAGGGTCGTGATACCGCTGGCCCAATGCCACTCGGCGTACGACGCGACGCGACGATCGTAGAGCCACAACACTAGGAGCGGAACGAACGCCAGCACCGCAAACGCGCTCGCCCTCAAGGTAAGGCCGGCACGCAGCCGCTCCCACGCAGCGGCGACCACCGGCACGATACCGAGCACTGCCACCGGCTTCGCGAGATACGCGAAGGTGAGCAGCGCCGTGACGCGCGCCAACGGCCGCGGTGCCATGCGTTCGTCTTCGAGCAAGAACCGCGTGACCGCATAGAGCGCCGCCGTCAAGAAAAACACCATCGCCGTGTCCGGCGTAAACGTGCGCCCGTAGTACACGCTTCCCGGATACGCGGCGTAGAGAAACGCGGCCAGTCCGCCCGCCAGCGCGCTGCTAAAAAGCCAGCGTCCAAAATACCCGACCGTCACGATCGTCGCCAAGCTGAAGACGATTGAAATCAGCCGTCCGAAAACTTCGTGAACGCCGAAGACCTTGTACAGCGTGGCCGCGAGAAACGGCACGATCTGCAGCTCCAGCTCGACGTAGTTCGGCGGCGGTCCGTTATACATGGTCTGCGGATACATCACGTTAAACTGCAGGCGTGCGAAGTTGCGCGCGATGCTTGCGGTATCGCCCTGTCGCCAGGCAGGATGATCGAGAAGCGGATTGTGAATCCCCTTGAGCCGCAGCGCCAATCCGATCAGCAGAATTACGGTAACCGCGATTCCCCAATAGAGAGAGGACTGCGAAGAGCGTTGGTCAGTCATGGGGCGGCCTGCCGAGACCGTCGCGAGGAGCCCGGGTCGCACAGGATGTGCACAAGAACAGAACTTCGTTCACCCGCGCGACGAGCAGAGCGCAGCGCGGAGAACGCGCTAGCGAACGTCTTTGAACGTCCAATATTTATTCAGAAAGAAGTTGACGACGATACCCGACAAGGTCGCGACCAGCCACGTTTTATGCCCGTGACCTAGCCACGGTGCGACGAGCGCCGAAACGCCGAGTCCGACGCCCAGTGCGATCGCCGAGACGGTGAGAAACTGGGCGCCTTCGCGAACGGCGTGGCCGGTCGAACGAAACGTCCAGACGCGATTGAAATAATAGTTGGAAACGCCGCCGGCAAAAAACGCGATCGAGTAGATGACGTTGTACTGCAGCGGACGCGTGTGATCCGGAACGACGCGCTGCAGCAGCGTAAAGATGACGAGGTTGACGATGAAGCCGGAGGCGCCGACGATCCCGAACTTCACGAACTGCCGGACGCCGCGGCGCGCGGTGAGGCTGCCGATCACGTCAGGCAACCCAGTACCAATCTGCGAACAGAACCGTAAAGAGTCCCAATAGCGGAAGTGAAAATGCGAGGATCAGGTTGTTGACCCAGGGGCGCTCGCCCCAGCGCGCCAGGATCGCGAACATCGGGAAGAGGACTAGCGCGAAGCGCGGCATCGACATGAGGCTCGACGTGCACATCGGCACCAAAATCGAAAGGGCCATGTACGCGATGTACGAGGGGCGTAAGCTGTGCCAGCCGGCGACGAGCACGCCGATCATCAACGCCGTAAAGGCGATCTCCAGCAACTGGTTGGCGACGGTCTGGCTCGACGTCGCGATCGCGATTTTGTGAAATGCGGACCAAACGCTCACCCACGGCATCGCGAAGTGCCGGTTCCAGTGGGTTTGCACGTGTGAAAAATAGAGCGGGTCGGCACGCAGCACCCATAAGTACGCCATATAGACTCCGAGGCCGAGGCCCGCGAACGTGACCGGAATCAAGTCGAAGAGCGCGCGCAGCCTTTGAGCGCCGCCGCGCGTCAAATCGGGCCAATACTGGCTCGCCCATTCGATGAGGAAGGGAATGGCGAGGAGGATGCCCTCGACGCGCGTGAGCGCGGCAAAGAATCCAATGACCCCCGCGAGCCACCAGCGATGCGCGCGCAGGTAGTAAAACGACGCGACGGTCAGCATGAAGAAGAGTGACTCGGTATAGACCGCGGAGAAGAAGACCGCCGTTGGAAAGACCGAGACGTAGAAGATGGCGCGCCGCGCCACCGGACGGTCGAATTCGTGCTCGAGTAACTTATAAAGGAAGAGCAAGGCGAAGAAGAACGCGGCGTTGGAGATGAGCAGTCCGGCGACGAGATGGCTTCCTGCGAGCGAGCCTACGACGCGGATCAGGAACGGATAGAGCGGGAAGAAGGCCATATCGTAGCCTTGGTAGCCGTGCGTCGCGATATCGAGATAGTGCACGGCGTCCCATCGGCCCCACACCGCGAGCAGCAGCGTTCGCGATTCCTGCACGTGCGTGCCCGCGCGCTGCCCGATGATGACGGCGGCAAGTTCGGCGATGACGATGATCGCCGCGCGGGTCGCAAGGAAGTCGAGCAGCACTTCGCGGACCGTTTGATTGAAACGTGCGGCGATGAGCGCCTTGAGAACGCAGAACGATGCGGCAGCGATCAGCAGCAGACGCGCGCCGTGCGTGTACTGCGGCGGTAACAGAAAGGTGAGCCAGAGAATCCAGAACGGAAGCCAGGTGAGCGCGTCGTAGCGCAGCGAGCGCGCCTGCGTAATGCCCGTCCGCCGCGAGAAGTAACGCGCGTAACCGATCCAAGCGGCCGTCGCGGCCAGCGGACCGAGCACGGCGAGCGCGATCAGGCCGAGGTCGCTTTCGGCCGCGCGATGGCGCGGAACGATCGCAGCGTACCACGCGAAGAAGCCCAGCGTGAAACCGGCGAACGCTACGGCGAAAAGCGCGCCCGTTCCGGGAGCGAGCAGATCGTCGAAACGAAGCGAGCGCGGTCGAGTCGCTTCTCGCAGCTGCGTGGCCGACACGGCGCTGTTTCTTAAAGGAAATAGGCCTTATCCCTTGTAGGTCAGGCCACATGGCACGGACGATGGCAGGAACCGTCTTCAACCACCCGGTGCATTCGCTCGATTTCGTCAAAGTGACGGAGAGTGCCGCGCTTGCAGCTTCGCGCTGGATGGGTCGCGGCGAGCGCGACGCGGCGGACGGGGCGGCCGTCGAGAAGATGCGCGAAGCCCTCGGCGACATGGAAATCAGCGGCCGTATCGTGATCGGCGAAGGCGAGCGCGACGAAGCTCCAATGCTCTTCATCGGTGAGGAGGTGGGCGCCGGAGGCGAAGAGGTAGACATCGCGGTCGATCCCGTCGAGGGAACGAATCTCGTCGCCAACGGTCTTCCGAATTCCATCGCGGTTATGGCGATATCCGAACGCGGCGGCTTGTTGCACGCTCCCGATTCGTATATGAAGAAATTGGCCGTCGGTCCGAAATCCGCTCCGTACGTGCACATCGACGCGCCGGTGCGCGAGAATTTGGAAGCCGTTGCCAACGCTCTCGAAAAGCCGATCAACGACGTCTGCGTCGTTATTCTCGACCGTCCGCGCCACGCCGAACTCATCAAAGAGGTGCGCGAGGCCGGCGCCCGCATCCGGCTCATTTCCGACGGCGACGTCGATGCGTGCATCGCGACGGCGATCGACAACACGGGGATTCACGTGGCGATGGGGACCGGCGGTGCACCCGAAGGCGTGCTGGCCGCTGCTGCGATCAAATGCTTGGGCGGAAACTTCATGGGACGTCTACAGCCGCGCAATCAAGAAGAAGCCGATCGCGCCGTGGCGATGGGCTTCGGGGACCTGAACCGCGTGCTCGAGATCGACGATCTCGTCAAGAGCGACAACGTGATTTTCTGCGCCAGCGGAATTACCGACGGGGATCTCGTTCGGGGCGTGCGCTTTTTCGGCAATCAGGCGCGGACGCACTCCATACACGTGCATTCCGGCGGCACGGTACGCTTCATCGAATCGATCCATCGTCTCGGTGCGCGTCCGACCGGACGCTAAGTTGGCCCGGCATAAGCACGGCGTCGTCGTCGTAGGAGCGGGCTCCGGCGGCTACGCCGCCGCGCGAACCGTACGCGACTTCGGCTGCGACGTGGCGATGATCGACCGCGGCCCGTTGGGCGGATTGTGCATTCTCAGGGGCTGTATGCCCAGCAAAGCGCTGCTCGCGTCGAGCGACGCGCTCTACGACGCGCGCAAAGCGACGGCGCTCGGCGTGCTCGCCGACCGCATCGACGTCGATATGCCATTCATCGCCGCGCGCAAGCGGACGCTCGTTAAGGAATTTGCCGACTACCGCATCGGCGGGATCGAAGCGTTTCCGCTGTATTCGGGCACCGCGCGTTTTCTCTCGGCAACGGAAGTCGCCGTCGGCGACGACGTGGTGGAAGGCGAGCAGTTCGTCATCGCGACCGGCAGTGCGATTCGGCCGAGTTCGCTTCCCGGGCTGGAAGAGACCGGATACGTCGATAGCGACGCCGTCTTGGAACTCGAGCGCGTGCCGGAGTCGGCGATCGTTCTGGGCGGCGGATATACCGCGTGCGAACTCGGTCAGTTCTTGGCGAGAATGGGAGCGAAGACGACCATGCTCGTTCGCAGCAGCCACCTGCTGACGGAGACCGACGACGACGTTGGTTTGGCGCTCACGGGCTACTTTCGCGACGAAGGCATCTCCGTCGTGACCGGCACGTCGCTCGTTTGCGCGCAACGGCGCGGCGGTGCGAAGGCGATCGAATATACGGTCGGCGGCGAACCGCGCGAGGCCGTCGCCGAAGAGATCTTTTACGCGCTCGGCCGTACTCCCGATATCGACGGCCTCGATCTGGAACGCGCCGGCGTCGCCTACGATCCGCGCGGCGGAATCGAAGTCGACGCGACGATGCGCACGAGCAACCCGAAGATCTTCGCGGTCGGCGACGTGACCGGGCAATACATGCTGGTGCACGTGGCGATCTATCAAGGAGAAGTTGCGGCGAGGAACGCGTGCCGCAGCGGTTACGAAACCGCCGACTATCGCTTGACCGCAGCGCACACGGTGTTCTGCGACCCGCAGATCGCCGTCGTGGGCGAAACGGAGAAAAGTTTGCGCGAACGCGGAGCCGAGTACCACCGCGGGCGTTACGATTTCGCCGAACACGGCAAGGCACAGTGCCTCGGGAAGACCAAGGGCTTCGTAAAAATGATGACGGAGCCGGGAACCGGCCGTATCTTGGGTGCCGCCGTCATCGGCCCGGAGGCCTCGGAACTGATTCACGAGGTCATTGTCGCGATGCACTATAACGCTACCGCTGCCGAGTTCATGCGCATTCCCCACTTGCATCCGACGCTGGCCGAGATTTGGACGTATCCGGCCGAGGAGTGCGCGGTGCAGTGCGGCATGCGCGAGCCCGGCGACGAACAGAAAGAGCTGGCGACGAGCGTGGAGGTTTCGTGAAAGCGGCGCGCCTTTCGGCGGCAATCGTTCAAACCAAGCCGGCCAAAGGACGATATGCCGAGAATCTGCAAACGGCGAGGGAAGCGTTCGCACAGCTCGCCGAGCGCCCGCCGGATCTCGTCGTTTTTCCCGAGGCGGCCTTTACCGGCTACTTTCTCGAAGGCGGCGTCTACGATCTCGCGTTGCCGGCCAAACGGTTTGCGGACGATCTGGCGCGCACGTGGCGCGACGCTTGCGGAACGCAGAGTGTCGACATCGTCTCGGGGTTCTACGAGAACGACGAGGGGACGTACTACAACAGCGCCATCTACCTGCGCGTCGAGCCGGATACCGAACGCGTCGTTCACGTTCACCGCAAGATGTTTCTGCCGACGTACGGCGTTTTCGACGAAGAACGCTTTCTCTCGCGCGGGCGCAAACTGGGCGTGTTCGAGACGGGATACGGCAAGGTCGCTATGCTGATTTGCGAGGACGCCTGGCACGCGATCGTGCCGACGATCGCCGCGGTCAAGGGCGCGCGGGTGCTCATCGTGCCGTCGGCGTCGCCCGGTCGCGGAATCGACGGCGAAGGCGAGCTGAGCAGCATCACGCAATGGCGCGACATGTTGCGCTTGGCGGCCGCCGAGCACGGCGTGTTCGTCCTGTATGCCGGGTTGACCGGATTCGAAGGCGGAAAGGGAATGACCGGCTCGTCCTGCGCGATCGATCCGCGTGGAGTCGTGCTCGTGCAGGCCCCGCCGGCCGAACCCACCATCGTGCGCGCCGATCTCGATTTGCGCGAGATCGACATCGCGCGCGCGAGCCTGCCGCTCATCGGCGACCTCGATGCCGCGTTACCCGATTTGCTGCTCGACGAAGAGCTTCCGCTGCCGCGAGGGTCGCGTGACGTTCCTCGTCGTTGAAACACCGAAACCGGCGCTGCAAGCTCCGGCGATCGACGTCGCGGTAACCGCCGAGTGGCTCACGGAATTCCTGCGCGACGAGTTGATCGTGCGGCGAGGGATCGAACGCGCCGTCATCGGCTTATCGGGCGGCGTCGACTCGGCCGTAACCGCGTTTTTGTGTGCGCGCGCGCTCGGCCCAAAGAACGTGCACGCCATTCGGATGCCGTACGCGACGTCGAGCCCCGAGAGTCTCTCCGACGCGCGAGCGGTCGTGGACGCGCTCGGCACGCTGGAGCGGACGATCGAGATTACGGCGGCAGTCGACGGGTACTTGCAGTACGAGCCGGAGGCCGGCCCGCGCCGGCGCGGGAACGTCATGGCGCGCATGCGGATGGTCGTGCTGTTCGATCAATCGGCCAAGCTCGATGCCTTGCCGGTCGGTACGGGAAACAAAACCGAGCGCATGCTCGGGTATTTCACCTGGCACGCGGACGACACGCCTCCGGTCAATCCGATTGGCGACTTGTTCAAGACACAGGTATGGGCGCTGGCGCGCTATTTGGGCGTGCCGCAGGCGCTGGTCGAGAAAGCGCCAAGCGCGGATCTCGAGGCAGGCCAAACGGACGAAGCTGATCTCGGCATCACGTACGCGCGGGCCGACGCGATTCTCTCCGAGTTGCTCCTCGGCTACTCCGACCAACAGCTGATCGAGCGGGGTTTTGCGGCGCAGGACGTCGCTCTCATACGCAAGCGCGTCGACGCGACGCATTGGAAACGGCATTTACCGACGACGGCAATGTTGACGAATACGGCGATCAACGAGTTTTACTTGCGGCCCGTGGATTATTGATGCGCCTTCCCTTTTTCCCCGTGGGGCTGAACCTCGACGGAAGAGCGTGCGTCGTGATCGGTGCCGACCGCGAGGCGACCGACAAGACGGTGGCGTTGGAGGAATCGGGCGCGATCGTACGGCGGATACTCGAAACGAGCGCGCTTCGCGACGAAGACCTGGCGGACGCGTTCCTGGTGATCTCGACGCCGCAAGATGCGGCGCTCTCGGCGCGCCTGCGCGCGCTGGCGGACCGGCATCGTTTTCTGCTCTGCTGCATCGATCAGCCCGCGTACGGTTTCGTTGCGATGACGGCAATCGCGAAAGCGGGGCCCGTCCGCGTTGCGATTTCCACGGCCGGCTTGGCGCCGCGGGCTGGGAAAAAACTCAAGGAAGCGCTGCAGCGCGCGATGGACGCGCGCTTCGCGCGGTTCGTCACCGAGCTGGCGCGGCGGCGCGAGCGCACGCGCGCCGAGCACCCATCGCCCGACGAGTCGCCGGTGCGCCGGGCCGACGCGATCGATGCCGCGGAAGGTTTCGAAGCGCGCGTCGAGTTCGAGTATCCGCACTGGTTTACGGAGCCTCATGCCGAGCGTTGAGTTGATCGCGGTCGGCACGGAGCTGCTGCTCGGTCAGCTCCTCGACACGAACACCACGCACGTCGCACAGCGCCTGGCGGAAAGCGGTATCGACGTGCGTGCCACGCACGCTATCGGGGACAATCGGGAGCGCATCGCCGCGGCGATTCGGAGCGCGCTCGATCGATCTGACGGCGTGGTGACGACGGGCGGCCTCGGGCCGACGGTCGACGACCTTACAAAGGAAGCGGTATGCGATGCGTTGGGCGTGGGCACCGAGCTCTACGAGCCGGCGCTGCGCCAAATGGAAGCCTTCTTCACACAGATCGGCCGCACGATGCGGCCGAACAATCGCAAGCAAGCGGAGTTGCCGGCGGGCGCCACGCCCCTTCCCAACCCGGTCGGGACCGCACCGGGCTTCGTCGCCTTCGACGCGCGCGGCAAATTCGTGGCGTGCATGCCGGGCGTCCCTCGCGAGATGAAGCCGATGCTGTCCGAACGGCTGCTGCCGCTGCTGCGCGAGCGGTTTGCGTTGGGAAGCGCGATCTACACGCGCGTGATCCACACGATCAACGTGGGTGAGTCCGAGATCGATCACCGCATCGACGACCTGTTTCGAGCGGGAGAGAATCCGAAGATTGCCGTTTTGGCGCACGACTATCGCGCCGACGTCAAGATCATGGCCAAAGCCGCTACGGGCGCGGAGGCCGAGGCGTCTATCGGACCCGTGCAACGCGAGATCGAACGGCGTCTCGAAGGGTTCGTGTTCGGCACCGACGAGACGACGATTGAAGCGGCGATTCTTTGCGCGCTCGAGTCGCGCGGCGAGAAAGTCGCGGTGGCCGAATCGTGCACGGGAGGACGCATTGCAGCCGCACTGACGAGCGTTCCCGGTGCGTCGAAAAGCTTCGTTGGCGGCGTCGTAGCCTACGACAATGCCGTCAAAGTGTCGGAGCTGAGCGTGGACCCGGCGACGATCGCGCGAGAGGGCGCGGTGAGCGAAACGGTGGCCTTGGAAATGGCGCAGGGTGCACGCCGGCGTTTTGGCGCGGACGTCGCGCTAGCGACCACGGGCATTGCGGGTCCGGGCGGCGGCTCGGCCGAGAAACCCGTCGGACTCGTGTGGATCGCGCTCGATTCGAGCGAAGGCCCGCAAGCCTGGCGTTTCCTGCTGCGCGGCGATCGCAGTGCCATCCAGAGCCGCGCGACGACCGCCGGCTTGGGTATTATGTGGAGACGATGCGTTGGGAAAGAGCGCTCGCCTGCATAGCGTCGGCCGCAGCGATCGGCAGTCTCTGCGCGTGTTCGAACGCGGGACAGCCGGCGAAGCCGGACCGCTACATCGACCTTACGTTTCCGGTCGCTAAAACGTCGACCGCGCCGGGTTCGCACGTCGTCGACGCGAGCGGTGCGCTCTGGTACGTCGACGGCGACCGCATCGTGCGCGCGTCAGCTCCGTCGGCGAAGCAAAGCGTGCGCGACGCCGACGCGCGCGACGGGCGCCTCTTTTGGTACGCCAACGCCGTCTACGTCCTGGGCGGCGACGGTACGCACCTCACGCGCGTAGGCAGCACGCTGCGTACCGATCCGTTAGCGCTCCCCGCGCAGTACGCGCCGGCCGAGGGCGTTATCGCCGACGCCCATCACCGGTGGCTGGTTTTTGCCGAGCAGCAGCGCCATCAGATAGCGGTGCTCGACGTGTGGAAATGGTACGCCGAGCGAGTGCCCAACGGCATCGATCCCTTTGCCGCCGCGCTCGCGGGAGGTCCGCACGGAAAGAAGTATCTCGTGGTCGCGGACGCTGCGCGGCCGTTCGTCGCAATCGAAAATCGCTGGAACAAACGCTCCGTCGTCGTGAGCGTTCCGAGCAACGCGTGCTTTCGTGCCACCGGCCGCCCATGGCGCGTACCGGTCGACGTCCGCGGACGCGACGAGGATCGAACGTGGGCTACTGCCGGCGAACACGCCGTATCGATCGACCTGGGCTCCAAGAAGATTTTGCGCACCTGGGACCTCGATGGGTGCGCGATGCGCGTTCTGACGGCGGGTCCGGATAACGCTACGCTCCTCGTCGGCGCTCGCGACGGCGATTCGTACTCGACGTCGGTCGTACGTATCGATCGCGCCGGCGTGCATTCGCTGGGCCAGTACGGAACCGTGGCCGGATTGATCGGCGGCGCGTGGATCGATCGCTACGACCGCCTGTGGTGGTACGACGCGAAGGCGCACGCGTTCGTCTGTCGCACGCCTCTTGCTTGAACGCGCTAGGTTCCGTAGCCCACGCTCGCGAGGACGCGTTGCGTGGCTACGGCCTGGTCGAACGTCGGCAGCGCGTTGGGTTTTCCTTCGATGGCCCGGGCGAACTCGTCGTAGAGTTCCATCAATAACGGTACGTTGGCGTTAATACTGGCGAACTTCGCGTACGGCAAGGGCGTGCACTCGAGCTCGCTCGTTTCGTCTTTGTCGACCGTGAAGAGTGCGACCTCGGTGATATTCGGTCCGCTCGCCACGGCGCTGCGATCCTCCCCGTGCACCGCACAGGTATAGCCCTCGGCTGCGGTCGTTCCCTCGACTGCCAGGCGCGCGACGAGCCCGTCTCCGTAATCGAGCAGCGCGAAGGCACCGTCGTCGACCGTCGAACGAAACTCGCCCGCATCGTCCGTGCGTATTGGATTTGCCACGCGCGTAAAGCCGACGCTCCGCTCGGGAGCGCGGGCGGCCAGCCAGTTTGCGTGATCGACGAGATGCGACAACATGGCGCCGGCGATGCCGCCGCCGCGATCGCGCTCGAACCACCAGCCGCGCGAGCGCTTGTTTTGCCGATGCAAAAACGGACGCAGCGACGTGATTTCGACGTCGCGCAGCGGATCGAGGTGATGGTGAACGACGAGTTCCTTCAGCGCTTGCGCTTGGGGGACGAATCGGAACTCGTGCGCGACGCCGCACGCGGTCCCGGCTGCTACCGCAGCGGAGTGCATCGTTTGTGCGTCGGCAACGCTGGTCGCAAAGGGCTTTTCGCAGAGGACGTGCTTGCCCGCCGAGAGGCAGGCCAGCAGGTCGTCACGGTGTGCGAACGGCGGCGATGCCACCGTTACCGCATCGAGGTCGCAGCCCTTCAGCATTTCGGCGCAGGAAGCAAACGCGTGCGGAATCTTGCGCTCTTTGGCGAGGCGCGGCGCAGTGTGCGGCGACGCCAGCGCGACGACGTCGAAGCGGGGATGCGCGAGCAGCGCCGGCAGATGCGCGTGCACCCCGAAGCCGGCGCCCGAGATACCGATACGATACACTTTCACAGCCGACGGTTACTCGACGCTTCTGACTGCCGCCTCCAAGAGATCGATGGCGCGGCTCAGTTGCCCCTCGCCGATCGTCAGCGGCGGAGAAAGTGAAATTGTGTCGCCCGACGGTCCCGCGGCAAGCACGATGAGGCCGGTCGCCAGCGCGCGCTTCACCACCGACTCCGCAACCGCACCGTCGCGCATAACGATGCCCCAGAGCATTCCGCGGCCTCGCACGCCGGCGACGTTGCGCAGCGCGCGCATCCCATCGAGTCGCGAGCCGAGCGACAATCCCATGCGGCGAGCGCGCTCCGGCAGCGCGAGCCGTTCGTGTTCGTGAATCGTGGCCAGCGCCGCAGCGCAACCCATAGGATTGCCGAGGTACGTCGACGTGTGTAACGCTTCGCCAGTCGACATCGGCCACGCGTCCATGACGGACGCGCGTGCGGCAACCGCACTGATGGGAAAACCGTTTCCCATCGCTTTGCCGATGCAGAGGATGTCCGGCACGATGCGATCGTGCTCGACCGCAAAGCGCGTTCCGGTACGGCCGAAGCCGGTGAAGATCTCGTCGACGATCATCAGCATCCCGCGCTCGTCGCACAGCGCGCGCACCGCGGCGAGATAGCCGGCCGGCGGAACGATACAGCCGCCGCGCCCTTGAATCGGCTCGATGAGGATGGCTGCGACGTCGTCCCGGAGTGCGAGCTCTGCACGCGCGGAAGCGATGGCGGCCTCGGCAGTCGTTCCCGCAAGCGCATGCGGATACTCGAGAAGAATCGCGCGTTCGCCCAGCACCTTGCAGAAGGGGTCGACGAACGTATCGATGCCGCTCACGGTCAGCGCGCCGAGCGACAATCCGTGATAGGCACCGCGATATGCGGCAAACCGCGCCTTGCCGGTAGCGAGCATCGCCGTTTTGAGCGCGGCTTCGACGGCTTCCGAGCCGGTCGTCGCGAGAAAGAACTTGTCGAGCCCTTCGGGCAGAATGTCGCCGAGCTTTTCCAAGAGGCGAACGCGCGTCTCGGTCGGATGCACGTCGCCCATACCGTGCGCGAGCCGTTCCGCTTGGCGGGCGATAGCGGTAACGACGTACGGGTTGCCATGCCCCGCGTTGGCCACGCCGAAGGCAGCACTCAGATCGAGGTATCGATTTTCGTCGACGTCGCGGACGAGCGCGCCCGACGCCGATTCCCAAAAGACGGGGAAATCGTCCCCCAGATAGGTGACATTGCGCGACTCGTGCGCGCGCAGCGCGCTAGCCAACTCGCGGCTGCGCGGCCCGGGGACGGCCGTAACGATGCGTTCGAGTTCTTCCAACGCTAAGCGTCTCGCTCGTCGCTCACCCAGCGAACGAACTCGGCGATGCGCGGGCGGCCGCCGTGCCGGCTTCCGGCGCCCGGCGTTTGCAACGCGCCGAACGATGCGATGCGCGAAGCTCCCGCTCCAACGGCGAACCGCGTGAGGTCGTCGCGAACGCCGTCGAGTGCGAGCGCCTCGAGCGGCACGCGATGGCGGCGCAGATACGCGGCTGCGGCCTCGGGACCGTCAACGACCTGAAGGCGAATCGCGCGCGGTAAGAAATCCGGCGGCCGTTCGGCGGACGCGTCGCATTCGACGAGATACGAAGCCTCCGCGTCGGAATGCACGGCGAAGCCCCCTTGGGAAGCGCGAAACGAGGCACCGTCTCGCGCCGCAGCAACGCGGGCGGCGATCGCTGCATCGGGTCGTGCCGGTGGAAATTCGATGGCAGCGCGCCGCACTGCGCGCGCGAGGATCTCGGCAAACTCGCCGGGTGGGACTTCGCCGCCGGCTTCCACGAACAGCGCGTGCAAACTCAAGCAGCCTTCCGTTTCGAAGAGCGCGAGATCGCGAGCGACGCCTTCGGCGACGCGCTCGGCATCGCGGCGCGTCGCCAGCGATTCACACCCCACGTAACCGGCGCTCGCTTTGGCGCCGTATCCGATGAAGCGCGTTTTCCAATTGAGACCGCGCGCGATCGACGCGAGCGTTTCGTCGTCGCCGAACGCAGCCACGACGTCGAATTCGGAAAGGTCGCGGCCCGCGCCGTCCCACGTTTGCGCTATTGCGGCGTTGCGAAAATCGTGCAGCTCCTCGCCGAGCGTCGCGAAGAACGCCGAAACCAATGCGTCCTCGCGGTCTTTCACGAGAACGTCGCATTTGGCGAGCAAGGCGAAGACGGCCGGAACGATCGCAACGCCGACGGTCGTACGGCTCGAAACGATGCAGACGCGACCGGCGGGAAGCGCGCGCTCGCGGTTTCGTCCGCGAATGACGAATCCGTCGAGCGCTGCAACGTCGCCGAGCTCGCGCGCGATCGCGCGTTCGAGGTCGGCGGCATTCAGCGATGCGAACAAAGCGTCGAACGCGTACTCCACGGCCGGCTCGCAATAGCCGGTGCGTTGCACGACGCGGTCGAGCGCCCGCACGCGAGGTGGAAAGTCCCCGTCGGTCCATCGTGCCGCGGCATCGCTGACGGCGCGCAGAATGGTGCGCGCGGGCCTGTCGGAGAGACTCATCTCTCATCTCGTTCTTTCTTCGGTGCCGAGGTTCCCAAGGCAGGGACGCCTAAAGCCCGCGACCATGCCTAGCCTCACGCGGCACCTCTTTCTCACGGTCGGCGCGGTCGCGCTCGGCGTGCTCGTGCTCAGCACGGCCTGCACGCGGCGTGGAGGCAACGGTATGCCGCCGGTGACGACGCCTACCCCGATCGCGATCTACTACGTCGATCCGGTCAAAGGCAGCGATACCAACCCGGGCACCCAGACGGCGCCGTTCAAGACGATTACGCACGCGCTGAAAGTGGTGAAAACCGCCGGCTTGACCATTCAATTGAACCCCGGCGTCTACTCGACGTCCAGTGGCGAGACGTTTCCGATCGTCGTTTCCAGTCCGGGCGTCGTTCTTTCGGGAAGCGGTTACGGACAGTCGATCAGGAAGGGTGTCTTCATCAACGGAAGCGGCGAAGATACGACTCTCGAAAAACAATTGAAGGCGCCGCCGCATTCGTACTACGCGACGCTCGTCGTCCAGCAAGGCGTGCAAGCCACGCTGGATCAGCTTTACGTCGGAACGCGCACGCCGGTAACGACGGGAACGTTTGCGGCGGTGGACGCGCTCGGCTCGATTACGGCGAATCAGAACACCTTCGGAGCGTTCGTGCGAGGTTCCGGAGCCGGCGGAGTCGTCGTTCCCGGCGGTTCGCTGTCGTGCACCGGCTGCTCGATCGGAGGCCCCGCATTCGCAATCGCGGCGTTTTCGATCGCGAGTGCGAGTTCGCCCCCGAACATCTCGTTGAGCGGACCCGGAAATAGCGTGCTGGACGGCGCCGACGGCTTCCGTACCGACGGAACGGCCACGATCATGGCGTCGTCGCAGACGTTCCAAACGACCGGACACGCATACACCGACGTGCTCGGGGCGTCGGCGTCGCCATCGCCGTCGCCTACACCGCGAGCCGACTCCGCGACCGCATCGCCGTCCGCGTCGCCGTCACCGTCTCCGACGTCGAGCGGTTCCTCGTCGTCATCGCAGGCGTGCACGGTCGACTTCGGTTACGGCGGCAAAGGTTCGCAGGGCGGAAACACTTTCCGCAACGCCGTTGTCGAGATCGAAGTGACCAAGAGCGGCGCGTCCATCTGCGCGCTCGGCAACAACACGTGGAACGTCGCGCAGGGAACGAATTCGTTCGGGCGGTACGCGGTCGCGCGGACGTTCCACGCCGGAACCGCCGGAAAGAACGTGACCATTCTCTCGTCAGCCGGCGGCTCGGCCGTGTTCGTCGGGCCGGCGCCGGCGCCAACGCCGACGCCGTCACCAACGCCCAGCGGAAGCCCGTCGCCGTCGCCGTCGAGTTCCGCGTCGCCGGCGGCGCGAAAGCGTTAACGCGGCAACAGCGTTTCGGCGTCGAGCGAACAGCCGCGCAGCGACGCGCCGCCGTCGCGCCCAATGAGCACGAGTCCGTCGTCGAAACGAACCCCCAGGTCTTCGGTAGCGACGGCAAGGCACGACGAACGATTCGCCAGATCGACGTGGACTAACGCGCCGACGGTTCCATCCGGTAGCGTCTTGCCGTCGGGCCCGACGACGCGCGAACGCAGCCACGGCGGACCGAGCTTTCGCCGGCCGTCGACGGCGCTTCGCGAGTCGGGAGCGTCGTAGTACTGCGACGTCAGCTCGGTCATACCGTATTCCGAAACGATGTCGCGAATCGGCACGCCGAAGGCTCGCGCGGCGCGTTCGTACAGCTCGCGCCGTTCGACCGTGCGCACGCGCCCTTTAAACCCTCCGGTCTCCACAATGCAGCTGCCATTGGGAAACGGCAGCATGAGGGCGCGCCGTTCGAGTTCGTCGAGCAGCCCGGCAAGGGCGAATGCGGTTGCGGTGAGGCACGTAGGCGCGGCATCGTCGATGGCGGCGCGTGCGTCTGCGACGAAGGCGTCGACCAGCAGCGCGTCGCCGCGCACGTACCATCCGGTCTGGCCGTCGCCAAACGTGGCGCTCACGCGCTGCATCATGTATCCGAGCGACGATTGCGGACGCTCGGAGGGATTAGGGACCACGTTGAGATATCGGAGGCGACTCCGCCCTGCGAGCACGCTGCGCTCGAAGCCGGCGAGCAGCGCCGCATCGTACAGCGCGCGCGTTTCCATGAAGTGGCGCCCGCTGGAGCCGGCGGTCGTGCCGCTGGTTTCGAACGCAAGCGCCGCGCCGGCGGGATCGAACGTCGTCAGCGTCGCTTCTTTGTAACCGGCGGCCGGTACGGGCGCAATGGCATCCCAAGTCGCCGGCAGCGCGTCGAGCGAGATCCCAAAGCCGGCGCAGTACCGCGCGTACGGACGGTTGTAGCGCAGCTGGTAAGCGAATATCCGTAACGCAAGATCGTCGAAGTCGCCGTCGGCCATCGCCTTCCCACTCCGATGCCAGGCATCGATCGCGGCGAGAATCTCGGTGTCGAGTTGGAAGGACTCGCCGGCGTAGGTCACGGCCGGCCGCGCAGACGCGACGTGAGAACGCCGCTATTGAGGCCGGTCGCGGATAAGCCGCCGGTAAACCGCGCGTGCTCCACTTTCATACAACGGTCGACGACGACGTCGAGCCCGGCCGCATCGGCCTTGGCAATGGCCTCTTCGTTGATCACGCCGTACTGAAACCAGATCGCGCGCGCGCCGGCCGCAATCGCGTCGTCCACGACGGCGACGAGGTCGCTGGGTTTACGGAAGACGTCGACGACGTCGGGCGCGCCGTTTTCGCGGGCGTACGCGCTTACCGACGGATACGCTTTTACGCCGTCGATCGCTTCGATCGTCGGATTGACCGGCGCGACGCGATAGGGCGTCCGCGTCCGCAAGTACGAGAAGACCGTATAGCTGGGGCGCAGCGGATTGTTGGAAGCGCCGACGACGGCAACGCTCGTCAGACGATCCAGCAGCGCACGGCGTTCGGCCGGTGTCCGCAGAATCAACGCACGCTCTCCGGCACGATCGATGCGACGAGCGCGCGTTCGAGGTCCCACGTCAAGTCGGCAGCATCTTCTAGGCCGACGGAGAGCCGAATGGATTCCGGAGGGACGCCCGCTTTTCGCAACTCGTCGTCCGAGAGCTGCGAATGCGTCGTCGACGCAGGAGCGATGACGAGACTCTTGGTGTCGCCGACGTTGGCGAGGTGGCTCCAGAGTTCGAGCGCGTCGATGAAACGGCGCGCCGCGTCGCGCCCGCCGCGTAAACCGAACGTAAAAATGGATCCGAGCTGCGGCTCGTTGACCCAAGCGACTTCCGCCCGCGATTTGAGGAAAGCGACGATTTCACGCGTGTTGGCGACGTGACGCTCCATGCGGACGGCGAGCGTTTCCAATCCGAGCAGCAAGAGCCACGCATCCATCGGACCGAGTTGGGCACCGACGTCGCGCAGCACCTCGGCGCGCGCGCGCATGAGAAACGCGTACTCGCCGAAGGTTTCCGTAAACGTCTTCTGATGATACGCCGGACTCGGTGTCGAGAGCAGCGGAAAGCGTCCGTTATCCCATGGAAAGCGTCCGGATTCGACGAGCACGCCGCCGATCACCGCACCGTGGCCCCCGATGAACTTGGTTGCCGAGTGCAGCACGAGATCGGCGCCGCGGTCGATGGGGCGGCAGAGATAGGGCGTTGCAAAGGTATTGTCGATGGCGAGCGGCACGCCGGCGGTGTGCGCGATCTCCGCGAGCGCCTCGATATCGGCGACTTCTCCCGACGGGTTTGCGACGGTTTCGGCAAAGAGGAGCTTCGTATTGGGCGCGATCGCCGCACGAACCGCGGCGAGATCGCCGGCCGGGACGAACGTCGCATCGATGCCCATGCGTTTGAGCGTCACGGTGAACTGCGTGACGGTACCGCCGTAAACGTTTTGCGAGCAGACCAAGTGATCGCCGTGTTGCGCGACGGCGAGCACCGCGCACAGCTGCGCGGCAATGCCGCTCGAGAACGCGATGGCGCCGAGGCCATTCTCCAAGCTGGCGACGCGTTCTTCGAACGCTGCGACGGTGGGATTGCTGATGCGGCTGTAGATGTGACCGTAGCTGCGCAGCGCAAAAAGCTCCGCCGCCTGCTCGGTTGATCCGAAGACGTACGCCGCCGTTTGGTAGATCGGTGCCGCGCGGGAGCCGGTGGCAGGGTCGGGAGGCGTTCCTGCATGGATGGCGCGGGTGGCGAACCCGAATTGACGGTCGAGGTGCATGACCCGAGTGCTTCGCCCTATAATGAGAGCTATCATGGGCATGACACTCACCGAGAAAATTCTCGCTCGGCACGCCGGACTCGAGCGCGTCGAGCCGGGGCAAATTATCAACGCGAACGTCGACCTCGTATTGGCCAACGAGCTTTCGGCTGCCGTCGCGATCGGCGTGATGCGCGGCATCAAGGGTGCCGATCGCGTCTTCGATCGCAGCCGCATCGCACTGGTCGAAGATCACTTCGTCCCCGCGAAGGACGCTCAGTCGGCAAAGCTCGCCAAGCTCATGAAAGATTTTGCGATCGAGCAGGAGATCGTGCATTTCTTCGACGTCGGACGCGGAGGAATCGAACACGTCGTACTGCCGGAGGAGGGGCTTGTCGCTCCGGGCGAGCTGATTGTCGGCGGCGATTCGCACACGTGCACGTACGGCGCTTTCGGCGCGTTTGCAACCGGTATGGGGTCGACCGACATCGCCGCAGCCTTCGTCTTGGGCGAAGTGTGGCTGAAGGTCCCCGCTTCGATCAAGCTCGTTTATAACGGAAAGCTCGGCCCAATGGTGTACGCAAAGGATCTGATGCTGCGCACCGTGGGCGAGCTAGGCATCGACGGCGCGACGTATCGAGCGATCGAATACCATGGAACGACCGTGGACGAGCTCTCGATTACGGGACGGATCACCATGGCAAACATGGCAATCGAAGCCGGTGCGAAGAACGGTATCTTCCACGCCGACGCCAAGACGATCGCGTTCGTCAAGGAGCGCACGAATCGCGATTTTGCGGTCGACCGCGCCGACCACGATGCCGTCTACGAGCGCGTCGTCACGATCGACGCCGGCTCGCTCGAGCCCCAAGTGGCGTGCCCGCACACGCCCGATAACGTGCATCCGATCTCCGAGGTCGCGGCCGACAACGTTTCGGTCGATCAGGTGTTCGTCGGATCGTGCACCAACGGGTACATCGAGGACCTGCGCATCGTTGCTAAGATCCTCGACGGTAAGAAGATCGCATCGAACGTTCGCGTGATCGTCAACCCGGGTTCGCAGAAAGTGTGGATGCAGGCCGCGCAGGAAGGCGTCCTTACGACGCTGGCCGCGGCGGGATGCGTCGTAAACACCCCGGGATGCGGCGCCTGCTTCGGCGGTCACATGGGAACGCTCGGCGATGGCGAGCGTGCGATCTCGACGACGAACCGCAACTACGTCGGGCGTATGGGATCGCCGAAATCGGAAGTGTTCCTGGCGTCGCCGGCAACCTGTGCGGCGTCGGCGCTCTCGGGCAGAATCACCGACCCGCGCGTTCTCGAGCTGGCAGGAGTGTAGCAGCTCGGGGTATGCTGCCCTCGCTTTGACTATGTTTAATCGCTCGGGCACCATACCCGCTCGCTTTGAACCTGTAAAATTGAATTTGCATAAGAGGGGATATACGCTTCGTGGAAGCCAGACTAAGCGGTAAGGCGCATAAGTACGGGAAGAACGTCGATACCGACGTGATCATTCCCGGAAAATACTGCAACATCATCGATCCGGTCGAGCTCGGAAAACACGCGCTCGAAGGTCTCGACCCGGAGTATACGCGGAAGATGAAAACCGGCGACGTCATCGTTGCCGAAACGAACTTCGGGTGCGGTTCGAGCCGTGAGGTCGCGCCGATCGCGATCAAGGGTTCCGGAACGTCCGCCGTCATAGCGAAGAGCTTCGCGCGGATTTTCTATCGCAACGCGCTGAACATCGGGCTCCCGATTTTCGAATCCGAGGCGGCGGTCGACGGCATTACCGACGGAGACGAGATCGAACTCGAACCCGCTACCGGAAAGATCGTCAACCGCACCAAGGGGCAGACGTATCAAGCGGCCGAGTTTCCGCCGTTCATGCGTTCGCTGATCGATGCCGGTGGGCTCGTTCCTTACGTCGAGAAACGTCTAGCCGAATCCAAAAAGTAGTTCAGCGCTTCGGGGGCGTGTAACCGCCGGGGGAGCCGCTCCCACTGTTCGGAACGCCGAGTCCGCCGGGCGCAGGGTTGACGTTCTCGATCCATTTTTCTTTCGGACGATAGGCGGCGGTAAACGGCACCTGCTCCTTAGCCGTCGTGAGCATCCCGATCATGTCGGTCGTGCCGTCGAGGCGCCCTTCCATCAAGATGGTGGTCCCGTCGGGCAACGTCACGATCAGCCGGATAGATGGCCCATCGACCGACCCGGCCAGCGGATAGCGCTTCCCGCGAGCGTCGAGGTAGGTTCCCGAAAGGGTCTGACCCGCTTGGTTGAGCTTAAAGTGCGTGTAGTCGGTCGTGCTGCCGCGCTGGATCTGCACCTCCCAGACCCCCTCGAGCCCCTTGCGCGCGTCGGGTGGGGGCGTGGGCGAAGGCGTGGCGCTCGCGCCGGGAGACCCGGCCGGCGTTGCCGGCGGCGGAAACTGCGGACCGTTGGGCGGGGCGATGGAGCTCGGCGTCGGCGCCGGCATGGGGGCATCGATCGGCGGCGGGGTGGGGGGCGCCGTTGCGGCTACGGCCGGCCCGATCCCGGCGGGCGAAACGGCGGCGAGTCCGGCCGCAACGGCCAGCGCCGCAACCAGGGCGGAAATCGTAATCGGCTTCACGGCCTGCGCTCTTAGGCGGCGTCCGGGCGGCTCCTGCGGAGCGACCGGCCGGCGGGCTTGCGCGCCCTGCTATAATGCAGAGGCTGTGAAAACCAAGCTCCATCCTAAATGGTATCCCGAGGCCCGCGTGCACTGTGCGTGCGGCAGCTCGTTTACGACCGGCTCGACGCTTCCCGAGATCGCGGTAGAGATCTGCGCGGCTTGCCATCCGCTCTTTACCGGCCAGCAGAAGCTGGTCGATACCGCCGGACGCGTCGACAAGTTCAACCAGCGCTCGGCCGCTGCGAAGAAGAAGCAGGAAGAGGCCGCCGCACGCAAGGCGCAACGCGACGCAAAGAAAGCCGCTGCGTCCCTTTAGCGACGCCGTACTATTCGAGACGAGTTGCCGCACCGGCAACTCGTCTTTATTTTGCCCGACGTGGTCCCGCGCAATCATGGTGAAGGAGATAACGGTGGTTTGGGGCGCCCTAGGGGAATGTTTGATGATCAATATGTTTATGCGCCCCATGGTACGGGGGCCCCACACTTCGACAGAGCTCAGCGCAGGCTCCGTGGGGGGCGCGGAGCCTGGGGCGGAGCGCCTTTGAATGAATCAAGCACTGCGCAATAGGCTCGAGACGATGTCCCGGCGCTTCGACGAAATCGAGGCGACGTTGGCTCATCCTGCCGGCGACTTCGACCAAACGCGGTATACGGCATTGGTCAAGGAGCGCGCGCAGCTCGAAGCGCCGGTTGAGGCGCATCGACGACTGGTCAAGACCGAACGCGAGCTGGAAGCGAGCCGCCAGCTCGCGCGCGAAAGCGACGGCGAGATGCGTGCGCTCGCAGAAGAAGAAGCGCAAAACCTCCGAGAGCGTGCCGAGACACTCGAGTCCGAACTGCAACAGCTCATGATTCCGCGCGATCCCGACGACGACAAGGACGTCTTCGTGGAGATTCGTGCCGGTGCCGGCGGCGACGAGGCCGCGATCTTCGGCGGCGATCTGGCGAGGGCGTACATGCGATTCGCGGAGCGTCTCGGTATGCGCGTCGAACTGGTGTCGGAAAGCGCGAGCGATGCCGGCGGGTACAAGGAAATCGTTTTTGCGGTGAAAGGCAACGGCAGCGCCGAGCCCTATCGCTATTTCAAACACGAATCCGGAGTTCACCGCGTCCAGCGCGTTCCGGCGACCGAAGCGCAGGGCCGGATTCACACGAGTACGGCCACGGTTGCGGTGCTCCCTGAAGTCGAGGAGAACGTCGACGTCGAGATCCGTCCGTCCGACCTGCAAATCGACACCTATAAGGCGTCTGGGGCGGGCGGCCAGTACGTCAACAAGACGGAGTCGGCGATTCGCATCACGCACGTTCCCACCGGCATCGTCGTCGCCTCGCAGCAGGAGCGCTCTCAGCAGCAGAACCGCGAGCGTGCGATGCAGATGCTGCGGGCGACGCTCTACGATCGCAAGATACGCGAGCAAGAGGAGGCGCTGGGAACCATGCGGCGCTCGCAAGTCGGTACCGGCGATCGATCCGAGAAGATTCGCACGTACAACTTTCCACAGGACCGCGTGACCGATCACCGGATCAACCGGAACTTCGGCAACATCCGCGGGATCATGGACGGGGATATCGGTCAGATCGTCGACGAGCTGCTGGCCGACGAGCGCGCTCGACTGCTCGCGGGAGAAGCCTCCGCGGTCTAGAAATCCGCCTCGGTGAACGCGCAGGCCTACCGGCCCCTTACGGTAGCGCAAACGCTGGCGCGCGGCATCGTCGGGCTTGCCAAAGCCGGCGATTCCCCGCGGAGCGACGCGCTGCAGCTGCTGGCGTTCGTGCTCGGGCGCGAGCGGTCGTGGATCGTCGCGCACGGCGAAACGTTTCTTTCGAAACCGCAAGCCGAGAAGTTCGCCGGCCTCTGCGACGTGCGCGCCGGCGGAATGCCGCTGGCCTACATTCTTGGAACGGTTGGATTTTACGGGCGCGAGTTTACCGTCAACGAAAAAGTCCTCGTTCCACGTCCGGAGACCGAGCATTTAGTCGACGAAGCACTCGCGCACGTGAAAGCGCGCGTCAATCCGAGCCTCCCGAAACAGTTCGTCACGGTGCTCGACGTCGGCGTCGGCAGCGGCGCTATCGCATGTACGATCGCGGCGGAAAATGCGAACGTTTTCGTGGAGGGAACCGACACGTCGTCGGCTGCGATTAAGGTGGCGCAGCACAACGCGCGGCGTCTGAACGTAATCGGACGCTGCCGCTTTCATTATGGTAGCTTGGCCTCGCCGGTCGGTGACCGTCAGTACGACGTCGTGGTCGCGAACTTGCCGTACGTCCCAAGTGCCGACGTGCCTCGGCCGCCCGAATCCGCCGGTTTCGAGCCGCGCGAGGCGCTCGACGGCGGTCCCGACGGACTCGCAGCGTACCGGCAGTTTCTCCCGGGGGCGCCGGGGCTGCTCAAGCCGGGAGGGATGCTGCTGCTGGAAGCCGCGCCCCCGGTCTTCGACGAGCTGGCTGTCCTCGTCGGACGCGCGTTTCCGCGCCTCGACTTCGAGGTCTGCGAGGACTACGCGGGACTCGCTCGCTACGTCAAGCTGGTTACTCCGGAGTAACGGCCCGGAGGCCCGGCGGCCGTTTCCGTTGAATTAGAGCATCCCGAGATGGCGAAGTATATCTTCTTCACCGGCGGCGTCGTGAGTTCGCTCGGCAAAGGCATCACGGCTGCCTCCCTCGGTCGACTCCTCAAAGCTCGCGGCATCAGCGTTTCGATCCAGAAACTGGATCCGTATATCAACGTGGACGCCGGCACGATGAACCCCTACCAGCACGGCGAGGTCTTCGTCACCGAAGACGGCGCCGAAACCGACCTGGATCTGGGACACTACGAGCGGTTCATCGACGAGAATCTACAACGCGCCAATAACGTCACCACCGGCCAGATCTACAACTCCGTGATCGAGAAAGAACGGCGCGGCGACTACTTGGGCGCGACGGTTCAGGTGATTCCGCACATTACCAACGAGATCAAAGCGCATATCAAACGGGTGGCGGAGTCGAGCCGTGCGGACGTGTGCATCGTCGAGGTCGGCGGAACGGTCGGCGACATCGAGTCGCTGCCGTTTCTCGAAGCGATTCGTCAAATGCGCTACGACGTCGGCGACGAGAACGTGATGTTCGTCCATCTCACGCTCGTTCCGCACCTCGGCGCCGCCGACGAGCTCAAGACGAAACCCACGCAGCACTCGGTGCGCGAGCTGCGCGGAATCGGTATCTCCCCCGATGCTATCGTTTGCCGGACGCAGTCTGCTCTGCCCATGCCCATCGAACTGAAGGAGAAGATCGCGCTCTTCTGCGACGTGCCGCCCAGCGCGGTCGTGCAAAACGGAGACGCAAAGACGATCTATCAAGTGCCGCTCAATTTAGAGGCCGAGGGTCTGGCGCAAGCCGCGATCCGCAAGCTGAACTTGCCGACGCTGGCGCCGAAGCTGGAGGACTGGGAAGAGTTCGCGGTCCGGATGCTTCACCCGCAACGCCACGTCACGATCGCACTCGTCGGGAAATACGTGGAGCTCAAAGACGCATACATCTCGATTAACGAAGCGCTGTATCATTCGGGTAACTTCCACGACTCGGCGGTCGAAATTCGGCGCATCGATTCGGAGACGATCGAAGAAAGCGGTATCGAGGTGCTCGAGGGGGCGCACGGTATTCTGGTAGCGCCCGGCTTCGGCGCGCGCGGCGTCAAGGGGAAGCTACGCGCGATTCAATACGCGCGCGAGCGCAAGATTCCATACTTGGGGATCTGTTTCGGCATGCAGCTGGCGTGCGTCGAGTTCGCACGCAACGTCTGCGGATTATCCGATGCAATGTCGAGCGAAGTCGACGAAGCCACCCCCGACCCCGTCATCGACTTCATGCCCGACCAGCGCAATCTCGAAGTGCTGGGCGGCACGATGCGTTTGGGTGCCTACTCCTGCACGCTCGAGCCGGGAACGCACGCGGCTCGCGCGTACGATGCACTGGAAATCAGCGAGCGCCATCGCCATCGCTACGAATTCAACAACCGGTACCGTCCGATCTTCGAAGAACACGGCATGCGCTTCAGCGGCCATCATACGATCGGCAAGACGCGCCTCGTGGAACTGGTGGAACTTCAAGCCGACATGCATCCGTGGTTCGTCGGCACGCAAGCCCACCCCGAGTTCAAATCGCGCCCCAACCGTCCGAGCCCGCTCTATCGCGATTTCATCGGCGCCGCCCTCGCGCACTCAGATAGCACGTTTACCAGTCGTGGTCCCGCGGCGCGCTCAATAACGGCGTAACGATCGGTTCGGGACGCAGCGCCTCTTCAAGAATTCTCGAGCAGTGAATCCTCAAGATATTACCGCCGTCATCTTAACCAGAGACGAGGAGCGCAATCTTCCGCGGGCGCTCACGAGTTTGCCGAAAGACATGCGCGTGCTCGTGCTCGACGCGTGTTCGCGCGATCATACGGTGCAATTTGCGCGCGGCGCGGGCGCCGAGGTGGTGCAGCGAGACTGGACGGATTTCGTCGACGCGAGAAAGTACGCGCTGTCGCTGGTGAAAACACCGTGGGTGCTGATGCTGGATGCCGACGAGGCGCTGGACGACGTCTTACGGGAGGCAATCGAGAACGCCGGTGAGAGCGTCGATGGATACCGTCTGAAGCGGACGACGTATTTCTGCGGAAAGCCGATGCGGCTGTGGAGCGGGGAATCGCTGCTGCGGGTGTTCCGAGCGGGTTGCGCTCGGCTCGAGTCGCGGCCGGCGACCGGAGCAGACGTCGCGCTGCACGAGCGCTGGGAATGCAGCGGGCCGATCGGCGACCTGCGCGGGACGCTGCTGCACTATTCGTATCCCGACGTCGCAACGTATCGCAAGAAGTACGAGCGCTACACGGCGATCGAAGCCGGCGGCTCGCGCCCGTCGCTCGTGCGGCTGCTGACGGCGTGGCTTCGGATGGCAATCCGCTTTCCGTACTTCTTGTTGGCCAAGGGCGCGCTGCTCGACGGTCCCGGCGGAATCTACATCGCATTCCGGTCGGCGACGTACCCGGCGGCCGTTGCCTGGAAAGCGTTGCGCCGTTGACGCGAAAGCTCGTCGGACTCGACGCGCGGATGACCAGGCAAATGTCGGTGGGCATGAAGTCGTACGCTCGCGAGCTCGTCGCGAGGCTTCCGCGCGTCGCGCCGGAGTTGGAGTACGCGTCCTTCGGCGGCGCCGGCAACTTCGGATGGAGCGAGCAGGTTGGGCTTCCGTTGCAGATGCGGCGTGCGTCCGTCGATCTCGTGCACTTTCTTTCCATCTACGTGCCGTTGATCGCGCCGGCGCCATCGGTGATAACGGTGCACGATCTGATCCATTTGCGGTTTCCGCGGTATTTCAAGGCGAAGGTTGGGCCGTACTATCGGACGGTGGTGCGGTTGGCGTGCGCGCGGGCGCGCCGCGTCATCACCGATGACGAGCGAACGGTCGACGATCTGGAACGTTTCTTGGGAGTGAAACCGTCGAAGGTTCGCGTGATACCGCTCGGCGTCGACGAGCGGTTCTTTACGGCTACGGAGCCGGTTTCGGCGGCGCGACCGTATCTGCTCTACGTCGGCAACCATCGCAAGCACAAAAATCTGGAGACGCTCTTCAATGCGTGGTCGTCGCTGCCGAAGGGCGACGCACTCGACCTGTACCTCACCGGCCCCGACGATTTTGGCGGCGAGCTGCAGCGGCGTTCGACAGCGGAGCGGTCCATCGTCGCACTAGGCGATGTCGAGGACGATCGCCTCCCAGCCTACTATGCCGGAGCGCGCGCGCTCGTGCAGCCCGCGCTGCGAGAAGGCTTTGGGCTGCCGATCCTCGAGGCGATGGCGGCCGGCTGCCCGGTCGTGGCGTGCGAGGACGCCGTGCCGCGCGTCCTGGAGCCGGCGTCGCTTACGTTCGCGGCGACCGACGCCTCCGAGTTGTCGGCGATTCTGCACGACGTGGCCGCCGACGAGGGGCTGCGCGCCCGGTTCGTCAAGTCAGGAAAACGGATCGCCCAAACGCTGACGTGGGACCGGTGCGCGCGCGCGACGGCCGACGTCTATGGAGAGGTGTTGTAGGGCTTGCGTACACTCGTTGCTGCGTTACTCGGAGTCCTGCTTCTCGGCGCGGCGCCGCCGATCTCGATCGTCATCAACGGCGACAAGCTTCCCATCGATCCGCCGCCGCGCATGGTGAACGGAACGCTGTACGTTCCCGTCCGTCACACGCTCGACGCGCTCGGGCTGCCGTTCGATCGCGATGGTAACCGCGTCGTAACGGAGGTCGGATCGCGCAGCGTTGACGTGACGCCGACCATCGAAGTCAAAGACGTTCTGTATACGCCCTTGCATTTCTTTACGGACGTTCTCGGAGCGCAATCGTCGTACGACCGCAAGACGAACACGGTGACGATCGTCGCGCAGCTTATCGGCAGGACCGCCAACGGCTTGGAGGCTACCGCTGCGGGTTACGTTCGGGCCGGTACGGTTGCCGCAGTCGACGTCCTCTCCGATCCCCCCACGATCACGCTCGGCTACGACAGCGGTCCCAAGACCATTCCGATCGCGCGCAACGCGATCGTCGAGATGCAGGACGTCGCCGCCGACGTCACCACGCCGGGCGAGTTGGCGGACGTGCGCCCCGGCGACTACGCTCGCGTCGAGATGCGCAAGGACGGTCGCGTCGAGCACGTGATCGACGCGTTCGGATCGCGCTTCGGAAAAATCGTTGCCGTCGCGGGCAACCAGTTCGTGCTCGACGACGGACAAGTCGTTGCGGCCGGGCGCACGACGGAGGTCGCGCTCAACGGTAAGGCAGCCGCCTTCTCGGATTTGCGCGCCGGCGACGACGTAAGCGTGCGGTACAACGTCGAGACGAATGAAGTGCGCGAGGTGCTCGCGAGTCGAAGCGGCGTGAGCGCGACGGCGACCGATCGGAGCATCGCGTCGGTCGAGGACAGCGCGAACCGCCCGCTGCGGGCCGGCGACGTCGTGCGCGTAACCTTGCACGGCACGGCCGGCGGTTCGGCAACGTTCGACGTGGGATCGTACGTCACCGATCAGGCGATGCAGGAAGGCCCGCCGGGAACGTACGCGGGCGAGTACGCGATTCCGCGCGGCGCAAACTTTGCTGCCGTACCCATCGTCGGGCGCCTGTCACTCTCGGGCCAACCGCCGTCCGAAGCGGTAGCGGAACAGACGCTGTCCGCAGCGAGTACGCCGCCGGGCATTTCCGACGTTGCTCCGCTCGCCGGAGCAACCGTCAACTCGTCGCGCCCCGGCATCTACGCGGCGTTTGCCTCCGGAGCCGTGCCCGTCAATCCGTCGAGCGCGCAGCTTTGGGTCAACGGCCGCGACGTCACCTCGGAATGCGTTCGAACCGCGCAGTTCATTCAGTACCTTCCGTCGTATTCGTACGGGAACGGGCCGGTGCGCGTGACGGTCCGCGTTTCGGACAAGGCGGGCAACGTAACGACGAAGACGTGGAGCTTCGCGATTCGCGCCCGCTGAAAAGCGGAGGAACGGCGGTGCGAACGCAGAGTTTGGGCGCACGAGCGTTGCTCGTGGCAGTAGGGCTACTACTCGCGGGGTGCGGCGGAACGGCGCCGGTTCGGCCGCTCGACGGCAGCTCGGGCCCGGTGTTGATCGTCGCGCGAGTGAAAGACGCCGTGACGCTCGATCCCGCTCAGGCCAGCGACGGCATGTCGCTCAACGTCTCGCGAGAGATCGTGAAGGGCTTGGTGCAGTTTCGACCGGGAACCTTTGAAATCGACCCCGCGATCGCGCAGTCCTGGAACGTGAGCGACGGCGGTCTGCGCTGGACGTTCGTTCTCAAGAAGGGTTTGAAATTTTCGGACGGGACGCCCGTCGATGCCGCGGCGGTAAAATTCAATTTCGACCGGTGGCGGCTCGTCAGCAATCCGTATCACGGGAGCTTCCGCTATCCTTATTACAGCGACATGTTCGGCGGTTTCCCCGGATTGATCGAAGACGTGCAAGCCGTCGCACCCGATCGAGTCGCCTTTACGCTGCAGCGCCCGTTCGCGCCATTTTTGCACGACCTCGCAATGCCCACCTTCGGTATCGGCTCGCCGACGGCGATTCGCGGCGACCTCGCGGGATTCGCAGAGCATCCGGTCGGTTGGGGCCCCTACGTGCTGTCGGAGTGGGTAAAGGGCAGTCACATCGTGCTGCGCGCAAACCCGTCGTATCCCACGCAACCAACGTATCAAACGGTGGTCGTGCGGGACATTCCCGACGTGGCGGCAAGCGTCGAAGCGATGAAGGACGGCACGGTTGACGTACTGACCGATCCCGGGCCCGAAGCGGCCTCGTTGCTCGCGCGCACGCCCGGAATCACCGTGTACTATCAGCCGGCCAATAACAACGCGTACCTCGGGATGAACATGGACCGGCATCCGTTCGACAAACTCGACGTGCGCGAGGCGATCGCTTACGCGCTCGACGTGCGAGGCATCGTCAAAACCTATTTCCCGACCGGTGCCCGCGTCGCGAACTGCTGGACGCCGCCGGGGATGTCCGGCGATAATCCCAGCGTCAAGGCGTATCCGCTCGACGACCGCGAAGCGCGCAGCCTGCTGACGGAAGCCGGGTTTCGACACGGTTTTCACACGCAGCTCACCTACGCAAACATTCCCCGGCCGTACATGCCCGATCCGCAAGGCGTGGCCAGTGCGATCGCGCGCCAGCTGCGAGCGGTAGGTATCGACGTGAAGCTGCAGCCGCTAGATTGGAGCGTGTTTCTGGACAGAGCGCACGACGGCGAGCACGAAATGGTTTTGGCCGGCTGGAGCGGCGACAACGGCGATCCGGATAACTTCATGTACTCGCTGCTCGACAAAGACTCCGCGCGGCGGCCGAACGCGCTCAACTACAGCTTTTGGCGCGACGACGCCTATCACCAGTTGATGCTGGAAGGGCAAGCGACGAGCGACCCCGCCGAGCGCGCTGCAATCTACGAGCGCGCCAACGCGTTGATCCACGACCGAGTCCCGTCGATTCCGATCGTCCACGTGACCGTTCCGATTGCGGCGCGGACGTCGATCGCAGGATTCGTACCGAGCGCCGATACCAGCATTAACTTCGAGTATCTGCGGCCCACCGGATGACGATATGAACCAGGACTGTATCTTCTGCCGCATTGCCGGCGGCCAGATTCCCGCCAAGGAGCTGTACCGGGACGAAGACGTCCTGGCGATCGAAGACGTCAATCCGCAAGCGCCGTGTCACGCGCTGGTTCTTCCGTTGCAGCACCACGACAACATCGCAACGCTCGTCGAAGCCGGCGATGGCGCGACGACCGGAAAACTCTTCGAGGTCGCAAGCCGTTTGGGGCGCGAACGCGGCGGCGAAAACGGATTCCGTCTGGTGATCAACACGGGATCCAACGGCGGACAGACCGTCAATCACCTGCACGTGCACGTACTCGCGGGGCGCCCGATGACGTGGCCGCCGGGTTAAACGATCGCGCGCTTTACACCATCGGTCACGGCGCGGCCGCTCTCGACGATTTTCTCGCATACGTTCGCGACGCCGGAATCGAGGCGATCGTCGACGTGCGCCGCTTTCCGGCGAGCCGCCGGCATCCGCACTTCGCTTCCGCCGCGCTCGCGAACGAATTAGGGAATGCCGGCGTTGCGTATCGCCACGCCGCGGATTTAGGCGGCCGGCGCCCCGCGCGCAAGGATTCACCGAATACCGGATTGCGCAACGCCGGCTTTCGCGGTTACGCCGACTGGATGCAGGGCGACGCGTTTCGCGCGACGTTCGGCGAGCTCGTCGACGAGGTGAGGCGGGTACGGACCGCCGTGATGTGCGCGGAGACGCCTTGGTGGAAATGTCACCGGCGCCTGATTGCCGACGCCGCACTGCTGTTGTCCGGGCTTCCCGTCGTCCACGTGATGGGAGAGAAGACGTCCGGCCACGTGCCGACCGGCGGAGTCGTTGCAGAGGGAGGACTACTCTTCTATCGTTGACGGGCCCGCGGGCCTGTGCTAACGTATGGGCTCAGGCCCTTAGGGCCTCATTTTTCGTGCCCAGCGCACGTTACGGAAGGGGGTCGTTCAAAGCATGGAAGTCCGCGTTGCTCCGGGAGAATCGATCGAGAGCGCGCTGCGCCGCTTCAAGAAGGCCACCCAGAAGGCGGGGATACTCGCCGAAGCGCGCAAGCACGAGCATTACGAAAAGCCCAGCGTCCGCCGGAAGAAGAAGTCGGCAGCCGCTCGCAAGCGCCGCAGTTAAGGCATGGCTTCGTTGAAAGACCGCATCGCCTCCGATCTCAAGGAGGCGATGAAGGCGCGCGACCAAATGCGTCTCGATACGCTGCGGTCGGCGCTTTCCGGGTTTACGTACAAGCGCTCCGAAACCGGCCAGGATCTTACCGAAAACGACGAGCTGGAGGTCGTTCGCCGCTTGGTGAAGCAGCGCGGCGATTCGCTCGCGGAGTTCGAGAAGGCCGGCCGCGCGGAACTTGCCGCTAAGGAGCGGGCCGAGCGCGAGATTCTCCTCGCCTATCTGCCGCAGCAAAAATCCGAAATTGAAGTCCGCGAAATCGTCCAAAGCGTCCTTGCCGAGCTTCCCTCCGACGCGCGCAATCAAGGCGCGGTCATGAAAGTCGTTATGCCGCAGCTCAAGGGGTTAGCCGACGGGAACCTCGTTCGGAAGGTCGTCGAGCAGGAACTGGGCGGCCGGTAACCCGGCCGGGTAACTTTCCGCCGGCGGGCGGAGTAGTTTGAGCCATGAGCACTCGGCGGTTAAGAGTTTGGATCGCGTCGGCGTGCATAGCCGGCGGTTTCGGCGGTTTAGCCGCCGCGGCGAGCCCGCCCGGGGCCCCGGTGGTCGTCATCCCCATTCACGGAACGGTCGATTTGGGCATGGCGCACATGGTCGAACGTTCCGTCGCGCTCGCCAACGACGAGCACGCCGCCGCCGTCGTTCTCGATGTCAATAGTTTGGGCGGTCTGGTGCAGGCCGCGCTGCAGATCAAAGACGCGCTCTTCTCGGCGCGCGAACCCGTCATCGCGTACGTATCGCACCGCGCGTTTTCGTCGGCCGCATTGATCTCGCTGTCGTCCAACCGCATCCTTATGGCTCCCGGTGCGTCCATTGGGTCCGCCGAGCCGCATCCGGATACGCGTGAAACGGTGTCCGCGCTGCGCGCGGAGTTCGAGTCGACGGCACAGCGGAATCACCGCAACGTCAAGCTCGCGGCCGCGATGGTCGATCGTTCGGTCGACGTGCCGGAATACAAGCCGAGCGGGACGTTCCTTACCCTTAACACGCAGGACGCGGTGCAATCCCACATCGCCGATGCGGTGGCGCCGTCGCTGGACGCCGCGCTGGCCGCCCAAGGGCTTGCAAACGCACCGCAGCAAACGGCGGGATATACGTGGGCGGAACTGATCGCACGGTTCGCGACCGATCCGGTCGTGAGCGGCCTCCTGCTGTCGCTCGGCATGCTCGGTCTGTTGATCGAGATGCAGACGATGCATGGAATCGCGGGCGCCGTCGGTATCGGGTCGCTGGCGCTTTTTTTCGGCGCGCACGTTTACGCGGGGTTTTCCAACGGCCTCGTCATCGTGCTCGCGGTCGTCGGAATTCTGGGGATTTTGTGGGAGCTGCACGTCGTGCCCGGTCACGGCTTGCCGGGAATCGTCGGCGCGGTTTGCCTGCTGTTTGCCGTTCTCTTCGCGTTCGGACTGCAGTTTTTCGTCGTAGCCGTCGAAACGCTCGCAACGGCGATCGTGCTAACGGCGATTGCGTTCTCGCTCGTGGTGCGCGCCGTGCCGCAAAACGCTTGGGCGCAGCGGTTGGCGCTGTCGGCCGTACAAGGCCCCGATTACGTCACGAGCGCCGACTTCAGCGGACTGCGCGGCCGGGCCGGAACGGCGGTATCGTACTTGCGTCCGGCGGGCATTGCGGAGATCGACGGGCGGCGCGTGGACGTGCTCACGCAGGGCGAGTTCATCCCGCAGGGAACTCCGATTCGCGTCGCGCGCGTTGAAGGCGCGCGCGTTTTTGTGGAGGTCGACCGGTGATTGCAGCCAGTGCAGCTATTCTGTTTTTCGTCCTCGTTATCGCGTTTTTCGTTTTCCTGTACTACTTCCCGATCGGGTTGTGGATCCGGACGATCGCGGCCGGCGTTCCGCTGGGTATCATCGCGCTGGTGCGCATGCGCCTCATCGGGATCCCGCCGGGCGTTATCGTCGCCAACTACGTGCGCGCTCGCAAGGCCGGCCTCGATCTTACGGTCGATCAGATGCAATCGCATTTTCTAGCCGGCGGTAACGTCGACAAAGTCACGCTTGCGATGATCGCCGCGCAGCGCGCGCAGATTCCGCTGGAGTGGCAGCGCGCCGCGGCGATCGACCTTGCCGGCCGCGACGTGCTGGAAGCGGTGCAGACGTCGGTCAATCCCAAGGTTATCGAGACCCCGATCTTTCAGGGCGTCGCCCAGAACGGCATCCAGCTCAACGTCAAAGCGCGAATCACGGTGCGCACCAATCTCGACCGGTACGTCGGCGGTGCGAGCGAACCCACCATCGTCGCGCGCGTCGGCGAAGGCGTCGTCTCCGCCGTCGGTGCCGCCGTCGATCACAAGGAAGTGCTGGAGTTCCCGGATCGCATCAGCAAGGCAGTGCTCGCGAAGGGCCTCGATGCGGGAACGGCATTCGAAATCGTTTCCATCGATATCGCCGACGTGGACGTCGGAAAAAATATCGGCGCCGAACTGCAAACGAGTCAGGCCGAGGCCGATCGCCGAATCGCGCAAGCGAAAGCTGCGGAACGCCAGTACGCGGCAATGGCCGCCGAACAGGAGCAGAAGGCGGAGACGCAAGCGATGCGAGCAAAAGTCGTCGAGGCCGAAGCGCAGATTCCGCAGGCGATGGCGGAAGCGTTTCGCAGCGGGCGCCTGGGCGTGATGGATTACTACCGGATGAAGAACATTCAAGCCGATACCGAGATGCGCTCGTCGATCGGCGGCACGGTGGAGGGCGGAGGCGGCGAAGCGCCACAACCTCCGCCGCCTGCGGCCCCGAAGTAAACGCACGTGCGCGACGTCGGAGCGCTCATCTGGGGCATTCTCGTCGTTATCGGCGTGATCTCGAGCATCGTTCAGAGTGCGAAGAAAGCTCGGGCGCCCGCTCGCACGGTAACCCCACCGGTTCGCACCGCGCCTCCCGTGCGGGTTACTAGCAACGTTCCACCGGCGCAGATGCCTCCTCAACTGCAGGCGTTGCTGGCGCAGTTCGAGCAGCAGTCGCAAGCCGTCGCACGACCGGCGGCGCCGCCTCCGCCGCCTCCGCCGCCCAAACCGGTTCCGGTGCCAATCGCACCTCCACCGCCGATGCCGCGCGCCGTCGCGCCGCGTCCGTCCGGCGTACGCGGCATTGCCGCGTTCGGTACGCGTGACTCCCTCGTACGAGCGATCGTCGCCGCCGAGGTACTCGGAAAGCCTATCGCCCTGCGCGACGAATAATTCGCGCAGCTTGAATTCCGTACAGCGCTCGATCGGGCTGCAAGATCTTCCGGACCGCGTCCGCCTCTTCGGTGAGTACGACCGCAACCTATCGGCGATAGAATCGGCCTTGGACGTTTCGGTGCAAGCGGACGGCGACCGCCTGCTGGTTAGCGGCAGCCCGGACGACGTCGAACGCGCCGAACACGTCGTGCGGCGTATGCTCGACGCGGCCGTCGGCGGAGCGTACGTCACGACCGACGACGTGGCGCTGGCGTTCTCCGACGTTCGCGAGGGTTCGGGCGGCCGCGCGTTGCCCGAGACGCTGTTGCAGACGCAGCGCGGTCGCGCGGTTCGTCCGCGTACTTCCGGTCAGCGCGCCTTCGTCGAATCGATAGAATCGAAAACGTTGACGATCGGCATCGGACCCGCAGGCACCGGGAAGACGTTTCTTGCGATCGTTATGGCGGTACGAGCGCTGCGCAACCGGGAGGTCGCCCGGGTGGTGCTCTCGCGTCCTGCGGTCGAGGCCGGTGAAAAGCTCGGATTCCTTCCCGGCGATTTGCGCGAAAAGGTCGATCCCTACATGCGTCCCCTCTTCGACGCGCTCAACGATCTCATCGGGCCGGCCGTCGTCAACAAACATATCGACCGCGGAACGCTCGAAGTCGCTCCGCTGGCCTACATGCGCGGGCGAACGCTTTCGGACGCGTTTGTGATTTTAGACGAAGCGCAGAACGCAACCGGCGATCAGATCAAGATGTTTCTCACGCGTCTCGGCTCGGCATCCAAGATGGTCGTCGTCGGCGACGCGACGCAGATCGATTTGCCGTCGGGCGAGCGCAGCGGACTGCGCGACGCGGCGCGCCGCCTCGCTGCGATCGACGACGTCGGGGCGATCGAACTGACGGATACCGACGTCGTGCGTCACCCGCTCGTCGCCAAGATCATCCGGGCGTACGACGCCGGCGCGCGATGATTCACTATCGTAACGACGTGCGCCGCAGCGGCGTCGACGGACGAGCGCTCGTTGCCACGGCGAAGCGGCTGCTCGCGGCGGCGGGCGAGCGACGCTCGTCGCTCTCGTTGACGCTCGTCGACGACGCGGCGATCCGAGCGCTCAATCGCGAACATCGCGGCAAAGACAAGGCGACCGACGTCCTGAGCTTTTCGCTCGTCGAAGGCAACGGCATACCTCACAAAGGTGAACGGTTGCTGGGTGACGTCGTCATATCGGTCGACACGGCGAAACGGCAAGCGGCAGAGTACGACGCAACGCTGCAGGACGAGCTCTACCGTCTGTTGATTCACGGCATCCTTCACGTGCTCGGTCACGATCACGAACGGGCGGACGAACGGAACGCCATGGTCGCCGAGGAGCGGCGACTCGCCGGGGCGATCGATCTCCCGTGGCCGTACGAGCCGGCGCCGTGACGCCGCACCCGGCCGAGGAGCCGCGCAAGACCGAACGGCCGCATTACGTTCCTATTTCGGAGAGCAAACTCGGCCGCTCGTTCTACCACGCGTTCGAAGGCATCTTATACGCGACGCGCACCCAGCCGAACATGCGCCTGCACCTGGTCATTGCTGCACTCGTGCTGCTGGCGACGCTCGTGTTGCGGCTGGACCGGTTCTACGTCGTCGCAATCGTCATCCTCATCGCCCTCGTGCTGAGTCTGGAATTGATCAATACTGCGGTCGAGGCAATTGTCGATCTGCTGACCGTTGCCCATCATCCGCTGGCGAAGACGGCTAAGGACGCAGCCGCAGGCGCCGTACTCATCGGTGCGGTCGGAGCGGTGGTGGCCGGCTATCTGATCTTCTACCAGGGGATCGTGGGCGGCGGCACGCGGGTGTTCGATGCGGTTGCCTCGGTGCCGGCCAACACCGCGCTGATCGTGCTGGCGGTCGCTGCCATCGTCACCATTTTTGCCAAGGCCTGGGTCGGGCGAGGGTCGCCCCTGCAAGGCGGCGCGGTCTCGGGCCACTCGGCCATCGCGTTCGCGGCGGCCACGATGGTGGCGTTCTTCTATCAGAAGCCGCTTCCGGGGCTCCTGGCCTACCTGATAGCCTTCCTTGTGGCTCAGAGCCGGGTCGAGGCGCGGATCCACAGCATCTTCGAGGTCCTGTGGGGCGGCGTGCTGGGCACGGTCGTGGCGCTGGCGATCTACGTCCTGGTGCGGCCGCACGTGGTGCTTTGACCGTTCCCCCGCCGTGCTATAATAGGCGCCGTCTTGAATACCGACCCGGCCCGAAGTAGCCCCGAAGCTCTGATCTTCCAGTTCGCCGTCCTGGCCGCGCTCGTGCTCCTGGCGGCCTTCTTCGCGGCTTCCGAAGCGGCCCTGATCTCCATTTCCCGGCTTCGCGCCCGCGCCATCGCCGAACGTGAGGTCAAGGGCGCCGACCGCGTCGTCGAGCTGGTGGACGACAAGAACCGCTTCTTGACGTCGATTCTCGTCGGCAACACGATCGTGCTCCTCGCCTCGGATTCGCTGGCAACGTACGTTGCCATCAGCTTGGGCTTGCCTCTGGCCGCGGTCTTTTCGACGGTGGTGATGACGGTCGTCATGCTGCTCTTCGGCGAAATCATTCCAAAGACGATCGCGACGGCCGACAACGAGCGCTGGGCAATTCGCTTGGGAGGCGGCATGCGGGCGGCCGCAGTCGTACTGACGCCGATCGCGCGCGCGTTTCAGTTCGTGACCGAGCTGCTGCTGCGGCCCCTGGGCATCAAGCACGGTCAGCACATCTATATTACGGAAGAAGACATCCGCACGGTCATCAACGTCGGCGCCGAGCAGCGCGTCATCGAAGAAGACGAGCGCGAGATGATTCATTCGATCATCGAGTTCGGCGACACGATCGTGCGCGAAGTGATGAAGCCGCGGCCGGAAGTGGTCGCCGTCTCGATCGACGATTCACCGCGCCGGGTTCTCGACGTCGTCATCGCCGAAGGCTACTCGAAACTGCCGGTCTATCAAGAATCGAAGGACGATATCGCCGGCGTGATCCACGACCGCGAGCTGCTCGTCGCGCTGGCCAACGGTACCATCGCCCACACGAGCGTTCGGGCGCTCATGCGTCCGGCCGTGCACGTGCCGGAATCGAAGAAGATTGCCGAACTGCTGCGCGAGATGCAGCGCGACAAATTCTCGATGGCGATCGTCGTCGATGAGTACGGCGGCACTGCGGGAGTCGTTACCATGGAGGATTTGCTCGAAGAAATCGTCGGAGAGATTCGCGACGAGCACGACGTCGACGAGCAGGAGGCGATCCACGTCGTCTCACCCACCGAAGCCGTGGTCGAAGCCGGCACGAACATCGACGACGTGAACGCAAAGCTCGGAACGGAGATTCCCAGCGACGATTTCGAAACGATCGGCGGATATACGGTGGGGCTGTTTGGCCGCCTGCCCGCCGAAGGCGAAGAAATCGAAGCCGACGAGCACACGCGCTTGCGCGTCGACCGGACGCGCGGACGCCGGATCTTGTCGGTGCGCATTTATACGAACGGATCGCCGTCGCAAACCTCCGCCGAAGTGGAGGCTCACGACGCAACCACGCGCCTATAAGACGCGTGGCATCGTTCTGCGCGCCCGTCAGCTCGGCGAAGCCGACCGGATCGTCACGCTTTTTACGTTGGATCGCGGCAAGCTCGACGCGGTAGCCAAGGGCATTCGACGGCCGCGCAGTCATTTTGCCGGACGCTTGGAATTTGGCAACGAGTGCGAGCTGGCAATGCATCGGGGCCGTTCGCTCGACGTCATCGTGTCGGCGGATATCGTGAACGCGCCATGGAGTAAGCTGGTCGAGCCCAAACGGTATGCGGTTGCGGCGCTCGTCGCCGAAGTCGTCGACGCTCTCTGCGAGCCGGAACTCGCGGTGCCGGAAGCCTACGCCTTAGTAGCGAGAATGCTTTCGGCCGTCGCTGAAAGCGATGCGCCCGGCGCCCTCCTGCCGCGCTTTACGCTGCGGTTGCTCGACATGCTGGGGTTGGCTCCTCCGGCGGACTCGTGCGTGCGCTGCACGGCGAGGCTCGACGGAACGCACGCCTGGGTCGACGCAGAGGCCGGCGGACTGATCGATCGAGCGTGCCGCGAAAGCTGGCGCGATCTGCCGGAACTGGACGCAGACGACCTCGAAAACTTTGCGGCACTCGGAGCCGCAAAAGAAACGGGTGCCGCGGCCGTGCGGGCGCGTCCGCGCGCCGCGCGCGCCATCGAGGATATTTTGGCGCACCATCTCGGCCGCCGGCCGAAAGCCGGCGCGCATCTGGCCGAACTGGCAGCAGAGACGAGTTAACGTGGCGATCATGGCGCTCGACGTCGGCAGCAAGCGCATCGGGATCGCCGTAGCCGATCCGACCGGCACGTTCGCGCTGCCGGCCGGCACGATCGAACGCACCAACCTCAACGCGGATCTCGCGCGCTTGCGCGAGATCGTCGAAGAGTATCGCGTCCGCGAGTTAGTGGTCGGCGATCCGATTACGCTTGCCGGCGAGCGAGGGATCGCCGCGCAGAAAATGGACGCGTTCGTCGAGCGGTTACGGTCGGTCTACGCCGGGGAGATTCACCGCGTCGACGAACGAATGAGCACCGCGCAAGCCACCAAAACACTCATCGCTGCCGACGTCTCGCGCGCCAAACGAAAACGCTCCGTGGACGCCATGGCGGCGGCGCTCATCTTGGAGACGTACTTGGCGCGGCGCCGCGGCGACAAGCCGTGAGGGCGCTCCTCCGCTGGATCGGCGTGCTCTTTCTCTGCGGGATCGTCGCTGTCGGGCTCGCCGTCGGTTGGCTAGCGAACGCTGCGTATCGCGATCGCTCGTATCCGTCCGTGCAGACGCGCGTGGTGATTCCGCGCGGGTCGACGTTCTCGGAAGTCGCACGCGAACTCGCGCGCGCGGGCGTCATCGGCAACGTCGTCTCGTTTCGGTTGCTGGCGCGGTTGCGGGGCGAAGAGACGGGCGTTCACGCGGGCGAGTACCGCTTCGATCCGCATCTCACGCAAAGCGACGTGCTCGAGTCGCTGCAGACCGGCGGCGCGCAAGTTGCGGCGTGGGTCACCATTCCCGAAGGTTTTACAGCCCGCGAAATCGCGGCGCGCTTGGGCGAGGCCGGGATCGGTTCCCCGGATGCGTACGCGCGCGCCTTTGCGCGCGACACCGTCGTCGCCGGCGGCCGGCGTACGAACAGTCTCGAAGGCTTTCTCTTTCCCAGCACGTACCTGATCGCGCTGGGAGCGACACCCGAACAGGTGGAAAGCGAGTTGACCGGCGAGTTCTTCGCGAAGCTTCCGCACGACGCGGCCGCGCGTGCGCGGAGGTTGGGCGTTACGGTGCCGCAGGCCGTAACGGTCGCGTCGCTGATCGAACGCGAAGCGAAGGCCGACGCCGACCGCCCGCTCATTGCGGGCGTTATCTACAACCGGCTGCGCGTCCGAATGCCGCTCGAAGTCGACGCCACCATCGAATACGCGCTCCCCGAACACAAGAGCGAACTTTCCTTCGCCGACTTGCGCATCGATTCGCCATACAATACCTACACGCACGACGGGCTGCCGCCGACGCCGATTGCCAATCCGGGGCTCCCCTCGCTGGAAGCCGCGCTGTCGCCGTCGAAGACGGATTTTCTCTACTACGTCTACTGCGGCAACGGCCGGCACGCTTTCGCCAAGACCCTCTCCGAACACCAGGCCAACGTCGCGCGCTGCCTGCACTAAAAAGGAGCCACTCGCATGCCGTCCTCCAATGGCGAGAACCCCAGCGGACCGCTCGAGCTGAGCGAAGTGCTCTACATTCAGACGAAGGACGGCGGCGAGCTGCCCTTCGAGGTTGTGGGCATACTCGAAGATCCTGACGAGAATACCTCGTACGCGGTGCTCATGCACGACGCCCACGAGGAAGGCGACGGCGAGTTCATCGTCACCGACATGGAAGGCAATCTCGTCGACGACGACGCGCTCGCTCAGGAGATTCTCGACGAGTTTCTGGTCTTTGCCGAGGAAGCGGGCGCCGACGGAGGGGCGAGCTAATTCGCGTTCTGTTTCTTTCGGCGAGCGTGGGCGTCGGGCACTTCTCCGCGGCGAACGCGGTGTGCGCCGCGCTGCGCAAGATCGATCCCGGCGTACGCACCACGGTCGTCGACTCGTATAAGTATGCCGCGCCGGTGGTGTCGCGCGTCGTCTCGGATGGCTATCTGCAGATGGTCAAGACGATTCCGCAGATGTACCGTTTTATCTACCATCGCGCGGAGCGCGCGACGGAAGTGGGGCCGTTCCGGACGTGGGCGCATCAGTTCACTGCGGGCAATCTTCGCCGGTTGATCGAGCGCGAACGGCCCGACCTCGTCGTCTGCACGCACGCGTTTCCCTGCGGTGCGATGGCAGAGTATAAGCGGATGTACGCCGACGCGCCGCCGGTCGTCGGCATCGTGACGGATTATGCGGTGCACGCCTTTTGGATTCACGACAACGTCGACGGCTACGTCGTTGCCGGCGATGCGGTCCGCGACGTGATGATCGCGCGCGGCGTCGCCGCCGAACGCGTGGTCGCGTGCGGCATTCCGGTGCGCGGCGAGTTCGCTCGCGGCAAAGAATCGCAGGAACGTCTGCGCGAACGCTTGAGCCTACCGCTCGACCGCCACATCGTGCTGCTGATGGGCGGCGGGCTGGGCATCGGTCCGCTCGCACGCATCATGCGCGGACTCGACGGCGTCTCCGCTCCGATCGCGGCGGTCGTGATCGCCGGGCGCAACAAAGGCATGGAACGCCGCGTGCTGGCGGCGGCCGAAGGCGTCGGCTATCCGGTGCGCGCGCTGCGCTTCGTCGACGACGTGTACGACTACATGCACGCGGCCGACGTCTTGGTGACGAAGCCGGGAGGATTGACCGCAGCCGAGGCGTTGGTTGCAGAAGTCCCGATGCTTTTGAGCAAGCCGCTTCCCGGCCAGGAGGAGCGTAATGCCCGCGTGCTGTGCGATGCCGGAGCCGCAATCAGAACGAAGACGCTCGACGAACTCGGACCGGCGTTGGAAGCCGTTTTGAAAGAAGGCCCAGCGAGGGAAAGAATGAGAGCGGCGGCCCGGCGCTTGGCGCGTCCTCATGCAGCGCGGGAGGCGGCCGGTTTGATCGCGCGGCTCGTAACGCTGCGAAAGGAGGTCGTCGCATGACGAAGCCGCTTCCGGCTTCCACAACGTACGCGCGGTGGCTTGCGCTGTTCCGCATCGCGATCGGTGCGATTTGGATCGCGCACGCGCTGCCGAAGTTTCTGGACAGCGACAAATTCATGCCGCCCAACGGGACCATCGTGAGTCTCGTTACGCAAGGCTCGCAGCAGGGCGCAGATTTTATAAGGCCGTTTCTCTCGGGCACGGTGATGCCGAATATCGCTCTGTTTGCAGAACTCGTTCGTTTGGGCGAACTGCTGGTGGGCGTCGTACTGGTGCTCGGACTATTTACCCGCCTCGGCGGTCTAGTCGGCATGTTTCTTACGCTGATGTATGCATCGGCAAAAGGCCCGCTGATTTCGCCCGCAACGCTGAACGGTAACGATCTGACGACGTTCCTCTTGTCGGCAATCAACTTCGTGCTGCCGACCGGACGCGCGCTGGGAATCGATGCGTTGATGGGCCGCCGGCCCGCGAAGGTTCCGACCGTTCGCGCGGAGTTCGTACCGGAGCCGCCTTTGGTGATGGCGCAGCCCGCGAGTGCGCAAGCGCAGCCGACGCCCGAGCCGGCAACGACATCGTCGCCGGGGGCGAGCGGGACGTCCTCCTAGGACATCCGGCCGAGCCGTGGTATAGTCGCTCGTCGGGTCGGGGAGAGATGGCCGAGCGGCTGAAGGCGGCGGTTTGCTAAACCGTTATACGATGTAAAGTCGTATCGAGGGTTCGAATCCCTCTCTCTCCGAAGTCGGTCACAGCGATGTGACGAACGCGCGGTCGTAGCTCAATTGGATAGAGCAACAGGCTACGAACTTGTAGGTTGGGGGTTCGAGTCCCTCCGACCGCGATTTTCGGACGCAGCGTCGAAAGATTTTTCGGCGCTGCTTTTTTGCGCTCACTTCCACGCCCCGAGAGTCCCGGGTGACGATTCCCCAGCCAGACCTAACCGCGCTGTGACCTGCGGGTCTACAGTTATCTCGGAGGTTGACGATGCGGATGATGCGGAGTTATCGCAATGCACTGCTTTCGTGCGCGCTGGTAACGAGCGTGGCGAGCGGCTGCACGGCAAATACCACGAGCCGATGGGTGCCGCAACCGAGCGCTCATACCCAGGAGCGACCGTCGCAGACAGCGCGAATCTCGGGCGTGCACGTTACGGAAATCCCGATTCCTTCGGGCATCGATGCCGCGCCGGTTATCGTTTCCGTATCGGGTGCAGGCAACGTGTATTTCGGAAGCTTCGATGCAAATCCACCGGTGTTGCCGATGAGTTATTGTTACGCGCTGCCGGGCGGTTCGTGCCCTAACCCCGGTTTTTGGATGGGTAGCTACGCGGGGGGTACGTTCACGCGCGTCAGTCCGCAAGGAGCCGACGGCGTGCCATGCGCGAACGGTCCAGGGAACTGCTGCCCGGCAACGCCGCAAAACGGTTGCCGTGCGGGCCAAGTGAGCGCGATCGATGCGAAGGACTTCCCGTCGATCGTTTGGGCGAGTGAGTACGATTACTTCTATTCAACGCAGCCCGGCTTTCCGTGGGGCGAGCTAGAATATGGTGCGTCGGGAACCGCATCCGTTCCGCCTCCGCAATACGATCCGAACCTCGGGCTCGGCGGCAGCGCGGTCATCACGTCGATCGTTGCGGCGGCCGACGGCCGTATGTGGATCGGCGGAGGCGGACCGACTGGTGCAACCGGTAACCCGGCGACGCTTCCGTCGTCGTATTATGGTGAAAGCAACTCCGATCAGCTTCTCTTAACGCGCGGTCCGCATCGTCACGTGTGGGGTCTAACGCACCGCTCGGCTTCCGAAAGCGTCGTGTTCGAATTCGCACCGAAAGGCTCGGTCCTGCACGCGTTTACCATCCCTTCGTACGTCGCACACATCTCCGGAAACGCCCATGCCGTTTGGTTCACGGATTTCGGGCGAAACGCAATCGGGAAGATGGACGGCGACGGGAACGTTACGGAATACGCAATTCCAACGAATCGGAGCGGTGCGTTCGATCTCGCCATCGCGCCGGACCAATCCGTGTGGTTTACGGAATCGAGCGCCGATAAGGTCGGGCGTCTGAAGCCAAACGGCACGATTACCGAGCTTCCGCTGCCGACGCCGAACGCCGTTCCTGCAGGCATCGACGCAACGGTTTCGGGTTGTGCGCGCCCGGCGATCTGGGTGGGGGAGATAGGGCCTATGCAGCTGGCCCAAATCCGCTACTGAGCGCGATGATGGCCGGCCCACGGCTAGCCTGGCGGGCAAAGCGGGCGCACCAGTTGCGGCCTGCGACGGGTCATGGTATCGTACGGTGTCGAAAACGACGCCACGGCCCGTGGCTCGGTAGCTCAGCGGTAGAGCGGGGGACTCATAAGCCCTAGGTCGTAGGTTCAAATCCTACCCGAGTCAGTTTTAGAGGGGTCGGCCGCCGACGTATGGCGGCCGGTTCCGTTCCCGAGGTAATCATCCGAACATGTCGACCATCCCCTGCGACTTTTGTCCTCACCCGGTAGACCGAGGCCAAATGGAAGAGATCGAAATCTCGCACTACGTTCCGGATAGCTCCGGCGACGATCTCGCGTACGCGCGCACGTATTTCTTCGGGCATCCGGATTGCGTGCGGAAGTTCTACCGTTCGCTGGTCGACCACAAGCTCGACCTCTTCAAACACATCCCGAGCGCGGGCAGCTCGCCCGAGTCACCGCGCCCGTAGTCGCGTGCGCCCGTAGCGTAGCTGGATAACGCACAGCCCTCCGAAGGCTGGGATCGGGGGTTCGAATCCCTCCGGGCGCGCCACCGCTCGACTCGCGGCTTACGGCGTCGTTAGGCCGGTGTAATCTCCGACGACCTTCGCATCGTACGGCCAGTTTAGCTCGTCGAACTTCGCGCCGGGCTTGGCCACTTTGCCCTGCTGGAACGCGATCTTGCCGGCCGGCGTCACTTCGACGATCTCGTCGTCGATCTGATTGCTCACGAGGGTGTCGCCGTTCTTGAGGCGTACTGCGTGCGACGGCTGCGGGGCCGAGATGCTGCCGTGCTGTTTGTTGGTGGCGTAGCTCCACGCAACGCGTCCGGAAGGCGTGACCTCGACGACGCGGCTATTGAGCGAATCCGTGATCAGCGTGTTTCCGTTGGATAGCCGGCTGGCATAGGCCGCACCGTCCAGCTTCTTGGTGTCTTTAGGCGAACCGTATTCCCACGCGATCTTTCCAGCCGGCGTCACCTCGAGCACACGGTTATTGTTCTCGTCGGCGATCAGGACGTTGCCGTTGGAGAGAAGCTGCGCGCTATTGGGATTGTTCAGCTCCCCGGCACCCGCGCCGCTCTTACCCGTTGTTCCGTACTGCCAGGTGATGCGTTTCGACGCCGAGATTTCGATGACGCGCTGATTGCCTTGGTCGGTGACGAGGACGCCGCCGTTGGGCAGATGCATCGCGCTCACCGGCGCGTTGAGGTACCCCGCTTTGGATCCCGGAACGCCGGTCTTGCCGTATTGCCAAACGATTTTCCCCGTTTGGTCGACGACGAAGACGCGATTGTCTTGGCACGGTTTCTTGCTGCACGCCGGAATCGTGCCTGCCGGTAACCCCGTTCCTGCAATCAGCGTCAGTTTGCCGTAACGCTCCGCGTCGTTGACGCCGACAACCGAGTGCGGTCCGGCGATCGACGAGCCGTCACCGAACTGCCAAACGATGCGGTGCTGTGCGTCGACTTCGACGACGCGATTGTTCCACTGGTCGGCGATGAGAATGTTGCCGGTATCGTTTGCTACGTTGGGAGCCTCCGCGGCAACGCGCATCGGCGCGGGAGGAACGTACGACGGGCGCGGTGCGCCGCCGGAGCAAGCAGTCATGGCGATAGCGGCACACGCAGTGAGGTGCGTGGGAGCGATGCGGCGATATATCATGCCGCCGATTTTACGGCTAGGCTATGAAGAGATTCTGAAATAACGCTCGCCCATACCGACGAACGTGCGCACGAGTTCCGGATCGAACTGCGTGCCCGAGCACGCGACGAGTTCTTCGATGGCAGCGGCGTACGAGCGCGGACGCTGGTAGCACCGGCCGGCGGTCATTGCATCGAATGCATCGCAGATCGCTACGATGCGTGCGCCGTACGGAATTGCGCGCGCGGCAAGACCGCGCGGATAGCCCGAACCGTCGAACCACTCGTGGTGCGCTCCGACGATGCGAGCGATATCCTTCATCCGCAGCCCGGGAAACCGGCGTAGAAGATCCTCACCGCGCAGCGCGTGCGTGCGTACCAAAGCCATCGCGTCGTCCTCGAGAGGCCCGGGGTAGGCGAGCAGGTCGCTCGGAACGTGCAGCTTTCCAATGTCGTGCAGAAGCGCACCGTTCGCGACGGCGTGCATGGCGTCGCCCGTCACGCCCGCCTCGCAGGCGAGTTGTACCGAATACCGCATGACGCGTTCGCAGTGTTCGGCCGTCGCGCGATTCTTCTGTTCGAGCAGAATTTTGAGCAAGGGCACGGAGTCGGCGCGCTGCGAGAGCATGGCTTCATGCTGGTACGGCAATATGAAGAGTTTCTGAAGTCTGCGCCTTCAGAAACTCTTCACGTTCCTGCGATAGATTTGCCGGGTGCAGATCCTGGTGGTCGAGGATAATCCTTCGACTGCGCGCGCAATTCGCTCGATGCTGGAAGCGAAGTTGTTCGCCGTCAGCGTCGCCGCCGACGGCGCATCCGGCCTGGAACTCCTTGGGCGCCACGTCCACGATGCGGCAATCGTCGACGTGGGCTTGCCCGGCATCGACGGCTTCGAATTAGTGCGCAGGGTCCGAAGTGAAGGCGTGCGAGTGCCGATTCTCATGCTATCGGGGCGCGATGCGATCGAAGATCGCGTCGCCGGATTCGCCGCGGGCGCCGATGACTATTTGGTCAAGCCCTTCGCCGAGGACGAACTGCTCGCGCGGGTATCCGCGCTGTTGCGCCGGACCGGCGAGCGGGGGGACGCGACGACGATCGAGGTCGGATTGCTGCGGGTCGACGTCGCCGGCTGCACGGCCAGATATGCAGGCGTGCCGCTTACGCTCGGCCCCACGGAGTTTCGCTTGCTCGAGTACCTGGCGCGCAATGCCGGGATGACCCTTTCCCGCGCGCAAATTCTCGATCGTCTTCGCGAGGAGCGCACCGGCTCCAGTAACGTCGTCGACGTCTTCGTCAGTCAGTTGCGCAACAAGCTGCGGCGTTGCGGCGCCGACGGCGTTATCGAAACGATTTGGAACGTGGGCTACCGTTTGCGCCCGTGAGCGCCGTTTCAGAAGCATGAAGGTTTTCAGACTTTATTCACAGTCGCTTGCGACACTGCGTGCGAGCGGCTGCTGGGCCGCTGAAGGTGAAGATGAACGCGCGAGTTGCAGGTGCAGTACTGATCTTACTCGGCGCCGCGGGCGTCACCGTGGAGGCCGCAGCGGCGGAGACGGGACAGATCGTGGTCGTGAGGCTCGACGCACTAAACGGCAGCGGCGAATCCGGAACGGCGACGCTGAAGGCGCAGGGTGCAAAAACCGTCGTAACCGTTAGCCTCGTAAACGGATCGGCTATCGAGCAGCCGGCACACTTTCACACCGGGACGTGCGACAAGTACCAACCTCGTCCCCTCTATCCGCTCGAAGACGTCGTCAACGGCAAGTCGACGACGACGCTCGACGTCCCGATCGGACGTTTGACGGCGGGCGATTTGATCGTGAACGTGCACAAGTCGTATGCCGACATCGCCACACAGGCGGCCTGCGGAATCGCCAAGCCGTGAACGGTCTATCGCGGTTTCCGGTTCCGGTACAGATCGGTGCCGGTTTTTTCATCGGCGTCGTCTTACTCGGAATCGTGACGGCGGTAGGCATCGGACGCATCGCCGTGATGCGCGCGCGAGCGAACGAGGCCGCCGCCCTGGGCGCGATCAGCACGCTGACCCGCGACGTCATGGCCCAGATGCTGGACCAGTCGGCCGCAGTGCGAGGATACGTCGCAACGGGTCAAAGGCGTTACTTAGATTCGCTAAACGCGGCACAAATCGCATTGAGCGGCGATCTGTCGACGCTCGATAAGAGCGACCAAACCAACGCGATCGATTCGGCGCGTTTGGAGCAAGTCGATATCGAGGCCGCGCAAATCGAAACCGACGTCGACGCCGTCAAGAAAGGCTTCGACCGGCAGATTGCGGTGGGCGCTCGGCGCCCACGCGACGTCGACGCCGCCATGGCGGCCACCGATCTATCGTTCAAGAGTTTACGGCGCGACAACGACGCGCTGGCTAGCTACTCGACGGAACAGGCGAAGGTTGCCGAAGCGCAGTTCGAGCGGGCCCAGGTCGTGCTCGTTACGACGCTGCTCGCGAGCACCGTTGCGGCGGCATTCGCGTTAGTGTTGACGGCCGTCTTCATCGGCGGATCGATCGCGCGCCGGCTGCAGTCGGTTACGCGCGCGCTGCTCGACGTGACCGAACACGACGTCGCCATGTTGACGACTGCGTTCGACCGGCTAAGCGCGGGCGATCTTTCAGCAACGTTCGAATCGGACCGGTCGTTCATCGCCGACGAAGGCAGCGACGAAATCGCACAGCTTGCCAACAGCTACAACGGCGTAGCTGCGGGATTGGGCCTGATCTCCATGGAGTTCAACAAAATGGCCAAAACGCTGCGCGGCGTGATGTCGGGCATCGCGTCGGCAACGGTCGACCTCGCGCAGCTGGATTCGCGCATGTCGGCGGCGGCCGGTTCGGCGTCGGTGGCCGTCGACCGGATCGCCGCATCGATGGAAGGCGTCGCCGACGGCGCGCACAGTCAGGCCGAGCGCATTGCGGTCGCGCACGGGGAAATCAACGCGCTTGCGAGCAGCGCGCATCAAATTGCGGCGGCCTCCGACGAGCAAGGGCGCGGTGCGCTGGGAGCCGTCGATTCGGTTCGACAGCTCGACGAGCAAATCTCGGCGTTGGCAATCATGGGGACGACGCTGGCGGACGCGGCGGGGCACGCGCGCGTCGAGGCGCAAAGCGGCGAACGCTCGGTGGAGCAAACTGCCGGTGCGATGGAGCGTATCAAGGAAGCCACGGGTGTCGCGCACTCGGCCATGAAGAACCTCGAGACCAGCTCGAGCGCAGTTTCGGAGATCGTTGCGGTTATTCACGACATCGCCGATCAGACGAATCTGCTCGCGCTCAATGCGGCGATCGAAGCCGCACGCGCCGGCGATCAAGGGCGCGGGTTCGCCGTCGTTGCCGACGAGGTGCGCAAGCTCGCCGAAAAATCGCGCGTGTCTACCGGCGAGATCGGCCGGATCCTGGATGCGATACGCGAGGAAAGCGTGCGCGCGGCGGCGGCGATTTCGTCGGCCTCGGAGCAGGTCGAAAGCGGGATGGTCCTCTCGGCGCACGCGACGGGAGCGCTCGGGGCGCTCGGTGCGGCGATCGCGCAGACGAGCGACGTCGCTGCGGAGGTCGCAAATCGCTCGGACGAGATGAAACGCGCGTCGGGCGCGCTGACGCAGAACATCGGGGCGGTGTCCAGGATTGTCGGCGAAAATGCTGCGGCGGCGGGCCACGTCAGCGAGCGCAGCGCGCTGGTACGCAGCACGATCGATCCGGTTGCGGAGTCTGCGGACGCACAGGCCAAGTCCGCTCGAGAGGTGTCCGACGCGACGGGGGTGCTGTCGCAGCAAATTTCCGAAATGAACCGAGCGTCGCAAAGCTCGCATGCGAAGTCGGAGCAGCTCCGCGAACTGGTAGCAGTGTTTTACAACGTCGACGTTCCGGCAATCGTCAAGAGCATCGCCCGCATCGCGGCAATCGCGCTGCTGGCAGCCGGCGTCCTGCATCCGCGCCCCGCGAGTGCGACGCAAGAGTTCGCTCGCCGCACGCTGCTTTCGTGCGGTACGTGTCACGTAACGCCCGCCAAGCTCACCGATTTCGGAAAGGCGTTCAAAGCACGGGGGTACGCGGTTCCGCGGCTGGTGGGCCGGGGCGACTTGCCGGCGACGCTCCAAGCGCAGTCGGCGTACTTCAGCGATCCCGATCCAACGGGACTGCCTAAATACATCGTGGATAAGGTCATCGGTCTCGTCGGCGGCCCCATCGGGCCGCATTTCACATACGACGGGCAGCAGTATTTCATCGACGGCGGCCGGCCGGGCGATTTGCGCGAGGCGTGGCTCGAATACACGTCGAGCTGGACGGACAAAATCCCGATCGACGTCCGTGCCGGGCAGCAGGTGCTGATTTTGCCAACCGACCCACAGCGCTTCAAGCTGAGCGAACAAGACTACGCCGTATTCGTGCAAGCTGTCGGGAACAATCCGTTCAATCTGTACGAGCCGATGGACGGCATCAGGGTATCGCTCGGCAAGGAAGTCAGCGGGCTGAATGCTTCCGTGCTCGCATTGAGTAATCACGACCAGGGGTCGCCTATCGGACAAACGGGCACCGATTGGATGTTCGTGGGACGCGAGACGGTGAAGAACGCCGATTTCGAAGTGTACCGGTACACCGGGCGTCGAGCGCTCGGGCCGGACGATCAGTTTTGGCGTCAAGGCTACGGAGCGAACGCGTACCACGGACGGTTTACGCTGCGCGCCATGTGGCAAACGGGCAACGATACGAACCCGCTGGGAACGGGTCGGGCGATGCAATCCAGCGGCGGGTATGTGGAAGGCGTCTATCAACTCGGCGGATCGGTCTTTGCGTATGCGCGAGAGGATGGCGTCAATACGAGCGCCGGCGGCTTCGGGCGCGACTTCGTGTACGGAACCAGCATCTTTTTGGGGCGGCCCTTCAAACTGCAGATCGAGGACGTGCTCACGACGCAAGGGCAGACCCACAACGCGCTTGCGGTGATCTTCGGTATCGGTGCGAGCACGATCCACACCGGAGCCAACTCCTACTAGCGCAGTTTCGCCGCGGCGTCTTGCGCGCGCCCCGCGCGGGCACTCCTTTGCGTCGGAGGGATGGAAGAAGTGCTGCAGACGCAACGTTTGGAAGGCCAGCGAGGATTCACGCTCATCGAAATGATGATCGTCGTAGCGATCATCGCCATACTCGTCAGCATTCTCGTGCCGAATTTTATTCGGGCGCGCGCCCAGGCCCAGACCGCCGCTTGCGAGGCCAATCTCAAAGAGATCGCTACCGCGCTCGAACTGTACGAAACGGACAACGATAGTTATCCGCCCAGCGGGACGGTCAATACGAGCAACACGGCGTTGCAGCCGTACTTGAAGCAGACGCCGGTGGATCCAGCGGGCGGCCCAGGCGTCTACTACGCGTATACCGTGACGGGCAGCGGCTCGTCGACCGCGACGTATACGATTCTTTGCCCGGGCATTCACGATCCGGGGACGTTGCAGAACATTAGCCCCAACACGACGGATACGCACATTCAGTACACCTCGGCGGCCGGATTTTCGGCCGCGAATTGAACCCCATCGCCTTAGCTGCGACGGCACTCGTTGCGGGAACGCTGTCGGGAATCGGACCGTGCGCGGCCCCGCGATTCTTGGCAGTGACGTCGCTGAGCGCCCGCGAGTCGCGGTGGCGCACGCCGGCAGCACTCACGTGTGGAACCGTAGCGGGATACGCGACCGTCGGAACGATCGCCGCGGGTACGCTGCGCGCGCTCGCCGTTTCTCCGGCACTCTACTGGACGCTCGGCGTTGCGTGTACGTGTGCCGCGATCGCGAGCATCGTGCGGCGTTCGGGACGGTCCTGTTGCACGCCGCAGTCCATGCGGACGAGCGCATCGTTTCTCGTGGGATTCGTCAGTACGCTCGGCGCCGCCGGCTGTTGCGCGCCGGTAGCGATCGCTCTCGCGGAAACGGCTTCAGGCGCGGCCCCGGGCTTCGCGTGCGCGCTCTTCGTCTGCTTCGCACTGGGACAAAGCCTGCCGTTAATCGTTGCAGCCGCAGGATGGTCCCGCCTTGAAGCTCTTGCGAGAGACGACGTGGCTCGCGGCGCGGCCGCAACCGTCAACGGCGGCGTGCTGCTCGCATTGGGCGCCTATTACGCGTTGCTCGCATGAAGGTCGACGCGCCTCTCCGCCGCCTTGCGCTCGCAGTGGCGGGCGTTATCATCGCGGCTTGGATGCTGCGACCGCAGTTGGCGCAGGCACTAGTCGTGCGCGGCGACGAACAGCTCTATCGCGGCCGAGCGTCGGATGCCCTGCGTTACTACGACCGAGCAGTCCGTTTAAATCCGTGCGACGGCGTCGCGGTCGATCGCTACGCGTTCGTCGCGCTAACGCTGCGTAAACGGCAATCCGTCGACGCGGCGATCGCGCTCGCCTCGGCCTACCTGCTGCTTGCCGACGACGACGCGGTGCGGTTCGATCGCGCAATGGCGTACCGCGAACGCGGGCGGCTCAAAGACGCGCTGGCCGATTTTACACGCGTCGGATTGCACGCGCACGATGCGACGGCATTGACGTTCGCCGGACTCGCGGCGATGCGCTTGGGCCGGCGGCCGAACGCCATCGAACTCTTCCGTCGCGCGGTCGCTTTCGCGCCGAAGTGGCTGCCCGCACGGCGAGCATTACGGCGGCTGGGAGCCACGGAGTGATCGCCCTGGAGACGGCCGTCGCCACGGCAGCCGCGGCGACGGCGCTGGGGGCGTTGGCAGTATCGCGCGCGCGCTCGTACGGCGTTCCGCTGCGTTTGGGCGCTTCGTACGTGGCGGCGGCGTTGGTCGCCACGCCGCTGATTCGCCTTGCCGTTTCAAATGCCGCCGCATATTGGAGCGCATCGGTGGCACTTGCGATCGGCGCGGTGTGCGCCGTGACCGATCTCCAAACCGGCTACGTGTTCGATCGCGTTCTGCTCGCCGGTAGCTGTCTCGCATTGGGTGCAGCGCTCGCCGATCGCCGAATTGCCGGCGCACTCGCTGGGGCTGCCCTCGCGGGCACGCTGCTCGGGCTGCTTTTCGCGATGAGCCGCGGGCGTGGAATCGGCCTCGGCGACGTAAAACTCGCTTTAGTGTTGGGCGCATGCCTGGGAACGGGCGGCGCGTTGCGTGCCGTCGGCTTCGCGTTTGTCGTCGGAGCACTGTTCGCCGTCGTGCTACTCTTTCGCGGCGCTCGCCGGACGTCTGAAGTGCGCTTTGCGCCATTCCTAGCGTTGGGCGCCGCGTACGCCCTGCTTGCGAGCGTTCGGTGAGGACTGCAATCATGCCGCTCGGCATCGACTTGGGCTCGACGCGCGTTCGCGTCGCTGCGTGCGAGCGCCGTCGCGACCGAACCGTCGCATTGATCGTTGTTGCCGTGCGCGACGTACCGGAGGGTTGCATCGAGCCGGATCGCATCGCCGACGTCGACGTCGTGGCTGCGATTCTCGACGACGCGCGGCGCGAACTTGGCGTGCGCGAACGGCGCTGCGTGCTATCCTTGCCGTCCCAATCCGCCGCGCTGCGGATTCTGCAGTTTCCGCGGATGAACGAGTACGAGCGGCGGCGGGCAGCTCGTTTTGAAGCGGAACGGTTCTCGCCATGGGATGCGAAAGAGATAGCAACGCTGGTGCGGGCCCACTGGGTAAATCGGCACGAACGTCTCGTAGCGGTAGGAGTAGCGCGGAGCGACGCCGTGCACGCGCGAGTAGCGTGCGTGAAACGCGCGGGGTATCGGGCCGTCGCCGTCGACCACGATGCGTGCGCGGTGAAGCGCGCTTTTCCGTTTGCGGATGCCGTGCTCGACGTCGGCTGGAAACGTTCGACGCTGCACGCGTTTTCGCCCGGGGGGCCGATTTCGCGCGTGTTACCTGGGGGAGGCGCCGACGTTACGCGCGCGATCGCCTCGTCGCTTTCGATCGACGTCGCTGCAGCCGAGCGGCGCAAGCGCATCCTCGGAACCGCGGGTGCGGGCGATTCTGCTCGCGATCGGCTGGCCGCGTCCGTCGGCGAGGCGGTCGCGGCTTTGCGCGAGCGCTTGACCATTCGGCGGATCGCGATGACGGGAAACGGCGCGCGTCTAGCCGGCTTGGCCGAATCGCTGGAAACGTTGACCGGTGCGATGGTCGACGTACCGGTGAGCGATTTGCTGCGCGGGGGCCAGTATCCGGACGACGTTAGCCGGGCCGCCGCGCCGGATTGGACGCTGGCGGCGTCGTTGGCAACGTGGGCGAGCCGGTGATGCGTTTCGATTTTTTGCACGACGCACCGCCCGGAGCGATCGATGCAGTGCGCTCCATGCGGTTGCCGCGCCGGTTTCACGACGTTGCCGCGGCGCTCGTTGCGATGGTCGTCTTATGCGTGGTGGCGGCGGGAATCGAGCGCACTCGGATCGCCGGCGCGCAGGGGGCTTTGAGCGCGGCGCACGACCGGTTCGAGCGTAGCCGCGAGGCGTTGCAGCGTTTGCAGGTGCAGTCGCGCGATCTCGAAACTCTGCTCGCCGAAGATCGCGCGCTTCGCGACGTGCGCTTGTCCGGGCCTAAGACCGCCGAACGCCTGGCGGAGATCGGCAACCTCTTTCCGGCAGACGTCACGCTCGACGCGATGGAGGCGAACGCAAACGACTACGATCTGAAGGGAAGCGCGCAAACCCTGGCGCGCTTTGGAACGCTCCTTTCGCGGCTGGACGGATCGCCGGCGATGCCGCGGCCCGCTAGCGTTAGGATCTCGAAAGACGCCGGCGTACTCGGCGCGCTGTCTTTCGAAGTTGCCACCGAGCGCCAGCCGTGAATACGCCGTTGCGCCGGCCGGTTACGTTGGCTTGGTTTGCGGTGCTCGCACTCGGCGGAATCGGCTACGGAACGATCGTGGCGCCGTCGGAGCGCGAGGTGCGCGCGGTATCCGTCGAGACGGCAAACGTGTATCAGTTAGCGGCCCGCAACGAGCGAGCGCTGCAACGCGGTGCGGACGTTGCCGCAGCCGCTCGCCGCGTTCGTCGAGACCTAACCGAGCTGCGCGGGGCGGGCGGCAGCGGAAAGCCCACGTTGGACCTATTGACCCAACTCGATGCGGCGTCTAAGCTCCGGCGCGTCAGCTTTCGGGGAATCGTTCCCGGCGGCCGCAGCGCGCAAGAATCGGGAACGCAAGCCGTATCGCTTTCGCTGAGCGGCGAGTACGGCGATATTTTGAGCGTTATCTCCGATCTCACGAGACATCGTACCGTCGTCGGCGTCGACTCCGTGCGGCTATCGCGAGCGCCGCAAACCGACGGCGACGCCGCGCTGCTCGATGCCGCGGTGTCGGCGACGTTGTACTTTGGTTTACGTCCGTTCGAACGGCGCGCCGATAGAGAGGAAGCTACGAGTGTTCGATCCCCTGAACGTTAACCAACGCCGGCGCCTGCTGCGGTGGTCGATTGCCACGTCGACGACGGCGTTGCTGCTCGTCCCGCTTGCCGCACTTCCGGGTCCCGCGTTCGACGAGAACGGTGGCCGCCTCGCGGCGCCGCAAGTGCCGGCGATTCCCGAACGGCTCGCGTACCCGGCACTGACTGTGCGGCACGATCCGTTCGCTCGGCCCACTCCGCCGCCGGCGACGCTCGGCGACGACTCCGAAATGGTCTTGCCGCCCAACGACGGCATTCTCGCGGTTCCAATCGTTCGCGCGGTGTTGCTCGGCGCAAGCCCCAAGGCACTGGTCGAGCTGGACGGACGAACCCGCATCGTGGAAATCGGCACGCGGCTCGGTGGGACAACCATCGCCGCGATAAACGCCGAGGGCATCACGTTGGACGACGGCGAGCGCGTGCCCATCGACGCGGGGCGCCGATGAAGGCGCAGGCGACGCTTGCAACGCTGGTCGCGGTATTTTGGCTTAACCTCAGCGTCGCGCTCGGCGCACCGCTCATTTCGGTCGACGCTCACGACGTCGACATTGCCGATGTCATCGCGTTGCTGGCAGCGGATTCGGGCGTCAATATCGTTACCCACCAATCCGTCAAGCCGGAAAAGATCACGGTTCATTTGCACGACGTGACGTTCGAGGAGGCGTTGCAAGCGATCGTTTCCGCGCACGGACTCAGCGTGCGCAACGAGGGCCGGATTCTCGTCGTGCAGAGCGGCAACGCCGTTGCGACCGGTCGCCAGATGTCGGTCGTGCCGCTGCACCACGCACAAGCCGACGACGTTGCCAGGGAACTCGCCGGCGTGCTGCCCGAGGGCACGACGATGGTCGCGGATCGGCGCAGCGGGTCGTTGCTGCTCGGTGCCGACCCGGAGGTCGAACGGCGCGCGCGGGCGCTCATCGCGGCACTCGATACGCCGCGATCGGGCGAAAACGCCGGTCCGCGTACGATTGCTTACCCTCTGCGTTTTCTCAAACCCGACGACGCCGTTGCCAAACTCAAAGCGCTGCTTCCGGACGGGAACGCGCTCGCCGACGAGGAGCAAAACGCCGTCCTAGTATCGGGCGGCGAGCCGGCACAGGCCGCTGCCCGCAGTCTGCTGGCAACGATCGATACAGCCAGCCCGCAAGTGCTCTTCGAAGTCAAAGTCGCGGATGTGACTCCAATCAACGATTCGAGTAACGTGGGTTTCGAATTCGGCGGACTGGATTTAACGGGGCAGCCGCTGCCTGGAGCCGCGGCGTACGCCTTTACCAGCGGCACCATTCCGGTCAACGTGAAACTGAACGCGCTCGTCAGCAAGGGGCACGCGCAAATCTTGGCGACCCCGAAACTCGTCACTATTAACAACAAGGAAGCAGATCTCACGATCGGCGAGACCTATCCGATCGTATACAGTACCTCAGTTTTAGGTGGACAAAACGTGCAATATGTGGATATCGGCGTCCACCTGCGCCTGACGCCCACGATCGGGTCGGACGGGAGCGTCACGGCCGAGCTCCACCCCGAGTACAGCGAGCTCATCGGATTTACGTCGACGGGGTATCCGATCGTTGCCAATCGCAAGATCGATTCGACGCTGCGGGTTTCCGACAACCAAACCATCGTGCTGGGCGGTTTGATGCGCGACACGAGCAACGAAACGCTGGAGAAGGTTCCGTGGCTCGGCGATATTCCGATTCTAGGGAAGCTGTTTCAAAATAAGGAAACTGCCCACGAGCGAGACGAAATCGTTTTTCTCATCACACCGCACGTCATCTACCCCGGCAGCCGGCCGCCGGCGAAGTAGAGCGTGCCGCCTCGCGTCAGAGAAATCGTCGCTCGGCTGAAGGCGATGGGGTTTGTAATAGTGAGACGAGGAAAGGGCGACCATACGATCTACGAGCATCCAGAGACGGGTCAGAGGATCGTGATCGACGGAAGCCTCGACCACGAGGTACCCATGCCCGTCTGGCTGAAGCTCAAGAAGCGCTTTAAGTGGAAGAGGTAGGGTATGAAGACGATCGACGCCGTTATCGAATACGATCCGGAGACGAGAATGTACGGTGCAACGTCGCCCGATCTCGAAGAAGTGTTTGCAGTGAGCGATTCGCGCGAGGACGTATTGGCGCGCTTCACCTATTCCGCTAACGAATATCTAGCGTATTTGCGGGAACAGGAGAAACCTCTGCCTTCGCTTTCGACTCGCGTTGAAGTCGTGCAAGTTCCCATCTCATTGGTTTGAGACGTGCCTCTTTCGCATGTGTGCTTATGCTCGCATGCCTTCAGGGATGTTCGTCCGAACCCGTTTCAACCTCCTCGTGCTTTCTTCGGAAGACGCGTCATCCCACGGTTCTAGTCGCTACGCTTACCAACAACACATCGAAGGCGATAAGGCACGTGAGTGTGCTCGTCACCGTGCGGTCGTCATACGAGTACGATTTCAAGATTCCCCTTGCAGCGCACCGGACCGTTCGCGACGCGGTGGGTAGGGCGTATAAAGAACCGGACGACAACATTCGCATTGCGTGCGAATCTGCAAAGGCCCCATCTGGCTGCGCGGAACTCGAACGCCATGGTTACAAAATGCAGTTGCCGGGCCCGCGAATATCCGTGCAACACGGCGAGGACGCGGAGACGGGAGCGGTAGGGCAGTGCTGGGCTCGATTGGTGATGTTCGCCGACGGCTCCGATTGGAGCGTTTCGCCGCTGTAGCGCTTTACGCGATGCGCTCTCCGAAGGTCTCCTCAGTCCGAAACGATAGACTTCTCAAACCTTCTGCTTAGGCGAGTCGCATGCAGCACCGAACGACGATCCGGCATCTTGGTGCGTCGCCGAACGGTATGCGGCAAACCCCACGTAGGTCGTAGCGCCGTATCCGAAGTACGCGCGTGCCGCGTTGTGGCCGGCGGCGTCGTAACAGTTGCTGGCTAGTTGAACGTCTTTAAACGGAAGTCCGAAGCTCAGTAGCGCGCTGCGATCCGCGGCGACCAGGGTGTTTCCGCGAACGAGTACGCCGATGGCGTGGCCGATGCCAAAGTTGCCGCCGCTGCCCGCTTCGCCGGCTCCATTGTTCGTGACCGTATTCCGGGTCGCTATCAAGCCAAGTACAGTGGTCGGAAAAAACGGCGAACCTAGCATGACGCCGGCTTCTAGATTGCCGCGAACGACGTTGCTCGTGAGAGTGACGTTCCGCGCGTGCACTTCTGGATATTCTGAGTCGACGATTATGCCCCACGCGTTACTGGTTACGGTATTGCGTTCCACGAGCACTCCATCGGAGGCCTGAACGTAGAGGCCGATTGCGCCGCTGCCGCGGGTGCGCTCGACGACGTTGTCGCGTACGATAACGTTGCGTACCTGCAGCTTCCAGCGCCGGTAGCGCGGCGGCTGCGTGCCACCGGTGACGTTGATCGCGATGCCGCCGTTGTCCAGCAGGCGGTTTGCGGCAACGGTTACGTTCGCAGCGTTTCCACTAATTTCAAGCACGTTGCCGTCCTGAACGATGCAGCGTTCGATCACGTTGCGGGCGACGGTAACGTTCGTAATTGGCCGGCCGGCAAAGAAACCGCGCACGTTGATTGCGCGGCCATTGGCGTAGTGATGAGCCTTCGGGACGACATCGTGCACGTCATTGTGCTCGATCGCAATGTCGTCGCCATAGCCCTCTATCATGATCGCGCCGCTATCGAGCGGCGACGTCGCTGCGAGATTGCCGACATCGAATCCCAAAAGCCGCACGTGGCTGCGATCGAAAATACGCACGAGCTCCTGCCCGCGTGCGCCGGCGCCGGTGATGGACGGCCGCTCGCCCGGATAGTTTTCCAGTACGATTGGACGCGCCGCCGTTCCGTCGGCCCGAAAGCTCACCGCTTCGGCGTACGTTCCGGCGCGAACGAGAATGGTATCGCCCGGTCTCGTCGCTACGTTCAGTGCGTGCTGAATCGTCCGAAACGGTAGCGGCGCGGTTCCGGGGTTTCGATCGGAGCCGGTCGTCGCGACGTAATAGTGGTGCATTCCCACGCTTGCCGCGCCGAACTGCGTCGCCGACGGTTCAAACGCCTCGTCGCCGCACGCCGCAAGCAAGACCAAACCGATCGCTACAAGAACGGAAGCGAGCTTTTGCTTCGTCACTGATGCGCGGTTCAATGTCGCCCTATCCGTTCCCCGTAGCCCGCACAGTGGCAAACTGGGAAGAAGCTGCCGAAACATCCTGTAGCGGCTGGAGCTACATGGATCGTGCATCTGCTGTTTTCGGTAATGCTGGCGGTCGTCTCCATCGTCCCGGGCCTGTATCGGGATGAAAACGGGCATTCGGTCTACGCGGCAGTGGAGGTTGAAGACACGCCGGCCGTCGACTGGCTCGACCCCGTCAATCAGCACGACGGCGTGCTGACGGCGCTTCCCAAGACGTGGCGACTGGAGCGACAGATTTATGAGAAGCGCCTGACTGTGAACGCGCCCGAAGGGCGACTCGGTGTTTCGCTCTACTATGCCGATCGCAAGCGACGGGCGACCGTTATCCTGATTCACGGCAACGATAACGAAACGCGCGAGATGGGCTATCTCATTCCGATGTTCGCGCTCAACGGCGTGGATGTCGTCTCCTACGATCAGCGAGGAACCGGCGAGTCCACCGGATCGTGGCGTGAAAACGGGCCGGAGCAGCGTGCGACCGACGTTAGCGCAATTTACGACGCGCTGCAGCGCGAGCCGTACGTCGACCCGAAGCGGATAGGTTTGTGGGGGTTCAGCAACGGCGGCTGGACGGCCCCCATCGTTTCGCTCCAACGGCGGATCGCTTTCATGATGCTCGTCGGAGCGCCGGCTTCGAGCATTGCGGACAATGTCTATTACGAAATTCGCCAGGAGGGGCCGCATCGTGGATTTGACTGGGCGACGACGGATCAGGCGGTGACGACGATGCGCACGCTGCTCGACGCAGTAGCGGGGAGCGGCACGTGGGAAAACGCAGCCCGGCAGTACGACGCGGTGCGCCATCAGCCGTGGCTGGCCGCACTGAACCTTTCGCCCACGATGACGATACCACCGCCGCCGCAGCGGATCGAGGCGCTTCGCAGGGCCTATATCTACGATCCCGCACAGACGCTCGCGCGCGTGACCGTTCCGACCCTGGCACTGTACGGCGAGCTCGATCGCGCGGTCGATGCCACGCACGACGCACCGGCGCTGCAGCGAGCGTTCGAGAAGGCCGGCATGACGGATTTGACCTTGCACGTGTACCCGCACGCCGGACACGCACTCTTCGTTTCACAGACGGGTTTCCCCGATCAAAGGAGCGCCACCCGCCGTCGAGTCCCCGGC
>JAFAHZ010000281.1 GCA_019236975.1 Vulcanimicrobiota bacterium | reverse complement strand
CTTGAGTCGCAAGACATGCGGTATTCCGAAGCTCGCGCCGAGGAAGCTCGCAACTTCAATAACAAGATCTGGAACGCCACGCGCTACATGCTCGCGCTTCCCGAAACGCTGCCGGCGGCGATGACGCTGCCGCAAGCCGAAGCGCTGACGCTTGCGGATCGCTGGATCCTCACGCGGCTTCACGACACGATCGTTGCCGTAACGGCGGCACTCAACGCGTACGAGTTCGGATATGCTGCGGAGACGCTCTGGCGGTTCGTTTGGTACGAATTTTGCGACCGGTATCTCGAAGCCACCAAGATGCCGAACAACGGCGAAACGCGCGGCGCCGTGCTTTCGTTCGTCTGGAACAACGCGATGCGGCTCCTCCATCCGATCGAGCCCTTCATCAGCGAGGAGATTTGGCTCGCCATCCCCCACGACGGTCAGACCATCATGACCGCCACGTGGCCCGACCCGCTGGAGGTGCCGGTCGATCGCGACGCAGCCGCAAGCTTCGCACTCGTCAGCGATGCCAGCGAGCGAATTCGCAACCTTCGCGCCGACATGGGATTGTCGCCGCGCGAGCGCGTGACGCTGAACGTACCGGTGAACGCCGGCGACGACATCGCCGCGCTGCTCGGACATCTGGCCGCCGGGACCGTGCGCGCAGCGCCGCCCGCCGGAGAAACCCTCGCGCAAGCGCTCGCCGCGGTAACGCCGGAGGCTCCTAAAGCATTGCTCGAAGATCGCTATCGCAAAGAGATCGACCGCCTTCGCGACGAGGTCGCACGCTTGGAGCGCAAGCTGGGCAACGGACAGTTCGTCGCCAAGGCCGCTCCCGACGTGGTTGCGAAAGAGCGCTCCAAGTTGGAAGGCTATCGCCTCGAGTTCGCACGCGTCGAATCGGCGCTGGCGGAACTGGGCGGAACGGTAGGAGACGCCGGATCGTCATGACCACAACCGAGAAGCGCCGGCTGCTGATTCGGTCGGATGAAATCGCGCGCATCGTCGCGCGCCTCGCCCAGCAGATCCTCGAGCCCGAGGACGCGCAACAAGGCGTGGTGCTGCTGGGCATTCGCCGCGGCGGGGAAGCACTCGCGTCGCGCTTGGCCGCGGAAATCGGCCGCGTCAGCGGCCGCGTGCCGGCCGTCGGCTTTCTCAACATCAACTTGTATCGCGACGATCGCGTTACCCACGAGATGCCGGAATCGGAAATTCCGGCCGACGTCTCGGGTCGCATCGTTGTGATCGTCGACGACGTGCTCTACACGGGGCGCACGATTCGCGCGGCGCTCGACGCCGTTACGGATCTGGGCCGGCCGGCCGCCATCCGGCTGTGCGTCCTCGTCGACCGCGGGTTGCGCGAACTGCCGATCCAACCCGATTACGTCGGCCGATTCATTCCCACGAGCCGGCGCGAGCGCATCAACGTTGCGCTGGCCGCCGAAGCCGCTGCAAGCGACGAAGTGGCGATCCTCGCAGAAGCGCCTGCCGAGATTTCCTGAGTGCGGATCCGCAGGAGCTTAATCGATCTCGACGATCTCAACGCCGACGAGCTGACCTACATCTTCGATCGCACCGCCGCGTTTGAAAAAGCCAAGCCGGAGCGCACCCTCGCCGGCATCGCGTGCGCCAACATGTTCTTCGAGCAAAGTACGCGCACGTTCGCTTCCTTCAATCTCGCCGAGCTGCGTTTGGGTGCGGACGTCGTCAATCTTTCCCCGAAAGATTTGAGCTTGGCGACCAAAGGCGAAACGCTCGAGGACACCGCGATCACCCTCGGCGCGATGGGATTCTCGGTGCTCGTCGTTCGGCACCCGGAAGCCGGGTTTCCCCAGCGCGTCGCCATGGCGTTCGACGGTCACGTCGTTAATGCGGGTGACGGGCCACACGCGCATCCGACGCAAGCGCTGCTCGACGTATACACGCTCATCGAGGAGTTCGGCGACCTCGCGGGGCGAACCGTCGCGATCGTCGGCGACGTCCTGCACAGCCGCGTCGCGCACTCGACGATCCGCGGACTGCACCGCCTAAAGGCCGACGTCGTGCTGGTCGGCCCGGAGTCGTTTCTCCCCGCGAGCTACTCAACCGGCGGCGTAACCGTCGAGCGTGATTTCGACGCCGTGCTGCCGCGCGTCGACGCCGTGATTTTGCTGCGCATCCAACGCGAGCGGTTCGAGCACATGCCTTTGACCGATGACGAATACGTCGCGTCCTACCGGCTCGACGCCAAGCGCTTGAAAAACGTTCGCGAACACGCCGTAGTGATGCATCCGGGCCCGTATAACCGGGGGATGGAGCTCGACGACTCCGTTCTCGAGTTTGCCGGCTGGCGGTACGCCAAGCAGGTGCGGCACGGCGTCGGCATTCGCATGGCCGTGCTCGACTTTCTCGTCAACGGGCGCTCGTAGTGGCCGGATCGCTCTTGATCAAGGGCGGGCGAATCGTCGACCCGTCGCAGCCTTTCGACGGCATAGCCGACGTTCGCATCGCCGACGGCGTCGTTGCCGAGATCGGAATCGGGCTTTCCTCGCGCGGCGAACCCGTTTTTGACGCAACCGGCGCAATCGTGGCCCCTGGCTTTATCGACATGCACGTGCACCTGCGCGAACCGGGTTTTGCGGAGAAAGAAACGATCCTCACCGGCACCGAAGCCGCGGTGCGCGGTGGATTCACGGCGGTCGCCTGCATGCCGAATACCAATCCGGCGCTCGACCGGCGCGAAATTCTCGACGACCTGCGCGCGCTGATCGAGCGCGTCGC
>JAFAHZ010000117.1 GCA_019236975.1 Vulcanimicrobiota bacterium | reverse complement strand
GCGCGGGAAACCGCCGGGGACAGAATCCGGCTTACAGGCGCGCTTCGCAACCGAACCACCAGCCAACGGAGTTTCTAACAGCATCGTGACCGACCAACGTTTTACCCCCGAGATGACCGTCGACGACGCGTTCAAACTGCACGCGGGGGCGCGCCGCGTCTTCGCTCGCTTCCATCTGGGCGGATGCTCGAACTGCGCAATTAGCGAAACGCATACGATCGGCGCGATCAGCGAAGACTACGGCATTCCGCTGCCGATGCTACTCGAAAGCCTCAACGCGCTCTTCGATCAGGGCTCGTTTGCCGTCGGCGACAAAGTGCGCATTCCCGACGAGATTCGCTCGAAGATACCGCAGCTGGCCGAGGTACCCGAAACGGGCACCATTACCGGCATCGAGAGCGGTGCGTATACGGCCGAGTTCGGCGACGTGCGCCTGCAAGGGCTCGCCGAAGATTTCATTCCGGTCGAAGCCGCCGCCAGCGCGTAACGCTCCCTACAGCCGCTTCCGGCTCGAGAAACCTTCTTCCGCGCCGTGCCAATGCTTCACGGCCGGTTCGCCTGCTTTCCAGCACAGATAAATCGGCATACCGCCGCGGGAAGCAGGGAAATCGATCAGCCCTAGGTCGATGTCCTTAACGATGCAGCCGAGCGACTCGATGCGGTGGATCAGCCGGTGGATCTCCAGCTTCAGCTCGCCGAAGCGCGGCGGCGGAAACGGCGAACGCACGCCGGCGAGCCGCTGCGCGTGCGGCTGTTGGACGTGGTGCAGCGCCGGATCGGATTCGAGCAGTTTGATCGCCAGGTCGCGGCGCTTCGTCAGCAGCTCGTCGACCAGCGGCACGAGTTTCGGAAGTAGTGCGTTAGCCCGCTCGGGCGAAAAAGTTTTCATCGTATGAGTTTGCCGCGCGTCGTGTTCGTCACCGGTCTCTCCGGCGCCGGCCAGAGTCAAGCGATTAAGTCGTTCGAAGATTTGGGCTTTTACTGCGTCGAGCACCTTCCTCCCGTCGTGCTCCGCGAAACGATCGACGCCTTGACGCGCGCCGGCATCGCCGACGTCGCCATCGCCCTCGACGTGCGCGGTCCCGAGATCCTCGGCGATCCGTGCGCCGCGGTCGACGGCATGATACGTACCCACAACGCACGCTTGCTCTTCCTCGACGCGCACGACGACTTGCTCGTGCGCCGCTTCAGTCAAACGCGCCGGCTGCATCCGCTGCGACGCGCCGGCTCGCTGCGCGAAGCCATCGAGGCCGACCGCCGTATGCTCGCGCCGCTGCGCGAACGGGCATCGCTGGTCATCGACACGTCCAGCCTGACGCACGCCGCGCTCAAGCAGCGCATCGCTGCCGCCTTCCTCCCGGATCGCCCGGCTCGACTCGGCGTCACCCTGGTGTCGTTCGGTTTCAAGTACGGATTGCCGACCGATCTCGACCTGCTCTTCGACGTGCGCTTCCTTAAGAACCCGAACTACGAAGAGGCACTCGCCCCGCTGACGGGTGAGGAGCCCGCCGTTGCAGCATTTATCGAAAGTGATCCCGCGCTCGAGCCGTTCATGCACAAGACAAGCGAGCTGATCGACTTTCTTCTGCCTCGGTACCTCGCCGAGGGTAAGACGCAGCTCACCATCGGCTTCGGATGCACCGGCGGCCGGCACCGCTCGGTGTACGTTGCGCGCCGTGCGTTCGAGCGATTGCAGAGCGACCCGCGCCTGGATCTCGCGCTCGAAGCGCGCGACGTGAGACGATAAGCGTGCGCGCGAAGCTCGGCTCCTTCTTCGGCTGGACGCTGCCGGGATTGGGCATCAAGCGGTGGGCGCTGCTGGTCGCGTTCGGCCTCGTGCTGATCCTCAACGCGATCACGCGGTGGTTCGTCGCCGAGGGCAGCGGGATCGATATCAACGAGGTGCTCGACAGTATCGTTGCCGATTACTTTCCGCCGGCCTACTTGACGGCGATCTTGGCCATCGCCGGGATCGTCTTTACGATCGTCGGAACGCGCATGTGGTCGCGCGCCGTCACGCGGATCACGCTTGGCCGGCGAACCGGCGGCGTTCGCGATGCGCTGACCGGGCTGCGCTTGCAGCAAGGCTACAAGATCGTCGCGATCGGTGGCGGTACCGGGCTGTCGACGCTACTCCGCGGGCTCAAACGCCGCACCAGCAACTTAACCGCAATCGTCACCGTGAGCGACGACGGCGGTTCGTCAGGACGGCTGCAAAAAGAACTCGGCGTCCTTCCGCCCGGCGACGTGCGCAACTGTCTGGTCGCGCTAGCCGACGACGAAGCCCTCGTCACCGACCTCTTTCGCTACCGGTTCACCGAAGGCGAGGGCCTGACCGGCCATTCGTTCGGCAATCTCTTTCTCGCAGCGATGAGCGGCGTCACCGGGAACTTCGATACTGCAATCAAGGAGTCGAGCCGCGTGCTCAACATCGTGGGCCGCGTCCTGCCCGCGACGCTAAGCGTAGCGCGGCTCTGCGCGCAGCTGCGCGACGGAACGATCGTCGAGGGTGAATCGCAAATCCCACTCGCCCGCGGAAAGATCGAACGCGTCTTCTTCGATCCGGCGCGTGCCGAACCGCTCGACGAAGTCGTCGCGGCGATTCGCGATGCGGATGCCATCGTGCTCGGCCCCGGTTCGCTCTTCACGTCGATTCTCCCGAACTTTTTGGTCGATCGGATCGCGGCCGAAGTCGCCAACGCGCACGCCGTGAAGCTGTACGTCTGCAACGTGATGACGCAGCCGGGTGAAACCGATGGGATGACGGCGGCCGATCACGTGGAGGCGCTCTTGCGCAACGCCGGCGCGCGCGTGTTCGACTACGTCGTCGTCAACGACGAGCCGCCCTCGCGCCTAGCCGCGATGTACGCCGAGGAAGGACAGCTGCCGGTGCAAGCGGATGCCGAACGTATCGCACCGCTCGGCGTTGAAGCCGTCTGCGCGAGCGTCATCAGCGAAACGAAAACGGTCCGTCACGATCCGGAGAAGCTCGCCACCGTGGTCGTCTCGGTCATCGATCGCGTCGTCGCCGATCGCGCGACGCTCATGAAACCGGCGAGCGCGTATCGTCAGGGTGAAGCCGCGACCAGACTGAGATCGAGCTCGTAGGGTTTCGACGGCTCGACTTCCGCCGTGGACGTAACGACCTTGTAGCCTTTGGCGGTCACCGTGTAATCGACGATACCGCTCGGCACCTTTTCGATCGCAAACTTTCCGCTCGCATCGGTCGTTGCCGTGAGCACCGTGTCGACGGTTACCACTGCGCCCGCGACGGGCGTCTTCGTCGCCGCGTCCACGATCGTTCCACTCACCGTGGTAAACCCCGACGCCGGCGGTAGCGAGTCCGTATTACACCCGGCGAGAAACGCCGCCATAAGAAGTACGCCCAAAAGCGATTTCATAGGTGAAGCTGTTCGCCACGCGGAAGCCGCCGGTCCTATGGCAACCACCGTTCCCTCGGACCCGGCAACCGGCCCATCCTACTGCGAAAACGCGCTCGCCGCGATCGGACACACGCCGCTCGTCAAGCTCAATAAAGTCACCGACGGGGCCGAGTGCCTCGTGCTTGCAAAAGTCGAGTACGTCAATCCCGGCGGGAGCGTCAAAGATCGCCCCGCGCTTGCGATGCTCGACGCGGCCGAACGCCAAGGGCAGCTCAAACCGGGCGGAACGATCGTCGAGCCGACCAGCGGCAACACCGGAACGGGACTCGCCATGGCCGCCGCGATTCGCGGCTACCGCTGCATCCTCGTGATGCCCGACAAGATGTCGCGCGAGAAAGTCGACCTGTTGCGAGCGTACGGCGCGGAGGTTGTCGTCACGCCGTCAAACGTGCCGTCCGATTCGCCGGAATCGTACTACGGCGTCGCCAACCGGCTGGCCGCCGAGATTCCCGGTGCGTTTCAACCCAATCAGTTCCACAATCATTTCAATCCCGACGCACACTACTATACGACCGGACCGGAAGTATGGGAGCAGACCAACGGCACGATCACGCACTTCGTCGCCGGCATCGGTACGGGCGGTACGATTTCCGGAACCGCGCGCTATCTCAAGGAGTGCAATCCGAAGATTCACGTCGTCGGCGCCGATCCCGAAGGATCCATTTACTCCGGCGACATCCCGCGCTCGTACGCCGTCGAAGGCATCGGCATGAACTACTTGCCCGAGACGGTCGACCTGCGCGTGATCGACGAAGTCGTCCGCGTTTCCGATCGCGACTCGTTTCTCATGGCGCGCCGCATCACCCGCGAGGAAGGGTTGCTCGTCGGCGGATCGTCCGGTACCGCAGCCGTCGCCGCAATCAAGCTCGCTAAGACGCTGCCCAAAGACGCCATCGTGGTCGTCATCTTCCCCGACTCCGGCCGCGGCTACATGTCGAAGATTTTCAACGACGAGTGGATGATCGCTAACGGTTTCCTCGCCGACGCCAAGCGCCGCGCGACGGTGGGCGACGTTCTGCGTAGCAAGACGCCGATTCCGCCCCTGATTACCGTGAACGACGACGACACCGTCAAGACCGCGCTCGATCTCCTGCGCAAATACGAAATCTCGCAAATCCCGGTCATGCGCGGACACGAGCAGGTCGGCAGCATCAACGACGTCGGCGTCATGCAGGCGGTGTTCGATCACGCCGATATCGTGCACGAGCCGCTGAGCGCGGTGATGGGACGCCCCTTCCCGGCGCTCGAGCAGTTCGAGGAAATCGAACGCGCCTACAAGCTCCTCACGCTCGCCAACCACGCCATCGTCGTGACCGACGACGGCGAACCGATCGGCGTGGTCACCCGCCAGGACATCATCACGTTCCTATCGACCAGCTCCGACGTGGTGCGTACGTGACCCTTCGACTCGCTTCGCTCGCTCAGGATGACAAGATGCGGTATGAAATTCTCTACTAAAGCCATCCATGTAGGGCAGGAAGCCGATCCCACGACCGGCGCGACGATCGTTCCCATCTATCAGACCTCCACGTACACGCAGGAACGCGTCGGCGAGCATAAAGGCTTCGATTACAGCCGGACGATCAATCCCACGCGCGTGGCCCTCGAAAAGCAGCTCGCCTCGCTCGAAGGTGCCGAATACGGCAGCGCGTTTGCCAGCGGTATGGCCGCGACGTCGGCGGTGCTCAATCTGCTGTCTTCCGGCGATCACGCGGTCGTCAGCGACGATATGTACGGCGGCACGTACCGCCTCTTCAGTCGCGTGCTCGCGCGCTACGGCCTGCGCTTCACCTACGTCGATATGACGGATCTCGAGGCCGTGCGCGCGGCGGTCGAGCCGAGCACGAAGCTCTTCTGGATCGAGACGCCCACGAATCCGCTGCTCAAGCTCGTCGATATCGCCGCGATCGTCGGGCTGCGCAAGCCGGGGCAGATCGTGGCCGTCGACAACACCTTCGCAACGCCGTACTTCCAGCAGCCGATCGCGCTCGGAGCCGACGTGGTCGTGCACTCCACGACGAAATATATCGGTGGCCACAGCGACGTGGTCGGCGGCGTTACGATTACCAACGACCGCACCATTGCCGACACGATCAAGTTTCATCAGAACGCCGTGGGCGGCGTTCCGGGACCCCTCGATGCGTGGCTCACCATGCGCGGCGCGAAAACGCTGGCGCTGCGGATGCGCGAGCACGCGCGCAACGCGCAAGCCGTCGCCGAGTTCCTCGAGTCGCACGACGAAGTAGCGCGCGTCTACTATCCCGGCCTGCCCTCGCATCCTCAGCACGCACTCGCCCGGCGGCAAATGAGCGGCTTCGGCGGTATGGTATCGTTCGTGCTGGCCGGCCCGCAAGAGCGCGCGCTCGACTTCGCGCACCGCCTGCGCTTCTTCAGCCTTGCCGAGAGCCTCGGCGGCGTCGAGTCGCTGATCTGCCATCCGGCGCGCATGACGCACGGCTCCATCCCGAAGGAAGATCGCGAGCGGCGCGGGGTGACCGACGGATTGCTGCGCCTTTCCGTCGGCATCGAAGACGAAGACGACTTGATCGACGATCTGACGCAAGCGCTCGACGCCGTCGCGCCCGCTTCGGTTTCTTAAGCGCCCGTTCGCCTATAGGTCCGCGTCGCAACGATTGCAAAAATCGCAATCGTCACGGCAAACGCCGCGTTCGCGGTTAATGCCGAGGTACATGACGTGAGAATTCCGATACCGACGATCGGTACGGAGTTGCCGAGAAACATGACGGCGAAATACGCCGAGACGACTCCGGCGCGTCGATCTTCCGGGGCGAGCTGATTCACGACTTGAAGACTGCCGCGGTAGCCAAGACCTAAGGTCGCGCCGGTGACGGCCGACCCGACAAGCAGCAGCGCGGTCGACGCTAGCATCTGCGAGGCGATCAGCAGCACGACGCTCGGGACTTGCATCAGCAATCCGGCGAGCATCGCTTTCTCACTTTGAAGATTTCGGAAAACGATCGTCGTAGCCACCGCAAAGAGCATCATCTCGCACACGACGCTGCCGGCGATGGCAACGTTCTTCACGCCGAGATCGTGCCGAAGCACGCCCGGGAGAAGCGCGAAGTAGAATCCACTCAGCGCCCAGACGCCGAACGCCGCCACGGCCGGCGCGACGAAGCGCTTTCGTGCGTCTTGCGGAACGCCGATTTTGGGCCAGAACGAAAGTTTCGACAGGTCGCTTTCGCGTGCGCGGACGGTCTCGGGAGCACGCGTCAACGCGACTGCGGCGCATGCCAGCAAGACCAAATACGCGTAAAACGACAGTTCCAGCGGCATCGGCGCGTATTGCGCCAGCAGACCGCCCAGCAACGGTCCGCCCGCGGCGCCGGCGAGGTTCGCGCACGTTGCTGCAAGAGTCGCTTGCGGCCGCCGCGACTTCCCGTACAGATCGGCAAGCCACGCCGTTCCCGTTCCCGATGCCAGCCCGACGCCGAAGCCGCTGAGCAGCCGCGCCGCGAATAACCACGCCGTCCCGTGGGCGAGAATGAAGAGCAGCGTGCTGACGGTTGCCAGTGCCAACGCGGGGAGGGCGACGCGCCGCCTCCCCGCCCGATCCGAGACGCGACCGAAGAACAGCACGGCGACGAGGTTGCCGACAGCGTAGACCGCATAGATCAGCGTCAACGTAAGGACCGAAAAGTGATATGCCGTTTGGTAGAGTGCGTAGAGCGGCGTTATCAGGGTGCTGCTCATGAACGCGATGGCGATCAGAAGCGCGGGCGGCAGAATTTCCTCGATCCGCGGCGGGGCGTCGTGGGCGGCAAGCATCAAGCTCACCATACCCGGCAACGCGCGCGTTATGGCTGGTCGACTGGGTAGCGGGTTGCCGTCGCGTTACGCAGCAGCTGCTTGGCTTCTTCCTTCGTTACGTCGCCGATGCGCGTGGTCAGCGACAGCGAGATCCCGCGCACGCCGTCCGCCCAGACGACCGCATATTCTTTGCGCGAGTCGAAACCGTTGCCCATGGTGATCTCCACGAACGTCGCCGGCATTCCGTTGAGCAACGCCATCGGCTCCTTGTTTTTCACAAGGATGCCGTCGCCGCTATTGTGGACTTGGCTCTCGAACTGGGGCTCCCATTGGTTGGGCGCGGCTTCGAACGACTCCATCGCAAGGTCGATGAAGCGAGCGTCTTCTTTCCCTGCATGGAGCGCCCACCGCGCGACGACTTGCAGGTCGTCGCTGAGGCTTCTTACGTCGATATCCCGACGGCCGACGAGCACCGCGCCGGGCGGTGCCATAAAGTTCATTGCCGGATCGCTATACACGAGCGGGTTCGGCGTCGGGGTGGGGACGGGTTCCTGTGCGCGCGCCGCACCGCTTACAAGCAAAGCAACCAGCGTAACGACGACGGCGCCGAGAGCGAAAAATCGATTCATTCCGAGTCCAAGACGGCGGTCAACGCCGGGAGTGAGATGTCGTAGCGGTAACCGACATTGCGGTGGTCGTCATCGAATTCCTCGTGACGGACGTCCAGCCCGAGATCCCGCATGCGCTGCGCGACCACGCGCGCGCCGATGTCCAGACCGTACTCGTCGCGGCGTCCGCAATCGAGGTAGCGCAGTCGCAGGCGCTCCAGCTGCGCGCGATGCGTCGCAACGCGCTCGGCCGGGTCGAAGGCCAACCAACGGGCGAAGACGGCGTCGTCGAGTTCGCCGGTCGCGCGATCGAACGGCAAATCCACATCGAACGCTTTCGCGCTGCGCGGCGAATACGCGGCCGCGTACCCCAGCATCTCCATCGTGGAATATTCCACCGGCTTGCGCTTGGGCTTGCGCTCGAACTCGCCCACGAAACGCTCCATATCGAAATCGTGCTTCTCCAGCGTCCGCTGGACGTCCGGAAACGACCTGGGATGCGCGTAGCGGAAGTACGAGTCGCCGCTGTGCGATGCAAAAGCGGCAAAGACGCCGGGATACGTCAACACGAGATGCATGGCACCGAAGCCGCCGGACGACTTACCGAGCACGGCTCGACCGCCTTCCGACGCGATCGTACGATAGTTCGCGTCGACGTGACCGATGACGTCGCGTACGGTATACGTCGCG
>JAFAHZ010000222.1 GCA_019236975.1 Vulcanimicrobiota bacterium | reverse complement strand
TCTGGCGCTCCTGCTGGCGCGCGCCGGCATCGAGGTCGTGCTGCTCGAAAAGCACCGCGATTTTCTACGCGATTTTCGCGGCGACACGATCCATCCGTCGACCCTCGACGTCATCGACGAGCTGGGTTTGCTCGATTCGTTTCTGCAGCGTCCGCATCAGAAGGTAACGAGCTTGTCCGGAAACCTCGGCGATACGACCGTTCTGGTCGCCGACTTCTCACATCTCCCGGCGCGCTGCAAGTTTCTGGCGTTCATGCCGCAGTGGGAGTTCCTCGACTTCCTTGTGGGGAATGCCAAACGCTATTCGTCGTTTCACTTGCGGATGCAGACGCGTGCCGAGGACGTGCTGTGGGACGGAACGCGCGTCGCCGGCCTGCGCGCGACGTGCTGCGGCGCACCGATCGAGGTGCGGGCGCAGCTCACGGTCGCCGCCGACGGACGCGAATCGGTGCTGCGCGAACGTGCGGGCCTCCAGATCGACGAGATCGGTGCACCGATGGACGTCTTATGGCTGCGTCTGACCAAGCGTGCCGACGATCCGCACGAAACGTTCGGCTACGTTCGCGACGGGCGCATTCTCGCACTGATCGATCGCGGTGACTACTGGCAGTGCGCGTACGTCATTCCCAAAGGAACCTTCGACTCGTTGCGCGCCGGCGGGATCGAGGCATTTCGCGCCGCCGTCGCCCGTGCGGTCCCGTTCTTGGCCGGCCGCACCCGCGAGCTGCGCGATTGGGACGACGTCAAGTTGCTGACCGTCCGGGTCAACCGGGTGCGGCAATGGTGGAGGCCCGGGATGCTCTGCATCGGCGACGCCGCGCACGCCATGTCGCCGATCGGCGGCGTCGGAATCAATTTGGCGATTCAAGATGCGGTGGCGACCGCGAATCTTCTGGCGCCCCAACTGTTGCGCGGGCGCGTCACCGACGCCGGCTTGCGCGCCGTGCAGCGCCGGCGCGAGTTTGCTGCCAAGGCAACGCAAGCGCTCCAAGTCTTCGTTCAGCGCCAGATCGTGGGTCGCGTGCTGGCCGACGGACACTCACCCGTCCTTTCGCTCGTGCCGAAACTCGCGCGTCGCATTCCGCTGATCGCGCGCATACCCGGACGTCTTGTGGGTCTCGGACTGCGTCCGGAACACCTCAGACGGTAAGATGTCGCTTCGATTGAGGGCGTGCGGTTAGGGGAAACATGCGAGCATGAGAGCTACGTGGAAACCGCACGAAAAGCACGGCGACCTGACGATGCGAAGCGACCTGCCGGACAGCGTTTACGCGTTTCCCAAGCAGCGCAAGGAGCCGCTCACGGACGCTCGTCACGTGCGTAACGCCGTTGCTCGATTCGATCAAGTCACTGGAGTGTCCGAGGAAGATCGCTCGAAAGCGTTCGCCAACATCAAGAAGGCGGCCGCCTATTACGACGTCGATCTCGGGGAGAAAAGCGCCAAGGAGCTAGGCGCGCACCCTCAGCGCCATCGCAAGGCGCACGCTCGCAAAGGTGCGGCGACGCGCAAGCGGACCGGTACGGCAAAAAAGGCCGCCCGTAAAGCCGCCGCGACGCGCAAACGTACCCGCAAGAAATCCACGCGAAAGAGGACAGCGCGCTAAGCGCACGCGCTTCTCACGTGTGGCCGGATGGCCCGGTGTCGCATTCGCAATATCATTCGCGACCCGGGCCATTCTTTTGGCTTCCGATAGGTCGCGGAGCGGTTAGCGCATGCGGCGGTAGACGGGCTCTTCCTCGGCGACCTCACGGAAGACGCGTTCGTGCGGAGTCCCCTTGATCGTCTCGCTCGGGCCCAGCGCTAAGAATCCGAGACGGACGAGGCTATTGAGGAAGAGGTTGTGAACGCGAAACTGCAGCGCCTTGTTGAACTGCGGCAGGACGCCGCGCGCGGCGATCAGGTGGAATTCGTTGAGCGAACCGTCGCTAATGAGGCTGTGCTGCGCGAAGATGAGGCTCTTGCGCAGCTCGTCGCGGAAGACGATCGTCTCGTCGCCGATCTCCACAAGATCGGTGAGAGGCTGCGTCGCACCGGTCGCGCGATGCAACGACTTGAGGCTTTCGATCGATTCGATTTCGAACTCGCCGCGCTTCGCCGCCGTGACGGCGATCTCGCTCGCGTCGGTGGCGTAGATCATCGTGCGCCCAAGCAACCCTTCCTCGTGAAGGAGTACCGCGAGCGAGTACGCGTCTTCGCCGCGGCCGCAGTTGGGAACCCAGATGCGCGTAAACGAGTAGGTGCGTAACAGCGGCACGATTCGCGAACGCAGCAGCGAGAAGAAGACCGGCTCGCGGAAGAGCTGCCCGGGGCCGCCCGACATCGCGAACACGAAGCGAGCGAATGCCTCGGGATCGTGCAGAACGCGCTCCTGCAGTCCCGAGATCGTGCGCGCCTTTTCGGCACGCGTCCGCTCGGCGATGCGGCGTTTCAACGTCGACTGCGCGTAGTCGCGGAAATCCAGCCCGCTGAAGCGCAGCACGGCTTCCAGCAGGAGGTTGAGCTCGAGGTCCGTGAGCGCGCCGTCGCGAGCGGCGGTGTCCGCCTGACGTCCGCCGTTACGGGCCTTCGGCCGCGCCGCGACTACCTGTTCAACCATACTCGCAACAGCGATACCAACTGATCGATATCGACCGGCTTGCTGATGTACTCCGACGCTCCCGCGGCGATGCAGCTCTCACGATCGGCGCGCATCGCTTTCGCGGTGAGCGCGATGATCGGAAGTTCTACGAAGCGCTCCTTGGCACGAATGCGCCGGATCGTCTCGTAGCCGTCGAGTTCCGGCATCATGATGTCCATGAGCACGATGTCGACGCCGGGCGTCGCTTCGAGCAGGTTGATGCCCTCCATTCCGCTTTCGGCGCTGAACACGGTCATGTCGTACGATTCCAGTGCGCTGCGCAGCGCGAAGATGTTGCGCGTGTCGTCGTCGACGATGAGCACGCCTTTGCCGGCGAGCGAGATCGCCGGCGACGTGACCAAGTCGACGGCCGAACGTTTTCCTTCCGGCAGCCGCGATTCGACTTGCCGCAAGAAGAACTGGGCTTCGTCCATCAGCCGTTCCGGCGACAGTGCGTCTTTCACGATGACGGCCTGGCTGAGCTGAGTGAGGCGTGCCTCTTCCTGATGCGTGAGGTCGCGTCCGGTGTACACGATGACTGGGACGCGCTCCCCGTTGGGCAGTGAACGCATCCGCACGATGAGTTCCTCGCCTGCAATGTCGGGTAATCCGAGATCGACGACCATGCAGTCGAAACGCTGCTGCGCGATGGCGTTGAGTGCTTCGGTACCGCTTCGTACGGCGGTTACCTCGACCTCGCCGCTGCCTATCAGGTTGCAGAGCGCGTTGAGCTGCGTGATGTCGTCTTCCACGACCAGCAGATTCTTTGAGCCGTTCGTCGCAAAACCGAGCATCGAGTCGAAGGTTTGCGTGAGCGCCTCTTCGGTGATCGGTTTCTTGAGATGCGCTACGGCACCGGCGTCGAGCGCTTTCTGCCATTGTTCTTCGCCCGAGATGACGTGCACCGGAATGTCCGCCGTCGCCGGATCGCCCTTGAGCTCTTGCAGCAAGCTCCACCCGTCGGCGTCGGGCAGTCCGACGTCGAGCGTGACCGCGTCGGGACGGAACTGCCGTGCCAGTGCCAAGCCTTGGGCTGCCGAAATCGCGACGATGCCTTTAAAGCCGCGATCGCGCGCGAGCCCTAACAGGATGCGTGCGAAAATCACGTCGTCTTCGATAATCAACAGCACGCGATCGGACGGATCGATATGCGCGCGGTCGTCTTCGATCTTGCTGTGCGGCGCGTGTTCGTCCGCCGCCGTGCGCGCCACCGGCCGCACGATGCGTTCCTGCACGCCGCCGGAGACTCCGACGGTGCGCTGCGTGATTTGCGCGATGTTGCGCTCCAGCGGGTGATAGAACGTGAAGGTACTGCCTTGGTCGAGCGTACTCTCGACCGTGATTTCACCGCCGAGCAGCGCCGCGATTTCGCGGCTAATCGCAAGGCCGAGTCCGGTACCGCCGAACTTTCGCGACGTTCCCATATCGGCTTGCTGGAACGCCTCGAAGATAACGTTGAACTTGTCTTGCGGGATGCCGATTCCGGTGTCGGTCACCTGGAAAGCGACCGCCGGACCGGTGATCGCGCCGACGCGATGATCGCGCATGAGCTTGATCGAGAAACTGACGCTGCCATCGGTCGTGAACTTGAACGCGTTCGAAAGCAGGTTCTTGAGGATTTGCTGCACGCGCGTGGGGTCGGTGAGCACGGACTCCGGCAGATCTTCGTCGCACCGGATGATGAAGTCCAGGTTCTTGTCGACCGCAATCTGGTTGAACGTGCGCTCGACTTCGTCTTGAATTTGCGAGAAGGTGACTTCCTGGAGGTCGATCGAGGTCGTTCCCGACTCGATCTTGGTGAGATCCAGAATGTCGTTGATGAGGGTCAGCAGGTCGGCGCCGGCGGAACGGATGGTGCGCGCGTACTCGACCTCCTTGGAAGACATGTGACCGCTAGGATTGTCGGCCAGCTGCTTGGAGAGAATCAGCAAGCTGTTGAGCGGAGTGCGCAGCTCGTGCGACATATTCGCTAAGAACTGCGATTTGTATTTCGACGTCAGCGCGAGCTGTTCGGCCTTCTTTTCGAGCTCTTGGCGCGCTTCGTCGATTTCGCGCGTCCGGCGTTCGACTTCGGCGTTTCGTTCCTGCAGCAGGCGAGCCTTCTCTTCGAGCTCGTCGTTGGTCTGCTGCAGTTCCATCTGCTGGCTTTGCAGCTCGATGGTGAGCGCTTGCGACTGTTTGAGCAGCTCTTCGGTGCGCATCGATGCGGCGATCGTGTTGAGGATGACGCCGATCGACTGCGTGAGCTGTTCGAGGAAGAGCAAGTGCGTTTCGCTGAAGTGCTCGGTCGACGCCAGCTCGATGACGGCTTTGACCTCGCCTTCAAAAAGCACCGGCAGCACGATCAACGAAACCGGACGCATCGTTCCGAGGCCCGAGTTGATCGCCATGTACTCGCCGGGGACTTCGCTGAGCAGAATGCGCCGCTTCTCGACCACGCATTGGCCGACGAGTCCTTCGCCTCCGTGCACGAGACGCTGCGCAGCCTTGCGGCGCGACAGCGCGTAGCTGGCGATCAGGCGCAGCAGCGGCTCCTCGCCGATCGGCTCGTTGAGGTAGAACGCACCGGCTTGTGCGTCGATCAGCGGGGCGATTTCCGACATGATCAGGCGGCTGACCGTCTTGATGTCGCGCTGCCCTTGCAGCATCGCAGTAAACCGCGCCAGGTTCGACTTAAGCCAGTCTTGTTCGGTGTTCTTCCGCGTGGTGTCGCGGAGATTTTGAATCATCTCGTTGACGTTTTGCGTCAGCTCGCCGACTTCGCCGCGGGCTTCGACTTCGACCGTACGCGAAAGGTCACCCTTGGTGACGGCCGTTGCCACTTCGCCCATCGCGCGAATCTGGGAGGTGAGCTGAGCGGCGAGCTGGTTGACCGAATCCGTGAGATCGCGCCACAAGCCTGCGGCGCCCGGAACCTCGGCTTGGCCGCCAAGCTTGCCCTCGAAACCGACTTCGCGGGCGACCGTCGTCACTTGATCGGCGAACGTTGCGAGCGTGTCGATCATCCCGTTGATCGTGTCCGCCAACTGGGCGATTTCGCCGGCGGCCTGCAGGGTGAGTTTGCGTTTGAGATCGCCGTTGGCGACGCCGGTGACGACTTGTGCGATACCGCGCACCTGCGAGGTAAGGTTGGACGCCATGAAGTTGACGGAGTCGGTCAGGTCTTTCCACGTTCCGCTGACGCCGGGAACGCGCGCCTGACCGCCGAGTTTGCCTTCGGAGCCGACTTCGCGCGCGACGCGCGT
>JAFAHZ010000296.1 GCA_019236975.1 Vulcanimicrobiota bacterium | reverse complement strand
TCACCCAAGGCTTTTTATCGAGACGCCAGCGCTTCTGCCCAGTACTTGCATCGCGTTCCCAGCGTCCGCCGGCTCCGTTCAGCCATTGCATGAAGTCCGATTCAATATCGAGATCTTCGATTACGCTCTTGGAGAAATGCAGCCGATGCATCACGCCGCTCAGGTCGTCGGTGCAGATTCCTGCGTTTGGGGCAGCGAGCTGAAAGATCGCCGCGACGCGTTCGCGGGACCCGGCGCGCACGAGAGCACGCGCCAGAACGCCGCCGGCGCTGTAACCGAAAAGCACCAAGGGCTCGTTTGTCGGATCCGCCGCCCTCACGCCGGCCGCGAACGCAGCCAGCTGATCGATCCGGTCCCTCAATGAGCCAGTGCCCCCTCCGAAGAGGGCGCAGCGATAGCCTCGAGCCGTAAGACCCGGTAACCCATGGCGGCCTTCGTCGAAGATCCTCATGGCATTGTCGCTTTCGTTCCACCCGGGGATGAGCAGGACGCGCATTGCTAGCGTTCTACCCGCAGCGGTTCGATCTTGGGTAGATAGCGAGCACTGTGTCCAGTTCCAACGGAGTTGCGATCGTACTCGCGAGAAGCGAATCTCGGGAAGGCCGGTCCGCCTTTGACGCGATGCCGCGCCTCCTTCGCGAGCGCGGCGTCCCTATTGCAGGCGCCGAGTTGCTCGACTCGCGCGAGCAACTCGTCAAAGCCGTACGGCGAGCGATGAAAAGCAAGATTCGCCGCATCGTCGTTTGCGGCGGCGACGGCACCCAGACGTCGGTCGTACCGCACTTCGCAAAACGGCGCTACACTCTGTGCGTCGTACCGGCGGGAACTGGAAACAGTTTTGCCCTCGGCCTGGGGATCGACTCGTTTGAGTCGGCCGCCGATGCCGTTGCGTTCGGCAACGAGCGGCGCGTCGATCTGGGCGTCGTCAATGGAACGTACTTCGCGAATTTTCTAACGGTCGGACTTTCCGCGCAAGTTGCCAACGAAACGCCGCGTTCCCTCAAGTCGATCGTCGGGCCTGCAGCCTATGCAGTCTCCGCGGTCGTGCCGTTGCTCCTGCATCGGCCGTTTCGCGCCGACATCCGCTGGAAGCGCCATCGCGTGCGGAGCAAAACGCACCAAATCATCCTTGCCAACGGTCGCTTTTACGGGCATACGCCGCTGTCGAAGGACGCAACTCTTTCAGACGGGCGTATCACGGTATTCGTGCGCGACCGCACGAGCACGATGAGTGTTGTGGAGACCTATGTGGCGCTGCTGCGAGGAGCGCAGGCTAACCTCTCGGGCGTCGACCTTTGGTCGACATCGAAAACGATTAGACTAAAAACCAAGCCGAAGGCTCCAGTTTCGGTCGATGGATGCGAGTTTGGAAATACGCCCATTCGGATCCGCGTAGCGCGGCGCGCGCTGCGCGTCATGGTTCCCGCGTGCACTGAGGCACACACGCCATGACCGAGGACTTGCGCCTTTGGTTCGTCGCCGCCGCGTGTTTTGCGGTTTTCTTCGCATTGGGTATAGCGGTTACGCACACGACCGCTTTCATACGTTTCGATGCCCTAGCAAACGCCGTTGCCGGGCGAGCGACACCCTTGGCGATTTTGTTTACCACGAGCGGGCGCGCGCTCCCGCTGCTCGCGGCCGCGGTTGTGGGAATATCGATCGCGGCTCTAACACGCTATAATATCGTGGCTGCGATCGCGATATTTGCGATGCAGCTACTGTCTCAGGCGGCGATTGAAGGCTTGAAGCACGTCTTCCATCGAGGGCGTCCGGATAAGTGGATCGTCCACCAGGACTTGGGCTTTTCGTATCCGAGCGGCCATGCAGCGACGGCCGTCGTGTTCTACGGCTCTTGGCTCTTACTCGTCTTGTTCTCGCCGCTGCCAAAGATTACGAAGATCGCATTCGTGGTCGTCCTCGCAACGTGGATGATCGGGATCGATTGGTCGCGCCTAGCGCTCGGAGCGCACTATCCCACCGACCTCATTGGAGGAACGTTGTTCGGTGCGGCTTGCACTTGCATTCTGTGGGCTATGCTGCTGCACGTTCGCGCCTTCCCCGCGTAATCGGTAAGGGAGGGGCCATGAAAGGGCAACTTGGGTTCATAGGTACCGGTGAAATTGCGTCGGCCATCGTAACGGGCTTGAGCTCGCAACGCGCGCGACCTCCTCGTATTGCGCTTTCGCCTCGAAGTCCCACAGTCGCGGGTCGTCTGGCAAGCCTTTTTGGGAACGTTACCGTCGGCACGACGAACCAGCAAGTCGTCGATGTCTCGAATATCGTCGTTGTTGCAGTCAGGCCTCGGGACGTCAGAACCGTACTAACACAGTTATCATTTCGCCCCTCGCAACTTGTGATAAGCCTTGTTTCAGGTCTGTCCTGTGCAACACTTTCTGACCTCGTTGCCCCCGCATCGCGCGTGGTTCGCGCTGTACCTCTGCCGTCCGCAGCGATGAAATTGAGCCCCACAACCATTTTCCCAAATAATATAGACGTGCGCCGGCTATTTTCAAAAGTGGGTGACGTCTACGAGGCGACTACGGAAGAGCAGTTCGACGCAGTCTGTGCGACGACGGGAACCATCGCAACGTATTTCGCGTTGTTGCGAAAGACCGCACTGTGGTTGGAAGGCCGCGAGGTGGCTGCTGATCAAGCGAACGAGTATGTCTCAAAGCTGTTGTTGGGAGCGATTACGACAGCAGTCCTCGGGGACACTGACCTTCTGAAGCTCGCTGACGCTCATGCCACCAAGGGTGGCCTTAACGAATTCTTTTTGAACCAGCCAGCGACGTCTAATCTCGTCGAGCACGTTCCGGAGTTGCTAGATACCTTGCTAGCTCGGCTAAAGGCCAGTGTTATCTAAAGTTGAACGGATGCATTGACAGATCCATTTCGATTCCAGCCGCGTAGTTGATTGCCGAAACTACCGAGGATCATCGCGCGGTACAGTCGTCGAGGGGACCGTAGTAAGCGCGCATGGAAGAAGCTTTTCGTGGAGGTGCAGAGTATGCGCCGTTCGACTTTGGGTCTTCTGCTCGCGGCATTCGTTCTTACTGGATGCGCGGCTGCCGCGCGTGCCGGCGGCACGGTTCGGACCTACTACATAGCGGCAGATGAAATTCGCTGGAACTACGCGCCGACAGGAATCGATCAGACCACGGGCCGGCCCTTCGATGGAATCGCGAAGTGGTATACCGTGCATTCAAGGCACCGCATCGGCACGGTCTATTTCAAAGCAGTGTATCGCGAGTACACAGACGCGACGTTCAAAACGCTCAAGCCGCGACCCGAGAACGAGCGGTATCTCGGGCTTGTCGGTCCGGTCATCCATGCGGAAGTCGGTGATGTCATCAAAGTTATTTTCAGAAATAACGCGTTCCGTCCGTACAGTATCCATCCACATGGCGTGCTCTACCTCAAGCATTCGGAAGGCATGGCGTACAACGACGGAAGCTCCGCGTCGGATAAGGTTGGCGGAGCGGTGCCGCCCGGTCATACCTATACGTACACGTGGCAGGTTCCCGAGCGCGCTGGACCGGGACCCGGGGACCCGAGTTCGGTCGTTTGGCTCTACCATTCTCACACCGACGATCAAAGGGACGTCGATTCGGGGCTTATCGGGGCGATCGTCGTAACGGCCGCGGGGATGGCGAGGCCTGACGGTACACCGAATGACGTAGACCGAGAGTTCGTTACCGTCTATCACATGTTCAACGAGAATCAAAGCTGGTATTTGAACCGCAACATCGCGACCTACGCGCCGGCCGTCAAAGGTACGGAGAAATCCGAGATCAACCAGATCGACGCGACGGGTGCGGCCACCTACACGTACGGACAAGGCTTCGCGGATCAAAACCTCAAGTTTTCGATCAACGGATACATTTATGGAAATGGTCCAAGGATGGTAATGAGGCAGGGCGATAGAGTGCGCTGGTACGTCGTCACCATTGGCGATGGAATCAATTTTCATACGCCACATTGGCACGGAAACACCGTTCTCGTGAACAAACAGCGTACCGACGTGATCGCCTTATCGCCGGCGCAGATGGTTACCGCCGACATGGTGCCCGACGACGTCGGAATTTGGCTCTATCATTGCCACGTTGCCGATCACATGGACGCCGGCATGAGCGCCCTTTATCAAGTATTGGCGGCGGGTTCGAACTAAGCGGCGCATCTTGCCACAGAGCGCGCCATTATAAGGTTGCGTCCACGGTCACCGCGAACCATCTTTGGAGCGATACATCGCTGCATCTGCGCTTTGAAGGAGATGGGTGGTATGGCCGATTTGTGGCGCGCTCGGGTCGCGGGACCCGTCAT
>JAFAHZ010000107.1 GCA_019236975.1 Vulcanimicrobiota bacterium | reverse complement strand
GCCGTGTTGCGCGACGGCGACGTTCGACCGCAAACGACAACCCTCCAGTACTTCCTTTGGGTTCCGGGCATGAACGGCGTCACTTCGGCGCCCGAGTTCCAGGACTGGACGGAGATTCCGTCGTTCAGCATCGCTCTGACCGTGCCGGGGCCCCGGAAAGGCGCTGCTGCCAAGCTCACCTTTACGAAGTCGGTCGACGCGATTTCGCCGCCGATTCTGGCCGACGTTTTCAGTGGTAAGCTATTGCAAGGTGAGCCGCCGCGGAGCCGTTTTCATCCGCACGGCAGCGATCCGGAGATCGATGTCGTGGGCAGCTCGTCCGGATCCGGATTCGAAAACGAGAACGTGTACATGTACTTCTTGTTCGGCGATCAAAATAAGTTTTCGAGTACCGACGCCGTCTTCATGAGTCAACTCACGCAGTATGCGGGACCGTCGATCCTCCCAAGCGAGACCGACGAGATGACGTCGCTTGCGTACGAAGTCTGCGTCTATCCGCTGGTCAACGGAAAACCGTCCCAAAATAACCCGGTCTGCAGCAAGTAGCAAGCCATTGAAATCACCGGGAGTTCGCTGGGCATTCGTCGCCGTCGCCGCACTTGCGCTGCTCGCAGTTGCCGCGCAGCCGAGACTGCTGGCATTCGTCGCGGCGCACTCCGCGGACGGGCACACGCTGCTCGGAACGTACGCCGTCGACGATCTCGCCGGCGCACAAACGCCGAAGACTGGGGGCCGCCTGACGTCCGGCGTCGATGCGGTGCTTCAAGTGCCGGGCGTCCCGGGTTCGGTAAAAGGACCGAACGGACAGCCGGGATGGATCGAGCTCACGAGCTACGATTTTCAAGCGCTCGGCTCGAACACTCGGCAAACCTCGTGGAAGTTTAGCTTCACCAAAAATCTCGACGCAACGAGTCCCATCTTCACGCAGCACTTCCAAACCGGCACTCCCTTTCAAGGGGCGTCGATCGTTGCGGTGATGCAGCTGATCCACGCCGCGGAAAAGCCGGTCATCGAGTTCGAGTTTGACGGCGCCGTACCAGTAAACGACTCGATGGCGACGGAGAGCTCCGGGATCGTCGAATCGCTGACGTTCCAGGTTTTCGGCCTCAAGTATTGCACGATTAGCTACGGCACGAACGGCACCGGTTTGCCGAAGCAGACGTGCATCACCGAAGGTCAGGCGATACCGACGCCCACGCCGTCGCCGTCGCCGACCCCATCACCCAGCCCCTCGCCGACGTCGCCGATCACCGAATATCCGATAGCGACCGCCAACAGCTCGCCGCAGTTTATCCGCATCGGCGGAGACAACAATATGTGGTTCGCCGAGAAAGCCGCCGACAAGATTGCGACCGTGACGACGACGGGCGTGATTACCGAATACTCGGTGACGCCGGGCAGCGGCCCGATGATGGTGGTACCGAGCATCACGAACGACACCAACACCAACCTCTACACCGAATACACGAGCGGCGGGTTCGGGCTCTTCAATTATGTCGGCTTCACGCATAACGACAACTCGTTAACGGCCGGGAGCAAGCCCTGGGGCGCGTGGTACGATCCAAACAACAATTACGTCTGGATAGCGGAGAGCGGCGCCGGACAAATCGCACGGCATACGAGCGACGGCAACGGCGAGTATCCGATTACGGTCAGCAGCGGTACGTCGACGCCGACGTGCATCGTCATGGGTTCGGGCTTCCACATGTTCTTTAGCGACCCCGCGCAAAACGCGATCGGAACGTTCGACCCGGCCGCGTCGACGCCGACCATTACGGAGTTCACTGCCGGCATCACGCCGAACGGCGCACCCAACTGCCTCACGGCCGGCCCTGGCGGCAACCTCTGGTTTACCGAACAGACCGGCAACAAGATCGGCGAAATGACGACGGCCGGTTCCGTTTTGAACGAATACCAGATACCGACGGCCGGTGCGCAGCCGGCCGACATCACTGTCGGCCCCGACGGCGCGCTCTGGTTCACGGAAGCAGGTACGAACAAGATTGGAAGCGTTACGACCGCCGGAACGTTTACGGAGTACGCCGTGCCTACCGCAAACAGCCAGCCGTTCGGCATCGTCGAGGGTCCTGACGGCAGTTCCGTGTGGTTCACGGAGATGTCCGGGAATAAAGTCGGACGTATTTCAGTGCAAGGCGGACATGTCGGCGTGCGCCATCACCTGCCGCATGCGAAGTGTCTACGTAGTACAGTTCGCGGCCGGTGCTTTTAGATCGCCGTCTAGATCGTAGCGGCCTCCGAACGCAATCGACGGCGTTTGACGCGTAAACCACGAGAAGAACGCGATATCCTGTAACCGGAAGCCGCCGGTGCGCACCGCGTGGTTGGTGACGGGATCGCCGACTTCG
>JAFAHZ010000078.1 GCA_019236975.1 Vulcanimicrobiota bacterium | reverse complement strand
GCCCGCTGTCGGCACTGGCGAAGCACGATTTTGCGGCGGGTACGGCACCGTCGCCAAACACGCTAAAGAGCGCCATCGAGCCGGGCTGGAGCCCCGTGTACCATTGGTTGCGCGGACCGCTCACGAAGCTGCTGTCGTACGCCCAATAGTAGTAGGCGTGCGGCTCGCGATACCAGCGTGGGCTCATCGTGATACGCATTGCGTCGAAGCCGCCGTCGGGAACCGCCGAATTGTAGTACACGTATGCGGCTTGCGGGTTCAACCTGGGCCGCGCCAACGCACCACGCGGCGGCGTACGCAGCGGCGGCGCCGTCGGGAGGGAATGAGCGATTTGAGCGGCCGTTGTCGCTGCAATCGCGACGATGAAAGCCCCTAGCACGTGTTGCCCGCTCCGCCGGCGCTTCCGAGCGACGATTTGGTACCGTTGACGTCCAACGTCCCTGGCCCGCCAATCGTACCAACGGATGAACCGCTTCCAGCGCTTCCGCCGGTAAAACTGTATTCAGCGACGTTGAGGATCGCCGCGTCCACGTGACCGTACAGCTCGATCGTTCCGGCGGCAGCGCCGTTTCCGCCGGGCCCAGGATATGCGCCGCAGTTGCTTTGGCCGGAGCCGCCGTAAAACGCTTCGACCTGGATGTAACCGGTCGGAAACGGTACCGTGGGCGCATCGGGAACGTTTATCGAAACCGTGCCGGCCGTTCCACCATTGAGTGAGCCCGTCCCAGATGCCGTGCCGCCGCTCCCGCCTTCAATGTAGAGTTGCTCGTACTTCCCGTCGGGGCCACCCTCGTGGCCTCCGCGTCCGCCTTTACCATTTGAGGCGAGGGTGAGATCGATATTCGCGCCGTTGCCGGCTTCGGTCGCTGAAGACCAGCCGGTGCCGTCGTTCATCACTCCGCTGACTTCCTGCGGTACGCTCGCGATGCCGCCGCCCCCACCGTCGTTCGTGGAATCTCCGCGGTTTACCAAGGCGTCACCGCCCTGGCCACCGCTGCCCTCGACGATAATCTGGCCCAGCGCGTTGGCGTCGCCGGCACTTCCGTCAACGACCGGCTGGCACCACGTTCCGCCGCTGCCGCCGGTCCCACCGTGCAGCTCGAGGTTCTTGATGTCGCGAATGACGTAAAACTCGGCGTTTCCTCCGCGAGCGCCGCTGCCGAGGAGGATGTCCCATGCATTTTCCGCTCGGTCGAATCTCGGGTCACAGTTCGAAACACCGTCTCCCCCGTTGCCGGCAAACCACCTTGAGTGATTCGTGCCGACGACGTCCGGAGCGAACGCTTTGATTTTCGTACCGAAATTGGATTGGCTGGCGAGGCGCCGTGCCGCGTCGATGGCTTTGCTCGTTCCGACGAATATGCTACCGCCGGGAAGACCGTTCTTCAGCAGCGGCTTCGACGATCCGGTGGATCCCTGGTGGACGTACACGCCGCCCAATTCGATGTCGCAGTCGGCTTGGCTAAAAGCAACGACGGCCAGACTGTCACCGCCGGGTATCGTCACCTCTTGGTTCGGATCGTTGACCGTGCAGCCATCGATGACGTCGGTGACGGCCTGAGGCGTTTTCGCGGTGCGCTCCGTAGCGCCATTCCCGTCGATGCGGTTGTTGAGCGTGATCGAGGGCGAATAGAGCCCGAGCGGCGATCCCGGGTCGAACACGATGTCGCCGTCGATCACGATCGACTCCGTTGCGTACACGACAAACCCCTCGGCTCCCACGTGCCACGTCCCGAACGGCAGCGTGAACTTCGTGGTTTGGCAGACGCCGCCGAGAACGCCGTGGGCGGGGTGGCAGGGGTCGGCGGCTTTGGGAGGTTGCGCTCGCGTCGAGTTCAGCTGCGCGACGGGAAGAGGCCCGGCGCTGCGAGCGCCCGAGCACGCCCCCAGGCATAACGCAAACAAGGGCACCCAGCGCCGTCTATTCATAACCCTAGTTATCGGCCGCCTAGTGGAGGATGTCGACGGTGAGGCTTCCTTCGAGCGAGTTGCCGCCTACGAACTTCATCGAGCACTGCGCGAAGCGGTCCGGCGTGATCGTGAACGTTCCACGACCGCCGGCGTTCGCGGTTGCGTGAATTTTGGCGATGCCGTGGCAGGTGCCGCCGCCGAGCGTGAATTTACCGGTGTAATTCGCTTGTGTGACGGTTATCGACTTGTCGTGTGACGACCCGACGGCAAAAAATTTCACGGTCTTGGGATGAATGTGCACGGGCCCGAACGTTGGAGCCGCCGTGTAACTCTGCACGCAGCTCGTGCTGGCGTTGCTCCAAAGTGGCTGCGTCGCAAAGATGCCGCCGTTACCGAGCGTGGTGTTCTGCAGCTGTCCGTCCCACGAGCACTTGTCGCCGATTTCACAGGTAGGGTTTGCGCCGTAGATCGACGGATCGCAGTACGGCGCGGTGTAACTCGTATCATACCAGCCGTCGATGAACGGATCGGTCTGCGTTTCGGCTTCCTCGTGCCCGGCGTTGATGCTGACGCCCTCGAGAACGCCGCTCCCGCCCGCGAGATAGCTCGCTCCGCAGACCGGCCCGGCGTCGGGTACGTACGGCAGTAACGTAAACGGCTGCGTCGGAGTCGTGCTGATGTAATAATACGAGTGGTAGGCGCAGAACTTCCCGAAGTTCGTATTGTCATTCTCTTGCATGCCGTGCGGCGTGACGACTACCCAGTTCGTATTGACGTTGTACGCAATCCCGTAGTGGTTCTGGAGTCTGTAGACTTCGTTGTACAGGTCGGCCTCGTGAAACGGATTCGTCGGCGGCGGCGAGGGATCGACGTACGTTCCGGCCAGCATGCTCGTGCACGGATTGGTGATGTATCCGGTCGTGTCGCTATACTGGGTCGTCGTGTTCATCCACGTCGTGCAGTCGAGATCGGTGAAGAAATTTTCGACGTAGGCGGCCACACCGTCGGGATCGTTGACCGCATCGGTCCACGGTGGTCCGGTAAAGCTGAAGCCGTAGAAGACGAGATACACGGTGGGGACGTGCTGCACGGGACCACCGTGGTAGGTCATGTTCTGCTGCGGCGGCGGGGTGACGTTGGGCCGGTGCATCGATTCGAACGTCTGCGGCGGGAAGACGTGTCGCGTGCCTTGCCGCGGGAGAACGAAGGGGCGCATTGCTTTTGCATGCACGGAGCCCGGGACCACGAAAACGCGCTGCGCCGGGATCCTCGCAACGGCGTTCCACCCGCTCGGGGCCGCCGGCGTCATTCCTTTCGAGCACGCGGCAAGCAACGCGGCACATACGCCGAGGATCAAGCCCGAACGATGCAGTTTCATGTTTAAGGGTTCTGCCGCATGCCGCCCGGAACCCGCCTCCGCGGGTTCGTTCTGGAACGTGTGGGAATGGTCGACCTGAGTTAGCGCACGTATTCCAAAACGACGGAGACGTCGCGCTGGCGTCGCGGGATCGTCCAATGTTCGTCCAGCAAACCATTCTTGCGGTCGACATCGCCGACCAAACGAAAACCATGACGCTCGTAGAAGCGTATGGCCCACGTCGCGTCGGCCCACGTTCCGACGAGGAGCGGGCCAGGCGTGCGATCGATCAGCGCTTGCAGGAGTTTCGAGCCGATACCATGCGCTTGCGACGCCGTGCGGACGTAGGCGTGGCGAATGAGCGTGACGTCCCCAACGCGTTGAAGGCCCATCACGCCGGCGAGTTCGCCGCCCTCTTCCCATCCCGAGAATGCGACGCCGGAACCGATCTCGTCGATGAGCTCTTGCAGCGGCATATACG
>JAFAHZ010000335.1 GCA_019236975.1 Vulcanimicrobiota bacterium | reverse complement strand
AATACGCTCGCGAGAGGCTCGAGCGCAACGGCGAAGCCGGCGCGGCGCTGGATCGGTACGCTCGCACGTTTGCGGCGTTAGCCGACGAGGCATACGAAGAGTTCGACGCCGGCCCCAAACCCGATTGGTTGACGCGTAACGCGCGCGAGCTGGACAATGTGCGCGCATCGCTGCGGTGGGCCCTGGATGCCGTCGACCGTCGCGAACTGTCGGCGCGGCTTGCGGGCAGCTTCGGCGTGGTCTTCTTACGGCTCACGCTGTTACAAGAGGGAATCGAGTGGTGCAATCGCGCGGCCGCGAACGACGCGCCGCTGACTCCCGCCGTTCGAGCGCGACTGTATTACGTGTTGTCGATGTTGAGCAACAATCAAGGGGCTTACGCCGAGGCGCTCGCGTCCTCGCAGACGGCACTGAAGGCATACCAAAGCATTTCCGACGCGCGCGGAACGGCTCGTGCGCTATCGCAGGTCGCGCAGCAGTACGAAAACACGGGACGCCCCGAGGAGGCGTCGGAGGCCGGAGATCGTGCCGTCGCAGCAGCGCGAACGCTGGACGACCGCGGCGTTCTCGCTGCCGTTTTGGCGCGAACGGGCAACGCATTTCAAGCGCACGATATCGAAAAGGCGCGGAAGCGATACGAAGAGAGCGCCGAACTGTTTCGCGACCTCGAGCGCGAAGCGGAACGGTCGCGCGTTTTGTGCTGGTGGGCGGACGCGGAGTTCAAAGCCGGAAACGCCGAGCTCGCCGGCCGGCTGGCCGGCGAAGCCCGAGCCACCGCGCGCGACGATTTGCGCATTGCCGTTGCGGGAATCGCCGCGAAGGTTTATTGGGCTTCCGGCGAACGCGAGCGGGCCATTTCGTTCTCGCGAGAAGCGCTCCAACTCGCAAGCGACGTTCACGATGACGTGCATCTGCCGGACGCGATCTTCTGCGTCGCCATCCTGGCTTCGGAAAGCGATGCTGCCGAAGCCGCGCGCCTGCTGGGCTACGCGCAACCGCGCAACCAGCGATTCCAGGCGGACGCCGGCCCTTTGGAACGCCGGCTATGGAACCAATTCGAGGAGCGGCTCCGATCGGCGCTTGGCGAGTCGCAGTTCGACGCGCTTCGTACGGAGGGTGCGTCGTGGAGCGAAGAACGAGCCGTTCGAGTTGCGTCGGCCTTCTAACACGGTTTGGGGAACGCGCGAGGCTTTAATGCGCCGGCAACCGGAGTTGCGACGTCGTAATAGCAGTCCTCTTTCAGCTTGAAGTGGCCGGTTTGGGAGCAGTTGTTGAAGCCCGTGTATTTGCCTTGAAGCGTAATCGTCTTTGGATCGTACGTCGCCGTCACGTCGATCGAACACGGCGGGAGCGCCTTTACGACGACGATGCCGGTGCCGGTTACCGCGTTTGCCGATGAGACGTTCAATGCCAGCGAGACCGTTGCCGATGCTTTGGCAGTTTGGATCTGCATCAGGCCGCCGGCGCTGCTCGCGCTTTGACTGAGCGACACGACGGCGCCGCCCGCTCCGAGCAGCGGATCCTTGAGGTTGCCGGCGTATTTGCCCGCGATGCCGTCGATCGCGGGCGGCGCGTCGCTCGTCATCCCGTGCTTAGCTGCGAAGGATCCCGCCGCCGGATTCGTGCCTCCGGTCCCGGCGCAGCCCGTAACGGCGAACGCGAGCGTCAAAGCAAGCGCACAATTGAGCTTCGAACGATAGGTCATGAACCCGTCCTTTCTTTCGTCGCCCGCTTCGCTCGCGGTTTAGGTTTGTCATCCCGCTACTTCAATAAACGCGAGAGTGCGCGGTCGGCAAGCACCTTACCGCCGGTTTGACAGCGAGCGCAGTAGTTCGTTTCGTTATCCGCGTACCGGATACGCCGAATCGGCTCGCCGCAAACCGGGCACGGCTCGCGATACTTTCCGTGTACTGCCATGCCGGGACGAAAAGCCGTCACTTTTTCGGGGAAGGTGACGCGCGCGCCGGCACCCAGGCGGTCTATCCAGCGCTGCAGCGTTTCGCGCGTCGCGTCGTAGAGCCGTTGCCATTGTTCGTCGGTGAGCTTTTTCGTCATGGCGAGCGGCGACAACTTTGCCGCGTGCAGAATCTCGTCGGAGTAAGCGTTACCGATTCCGTCGATCGCGTGCGGATCGGTGAGCGCGCGCTTCAGCGTGTGATTTTCCGCCGATAACGCCGCGCGAAATGCGGGCAGATCGCTTTGGAAGACGTCGATTCCGCCCGGATCCATCGCCGCGATCGCCGCTTCTCCGTGCACGAGCGATATCGATGCCCTCCGTTTCGAGCCGGCTTCGGTCAGGGTTAGGACGCCGTTGGGAAAACCCAAGCTCGCAAGCGTGTTCCGTCCCCCGGCGGGTGCGGCCGGCTCTTTCCAGTGCAGCCGTCCGGCGATCATGAGGTGGACGACCAGCCAGTAGCCGCCCTCGAAGCCGATCGCGATGCGTTTGCCGATGCGCCGCAGCGATCGTACGACGCGCCCTTCGATGACCGGAAGCGGCGGATCCGCCGTGCGTAAAACGAACGGGTTCACGATCGAAATCCGTTCGAGCGGCTGACCGGCGATGCGATCTTCGAGCGCGATGACGTATGCGGCGACGTCGGGGAGCTCCGGCATCGCAACGAGTTCTCGCCTCCCGCGTGTGCCGGTCCTCCCACAGGAAGCAACCGAGCCGCGCTCAAGTACCGTTCGTATGAACCAGAGTGAAGAGACCGGAGGCGTCGCCCTTTTCGGAGCCGGCGGTGCGATCGGGCACGTACTCGCACGAGAACTCGATCGCGAATCGATCTCGTATCGCGTCGTAGGACGCAACGTGGAACGCTTGAAAAAGGACTTTCCGAACGCCGAGGCTGCGAGCGCCGACTTTTTTAGCGGCGAAGGCGTGGCCGGCGCCGCCAAAGGGATCGACACCGTGTTCTATCTCGCCGGCGCGCCGTACACGGAGTTCGAAAAACATCCGGTCATGGTACGTCACGCGCTGGATGGCGCTCAGGCTGCGGGGGTTAGGCGCTTCGTGCACGTGGCGCCGGTTTACAGTTACGGGCCCGCGCTGGCAACGCCCGTTTCCGAGTCGCAGCCTCACCGGCCCGAGACGAAGAAGGGCCGATACCGGCTCGAGCAAGAGCAAGCCGTGCTCGAGCGCAACGGACCGGAACTCGCGACGCTGGTCGTGCACCTGCCGGATTTTTACGGGCCGCACGCCGATCTCTCGTACGCGAACGCATTTATGCGCGAGGCGCTTGCCGGGAAAACGGCATCGTTCGTCGGACCGCTCAACGTGAAACGGGAGTTCATCTACGTCCCCGATGCGGCCGCTCCGCTGTTGCAGCTGGCATCACTCGACGACGCGTACGGCCGCTGTTGGAACCTCGGCGGTCAGGAAATCGGCGCCCAAACGTTCGTCGACACCGTGTACAGCACGCTGCGCACCAAGCCGAAAATGCGCTCGGTTTCCAAGTTCATGCTGCAAACCATCGGCATCGGCGTTCCGTTCATGCGTGAGGTCGCCGAGATGTACTATCTTTTCGAGGGCGGCTTTATTCTGGACGACTCCGCGTTGCGCCGGCATCTGGGCGATTATTCCAAGACCTCCTTTGCGGACGGTATTGCCACGACGATCGAATGGATGAAAGCCACGCCGACGTAACGCCGCGGACCGTCCCTATTGTCCTCATCTGTTACGTATATGCTATGCGGACGCCAATTTTTCAGATCGACGCCTTTTCCGACGAGAAGTTCGCCGGAAACCCTGCCGCCGTGATGCCGCTCGATGCGTTTCCCAACGATAGCTTGATGCAGGCGATCGCTCGCGAGAACAACCTTGCCGAGACCGCCTTCGTCGTGCGCAACGGCTCGGGCTGGAACCTCCGCTGGTTCACGCCGGGAGCGGAAGTGCCGCTTTGCGGCCACGCCACGCTCGCAACCGCATGGGTCGTCAGCGAGCGCCTCGCGCCCGGGACGTCGGAGATGGTGTTCCACACGAAAAGTGGGCAGCTGCACGTGCGCCGCACCGGCGACCGTTTCGTCATGAATTTTCCGCGCCGAAACGCGCAACCGTTCGACGCACCCGACGAACTCGTCGCGGCACTCGGTGCCGTTCCGCAGATCGCGCTCCGAGACGAACTCAACGTCATGGCGGTGTTCGAAAATCCTTCGACGGTCCGCGGCCTCAAGCCGGATTTGCGGGCGATAGCTCGCCTGACGCGCGGCACCATCGTGACCGCGCCGGGCGACCGAGGATACGACTGCGTCAGCCGCTATTTCGCGCCGGCGCAAGGAGTGGACGAAGATCCCGTCACGGGCAGCGCACACTGCGCGCTCGCGCCCTACTGGTGCGAACGGCTGGGCAAAAAGGAAATCCGTGCCTATCAAGCTTCTCCGCGCGGCGGGGCCCTGACGTGCCGCTGGCTGGGCGAACGAGTGGAGCTCGAGGGCAGCTGCGCGTTTTACATGGAAGGCACGGCTGAAATCTAGCGAAAGCGAGCGGGATTCTATGATTGCGGCCGTGGCATTGATCGCCGCCCTCAACGGTTCGTGGGCCCTTTCGCCCTCGTCGGTTCCGGGCGACGTGCATCTCGAACTGCGTATCGACGACGCCGAGCATCACAGCAGCAGCTCGCGCGACGTGGCACCGTCGTCACTCGGGCTGACGCCGGCGCTCCTCGAAAACGGACGTCACGTCACGTTTTCGATCGTGCGCGACGCGGGCACGTTTGCGTGCGACGGATGGCTCGCGCAAGGCCGCGGCGGCGGATCGACGACCTTTGCGCCCAGCGCCGCATTCGAGCGGGCGATGAACGAGCGCGATTACGACGTGACGGCGCAACAGCAAGCCACCGCAGCGATGCTCGATTTGTCGATTGCCTACGTCGACGCTATGGCGTCCGCCGGCTACCCGCATCTGTCCTTCGACAAGCTGGTCGCCTTTCGAGCGCTGGGTATCGACGATGCTTACGTGCGATCCCTGCGCTCGTTTTTCGGGTCGGCAGAGATCGACGCCGACCAAACGATCTCGCTGCGCGCGCTGCGCGTTGACGGAGCGTATCTGCGGGATCTATCCGCGAGCGGCCTTCCGAAGGTGACGCCCGCTCAAGCGATTCAACTGCGAGCGTTAGGCATCGATGCCGCT
>JAFAHZ010000275.1 GCA_019236975.1 Vulcanimicrobiota bacterium | reverse complement strand
TTTTTTGGTAGCCCCAGCGGGATTCGAACCCGCGTTACCGCCGTGAGAGGGCGGCGTCCTAGGCCTCTAGACGATAGGGCCATGGCTCCGGGTGATGGATTCGAACCACCGTATGCCTGATTCAGAGTCAGGTGCCTTACCAGACTTGGCTAACCCGGACCGATAGCGACGCATATGGTACACGACTTTCAAGCGCCGTGCAACCGCGCCTCCCTCTTTGGCCGCCTGCAGTGCGTCTCGGTCTGGCTATGGCAGTTCGGACAAAGCATTCGCAGATTCTCTAGGCGGTGATCGGCGCGGTTTCCGTTCACGTGGTCGATTTGCACGACCAGGGGTTCGCCCATCCACTCCTCGAGGCCGCAATAATCGCAACGATTTTCCAAGAGTCCGGCTTGCAGAAGTCGTTTCTTTATCGTGTGTCGGCTCTTGCTCGTCGCCATGATTACCGCTAGAGGCAGCGCTAACGGGCGTGGTACGATTTCGCCACGGCGAACTGCCTTGCTCCAGGCGCCGCGCGAAAAGCGGAACCGTGCGATACAGCCGACAAGCGAATGCCCCAGATCGTAGTACGCCTGGATCGCGCTCCAATCATGACGACGGCGCCGGTCGCTTCCCGCGCCGGTAAAGATGATTCTACCGCGCTTAACTGCCTTAATCCCCGCACCATAGCTCTTTCACTTAACGTTCAACCCGCGTTTTGCGAAGGGGATTCCTCAGGTTTCTCGCGGAGAACGTGGGCGTCTGGCTGTGGCAGTTGGGGCACAGCATTCGAAGGTTCTCGAGCCGCCAATCATCTTTGACGCCGTTTACATGATCGATGTGAATTGCCAAGCGGCGACCGTGCCAGTCGCGACTGCCGCAACGAGCACAGCACTCTTCCAAAATTCCCAGCTCGAGTAGCCTGCGCTTGATGGACGTTCGGGACATATTTTTTGCGAACATGACGTCCAGAGGTAGTGCTCGAGAGCGTGCCGTAAGCTCGCGGCGCTTTATGGCAGCCGACCAGCTTGCCGGCGAAATTGAAAACCGTATGAGGCATTCGCGATAGGTAAAGCCCGCGTCGTAGTACGCCTGAACCTTAGCCCAATCGTGTTTGCGCCGGCGGTCGGCAAACCGGGTCGGGCGCGTCCGCAGGCGCCCCCTTTTGATCGCCTTGACCCAGGCGGTGTGTGAAAACCCGAATCGGGCCTGGCATTCTACGAGGCCGTGACCCTCGTCGTGGTAGCGCTGAATTTCGGCCCAGTCGTGTAGCACCCGTCCCATGAGGGAATAGTAAGCGAGCCCTGTGCCAACTGGGTGGCGCAGAAGTTTTGCGTTGCCAAGATTTTGGGGGCACGCTAGAATCGGTTTCTATAGCAATTCAAGGGAGGCGGACCGGGTGCAAGCGATCGTGCTGGTTGGGGGTGAGGGGACGCGGCTTCGGCCGCTGACCTACGGCACGCCCAAACCGATGGTGCCGATCATGAACGTGCCCTTCCTGGCCCGGACCATGGAGCGGCTCTACGAAGCCGGGATTCGCGACGTCATCTTGCCCGCCGGCTACATGCCTCAGGCGATCGTCGACTATTTCGGCGACGGGTCGCGCCTCGACATGAACATCACCTACGTGATCGAGGAGACGCCGCTGGGCACCGCCGGAGCGCTCAAGAACGTCGAGCAGCACATCACGGGACGCTTCTTCGTGCTCAACGGCGACGTGCTCACGAGTCTCGACTTGCGCGCGATGCTCCGATACCACGACGAGAAGGGCGGCGTCGGGGCGCTGCACCTCATCCGCGTCGACGATCCGTCCTCGTTCGGCTGCGTCGTTCACGACGGCGGCGGGCGGGTGAGCGCGTTCGTCGAGAAGCCTCCAAAAGGCGAGGAACCCACCAACGAAATCAACGCGGGTACCTACCTGCTCGAACGCGAGATCCTCAATTTTATTCCGGCCGGGCGCAACGTCTCGATCGAGCGGGAGACGTTCCCTAAGGTTATCGCCGCCGGCAAAGACCTCTACGCCTACACCACAGCCGACTACTGGATCGATCTCGGGCGACCGGAGAACTATCTTGCGGCTCATCGCGACGTGCTCAGCGGCGCGATGCCGCTGACGGTCGAACCCGGCATCAGCGGCAACGGCGGCGAGGCGCTCAAGGGCCATCCTGGCGTCGTTCCGCCGGTTCACGCCGATGAAGACGTCGTCGTCGACGCCAGTGCGAAGGTCGGCCCGAACGTGGTGCTCGGCCGCGGATGCAGCATCGGCGCGAACGCCGTGGTGCGCGAATCGGTGCTCTGGGAGCGCGTGAGCGTCGGGTCGGGCGCTACTATAGAAGAAGCGATACTGGCCAGCGGGGCGACCATCGGCCCGAAGGCTCAAATCGGACGGGGGAGCGTCATCGGCCACGACGTGAGCGTCGATCCGGGGCAGGTGCTCGAACCGGGCAGCCGCTTGGGTCCTCCCGTACGGGCCTAACCGACCGACAGGCAAGCGGGTTTTACCCGCATCCTTCCCAGGGTAATTTTAGGTCCTAGTGGAGGAGCTAACGATTCCTATGCTGCCGCCGCGTGCTTTGTTCTTGGGTTCGTACCCCCCGCGTGAATGCGGGATCGCCACGTTCACGAAAGACGTCGTGGACGCGTACAACCGTGCGTTCGGCGTCTCGAGCGACGTTATCGCCATCGACGAGCCGGGCGGCGAAGTCCGCCGCTACGGACCCGAAGTGGTGGCGCGAATCGCCGAGCAGGATCGCTACAGCTACGGCGACATCGCGCGCTTCGCCAATCGCCACCCGTCGCAGATGATCAACGTGCAGCACGAATACGGGTTATTCGGCGGCGAACGCGGTGAGTGGCTCATCGATTTTCTCAAGGCGCTCGAGAAGCCGGCGGTGCTGACGCTGCATACCGTTTTGCCGGAACCCGACGAAACGATGCTGCGGGTGACGCGCGAGCTGTGCGAACACGCGGCGCGCGTCGTTTCGCTTTCGGAAACCGGTCGCGAGCTGCTCGAAACCGTCTACGGAATCGATCCCGCGATGCTGCGCGTGATCCACCACGGCGTTCCCGACGTGCCATTCCAAAGCACCGACGCGGCCAAAGCGTCGTTCGGCATCGGTCAGCGCACGGTCATCTCTACCTTCGGGCTCATCAGCCGGGGCAAGGGTTTGGAATACGCGATCGAGGCGATGCGCGACGTCGTCAAGCGCCACCCTGAGGTGCTCTACCTCATATTGGGCGAGACGCACCCCGTCGTACGCCGGCGCGAGGGCGAATCGTATCGCGAATCCGTCCAGGCGATGGTGCGCGAGTTCGGACTGCAATACAACGTGCAGCTCGTCGACAAATATCTCGACTTCGACGAACTCGTCGGCTATCTAGCGGCAACCGACATCTACCTCACCCCGTACCTCAACCCGGTACAGATCGTGAGCGGCACGCTGGCATATGCGGTCGGCTGCGGTAAGGCGATCGTCTCGACGCCCTACCTCTACGCGCAAGAGCTGCTCGCCCACAATCGCGGGTTTTTATGCGAGTTCCGGGACGCGGCATCGATCGCGCGCGAACTCAATATACTGCTCGACGATCCGGCGTTGCGGCGCGCGACCGAGCGCCGCGCGTACCGGTTCGGTCGCCAGATGACGTGGCCGCACCTCGCGGTCGAGTACGGCAACCTGTTCCTCGAACTGGCGCCGCCGGATTCGCTGGAACTGGTGAACACCGCCTAAGCGCTCTGTATGCCGACGCTGCCGACGCTCGAGCACCTGGCCGTACTTTCCGACGACGCGGGCGTCATTCAACACGCCACCGAAAACGTTCCCAATCGCAAGACCGGCTACTGCACCGACGACGTAGCGCGGGCGTTTATCGTGGCGCTGCAGGCCCTGCAGCTCGCGCCGCGCGACGAACTGGCCGACAAACTGGCATCGACGTATCTCGCGTTCTTGGAGTCGGCCCAGCTCGAAGACGGCCGGTTCCACAACTTCATGTCGTACGAACGCGCTTGGCTCGACGACGTCGGTACGCAAGACAGTTGCGGACGCGCACTGTGGGCGCTGGGCTACGGGATTCGCTACGCACCGCGCGAGCAGTGGCGGCGGGTATGCCGGATGCTCTTCGATCGCGGCCTCGCGGCCGCGGAATCCTTCGAGTTCCTGCGATCGCGCGCTTACGCGATGCTGGGATCGGTCCACGCGTATGCGACGGTCCACGACGAATCCTACGCCGCCGTGTTACGGCGCCTGGCCGATACGCTGGTTGGCGCCTACGACCGCGAGCACTCAGACGACTGGGCGTGGTTCGAACCGATCATGACGTACGATAACGCGCGGCTTCCCGAAGTCTTGATCCGCGCCGGACACGCACTGGGTGAATCCCGCTATCTCGATCTCGGCTTGGTAACGCTCGCCTTTTACGAGCGGATCGTATTTGAGGACGGCGTGTTCGTGCCGATCGGTAACGACGGATGGTATCCGCGCGGCGGGCCCCGTGCCCGCTATGCCCAGCAGCCGCTAGAGGCCTACGCGATGATCGATGCCGAGCTCGCGGCCTACGATGCCGCCGGCGATCCCGCTCGGGCCGCGAGCGCGGAGCTTGCGCTCGCGTGGTACTACGGGAAGAACTCGCGCGGCATCGCGATGGTGCACGGCGGCGGATGCTACGACGGCCTGGGCGAAGATTCGGTCAATCGTAATATGGGCGCCGAATCCACGTTAGCGCTGCTGGCGGGGGCCTATGCGATGGCCGCGCGCCAACCCCGGACGCTGCGCGCGGTGCGATAATTATCTGGGGGGCCCATAACGGCCCCATGGCGAATACGTAACAATGCTCCTGGAGACGGAAGTCCTTAACGACGCGCAAGACGCCGCCGTTCGAAAGACCGATGGCCCGGTTTTGATATTTGCCGGTGCCGGAAGCGGGAAAACCCGCGTTCTCACCCACCGTATTGCCTATCTGATGCGCGAATTACGCGTCGATCCGGACCATATTTTGGCGGTCACGTTTACCAATAAAGCGGCCGGTGAGATGAAATCGCGCCTGCTTTCGATGGCGGGTCCGGTTGCGCGCGACATTTGGGTCGGAACCTTCCACGCGATGTGCGTTCGCATTTTGCGTCGCGACGGATCGCGCATCGGCATCGCGCCCAACTTCGCGATCATCGACGATACCGACCAGCGCCAGCTCGTCAAAGAGATCCTCGACGATCTGGATTACGACGAGCGGCAGTTGTCTCCGGGCGCGTGCCTGGCGGAGATCGGCAAGGCGAAAAATGCTCTGCTCTGGCCCGAGCAGTACGCGCAAACGCAGACGTCGTTCACGGGCGAGCGCATCGCCAACGTCTACACGGAGTATCAGCGCCGGCTCGCCGAATCGAACTCGCTCGATTTCGACGACCTGATCGTTCGCACGATCGATCTGCTCGAGCGCGACAAGGCCACGCGCGAGAAGTATCAGCGGCGATTCGAGTACGTCCTCGTCGACGAATATCAGGACGTCAACGCCGCGCAGTACCGGCTGGTAGCGCTCCTTGCGGCCCACCACGGCAATATTACGGTCGTCGGCGACGACGACCAGTCGATCTACTCGTGGCGCGGCAGCGATTATCGGATGATCCTGCGGTTCGAAGAAGATTTTCGCGGCGCGGCGATCTTCAAGCTCGAAGAGAACTATCGCAGCACGCAGCGCATCCTCGATGCCGCCAACGCTATGGTGGCCAACAACCGCACGCGCGCGCCGAAGAAACTGTTCACCCGGCGCGACGAAGGCGAGCCGCTCACCGTCTACCCCGCGGCCACCGAGCGCGACGAAGCGCGCTACGTCGTCGAGAAGGTCAAGAATCTCGTTCGCGACGGTTCGGCGTACCGCGATTTCCTGGTGCTCTACCGCACCAACGCGCAGTCGCGCGTGTTCGAAGAGGCGCTGCTCGCCGAGGGCATTCCGTATCGCGTCGTCGGCGGCGTCGGTTTCTACGCGCGTGCCGAAGTCAAGGACGTCATCGCGTACCTTCGCTACATCCTCAATCCATCGGATGCGCTCGCGTTCAAGCGCATCGTCAACGTCCCACGACGCGGTATCGGACAGCAAACGCTGGCCGCGCTCGTGCAGGCGGCGTCGGCTGCCCACCTTTCCGTCGGCGAAGCCATCTTCGACGGCGAGCTGCTGCGGACGGCGGTGCCTAAGAAGCTCAGGGAACTCGAGCGTTTCGCAGAACTGATTGCGGACTTCCGCAAGCGCGCGGAATCGATGCGCGTCGCCGACTTGCTCGTCACCGTGATGGAAGATTCCGGATACGTCCGCGAGCTGCAGGCGGAGGATACGCACGACGCGCGCGCGCGCTTGGAGAACCTGCAAGAACTCGTCGGCGTCGCCCGCGAGTACGAATCGCTGGATCCCGATGCGACGCTCGGCGGATTCCTCGCGAATATCGCGTTGATCAGCGACCTCGACGCCCTCGAAGAAGACGCATCGTACGTCACGCTGATGACGATGCACGGCGCGAAGGGCTTGGAGTTTTCCAGCGTCTTTCTCACGGGCCTGGAAGAAGGGGTCTTCCCGCACAGCCGCGCGCTGACCGACACGCACGAGCTCGAGGAGGAGCGCCGCCTAGCGTACGTCGGTGTGACGCGCGCGCGCGACCGGCTGTTCTTGAGCTTCGCCTACCGGCGCGCGCTCTTCGGCAATACCTATGCGTACCCGAAATCGCGCTTCTTGGAGGAAATGCCGAACCTCGAGGTGCTCGAAAGCGACAGCGTTCCGCTGCCGCGTCCGTCGGGCGGCCGCTGGCGCGAGGTCGCGATTCACGAATCGGCCGGTGCCGGCATCCATCTCGGTTTGCAAACCGGCGACCGCGTGCGGCATCCGAAATGGGGCGAAGGGACGATTCAAAACGTCGTCGGCGCCGGCGGCGATGGCCTGGTGACGATCGACTTTCCGAACGTCGGGCAGAAAATGCTGATGCTCAAATACGCCCCCTTGGAAAAGGTGTAGCCTCATGTCGTCAGACCTGAGGCAAACCTTTTCCAAGTTTTCCTAATCGTCCCGGCCCTTCTATCGTTGCGATGACGTAAGCTGCAGACCGGTGTGGTGCAATGATTAGGGTGGCTGTCGCGGGCGCGTTGGGGAAGATGGGGCACGTGGCACGTGCCGCACTGGCGAGCGCGCAGGGGGCGCTTGAGTACGCTGGAGGTTACGCACGCGTTGCCGTTCCTTACGAGCGCATCACCGACGATCTCGGGGAGCTGTTGTCTCGCGCCGACGTGCTGCTCGACCTGTCGACGCGCCCCGGTTCGGTCGACATTTCGATGCAGGCCGCAGCGCAAGGCGTGCGGCCGGTCATCGGAGCGACCGGCTGGGCCGACGACGAACGCGCGGCATTGGCGGCAACGCTCGCCGAACGCGGTATCGGCGGAATGCTGGTTCCCAATTTTTCGATCGGCGCCGCGTTGCTGATGCGTCTGGCCGAGGAAGCGGCGAAGTATTTGCCATCGGCCGAGATCGTGGAGATGCATCACGCCGGGAAGAAAGACGCTCCTTCGGGGACGTCGCTGCTGACCGCCGAACGCATCGCGCGCGTTGCGGGAAAGATGCCCGCGATTCATAGCGTTCGCCTGCCCGGACTCGTCGCGCATCAAGAGGTTCTTTTCGGTGGCAGCGGCGAGCTGCTGACGCTGCGCCACGACTCGTTTTCGCGCGAATCGTTCGTTCCCGGAATGTTCGCCGCCATAAAAGCCGTGATGCACGTGCGCGGGCTGGTCGTCGGCTTGGATGCGGTGCTGCGAGAATGAGCCTGCACGTTGCGGTAGTCGGTGCGACCGGGGCGGTTGGCGAGACGATTCTGCGCGTCCTCGAGGAGCGCAGCATTCCGATCGATCGATTGTCGCCGTTCGGCTCGCGCGATCGCGCCGGGGCGGTACGCTTTCGCGAACGACAGCTGGACGTGCGCGCGGTCGATCCGGTTGCGTTGCAGGGGCACGACGTCGTGTTTTTCGCCGGCGGCGAGGACGCCAGCGATCGCTACGCCGCAAAGCTGATCGAGCTCGGCGCGGTCGTGATCGACAACAGCGCCACGTTTCGGATGCGGTCCGACGTACCGCTCGTCGTTCCCGAAATCAACGGCGATGCCATCCGGCGCGAGCACCGGCTCCTTCCCGTCGCCAACTGCACGGCCATCGTGCTCTGTGCGGCTCTCGCGCCGGTGCGCGACGTTGCCGGACTGCACGGGATGCACGCGTCCACCTATCAAGCCGCGAGCGGGGCCGGACGCGCCGGCCTCGATGAGTTTCTCGCAGACGAGCGTTCGCTGGTGCTCGGCGGCGACGAGCCCCCGGCGACCGTCTTTCCGCGGCCGCTCGCGCGCAACGTCATTCCGCAAGTCGGCGCATTCGACGCGACCGGCTACAGCGGCGAAGAGCGCAAGGTGCGCGAGGAAACGCGCAAGATTTTGGGATTGCCGGAACTGCGGGCGAGCCTGACCTGCGTTCGCGTTCCGGTCCGGACGGCGCATTCGGCGGCGGTCTGGTTCGAAACGGAACGAAAAACCACGCTCGACGAGCTTGCCGCCGCCTTCAATCGCGCGCCAGGCATCGTTTTTCACCGCGACGGCATCGTGACGCCGCGCGAAGTCGAGGGCAGCGACGACGTGCACGTGGCGCGGCTGCGCGCGGAGTCGGATCACGAGTTCGTGTTGTGGTGTATCGGCGATCAGCTGCGCAAGGGCGCCGCGACCAATGCCGTGCAGATTTTGGAGCTCCTCATTGCCAAGGGATATCTGTCGCTGCAGCACGCACCCGGTGCGGCGCGATGAATCGCGTCGCGGTGTTGAAGTTCGGTGGAACGTCGCTTGCGACCGCCGATCAGCGCGCGATCGCATTTGCGCGGATTCGCGACGCGCGCGACTCCGGGTTCGGCACCGTCGCGGTCGTGTCGGCGATGGGGCGCCCGCCCGAGCCGTACGCGACCGACTCCCTGCTATCGCTCGTCGCAGGGCGCAGCGCGACGCGCAATGCCGATCTGCTGCTGGCGGCCGGCGAGCTGATTTCCGCCGCGGTGTTCGCCGACGAACTGTGCGCGGACGGCATCGACGCCGTCGCGCTGACCGGCGCGCAAGCGGGGATCCTTACCGACGGCCGGCACGGCGACGCGACGATCGTACGCGTCGATCCTGCGCCGATCGGCGACGAGCTCGACGCGGGACGCGTGCCGGTCGTCGCCGGCTTCCAAGGCGCGACCGCCGACGGCGTCGTGACGACGCTCGGACGCGGTGGCACCGATCTGTCTGCTATTGCAATCGGCCACGCGCTGGGTGCTGAGCGCGTCGATATTTATACCGACGTCAGCGGTGCGATGACCGCCGATCCGCGCCGTATTCCCGGCGCACGCACGATCGAGCGTGCGTCCCTCGCGGAGATGACCGAACTCGCCGAGCACGGTGCGAAGGTGATGCATCACAAGGCCGCCGGTTTTGCCAACCGCACCGGCACGGCGTATTCGATCAAAGGGCTGCAGAGCGATCGGGGAACCATGGTCGACGAAAGCTACGATCATCATCGGCCGGTAACCGGCGTGACGTCGTCGGGACGGCTGACGTGGGTGCGCGTCATTCGCGGCGACATCGAGTCGCCCACGCGCCGGATGGAAACCGAACTCGAAATGTTTCGGCGCGTTGCGGAGGCGGGTATCTCCA
>JAFAHZ010000140.1 GCA_019236975.1 Vulcanimicrobiota bacterium | reverse complement strand
GGCGGCGTACGTCAAGCGCAAGCCGTTTGCCACCGGCAACTCGTGGATCACCGACGTCGGCTATCGGATGGTGCCGGGATTTCACGTCGACAACTTCGTCGACGCGGTGAAAAGCGACGATCCGTTCAAGGACTACGGATAAGCCTTTGCTGACCGAGCTTGCGCTTGCTCGGGCTTTTTTGAACGTAGCGCTCTTTATCTAAATTTATATAGACCGCATACCGCAGGAGAAAGCATCGCCGCGGGGCATCAAGGAAAGTAAAATGACGCGGCGCTGCTATTGCTTTGGGCCGTTCCGTCTCGACGCCGACCGGCGCACACTGCATCGCGGCACGTCGTGCCGCCAACTCTCCGAGCGTCCGTTCCAGATTCTTCTAGCTCTGCTCGAAGCGGACGGTGAATGTGTGACGCGCGATGCCCTCGCGCTGCGCGTGTGGGGCGCCGAGGGCGTTACCGATACGAATCTCACGCAGCACGTTTATCTCTTACGCGAGATTCTCGGCGAGCGTCGCGACGAAGGCCGTTACATTCTCACGATTGGAGGCCGCGGTTACCGGCTTGCCGTTCCGGTCAGCAGGATCGCTTCGGAAACCGGCGCGATGCTGGCTGACGCGGCGGACGCAGCGCACGGTGCGCTCACGGACAACGCCGACGCCCTTCAGCACTACTGCCGCGGCAACTATTTGCTCGACCGGAGAACGGAGCCGGCCCTTCGCGCTGCCATAGCGGCATTGGGAAAGGCCGTGGAAGCGGACGCCGCTTTTACTTCGGCATTCGTAACGCTTGGACGTGCGTGGATGCTCCTCGCGGAGTATTGGCACGAGCCGGCCTCGATCGCGATGCCGAACGCGCAGCTCTACGTCGAGCGCGCCCTAAAGCTTGACCCGAAATCCGCGCCGGCGCTGTCGGCACTTTCCGAGTTACAGCTGTGCGCGCAGTGGGACTGGGGAATGTCGCGCCGAAACCTCGATGCCGCGCTCAGCGTCGATCCGAGCCTCGCCTTCGCGCGTAATAACGCCGCCTGGTTCCACCTCTATCGCTCGGAATTCCACGAGGCCTCCTCGGAGGTCCGCGAGGCGCTCGCAAACCATCCAGCGTCGCTTCCGCTGCAATTACTTGACGCGCGCATTCTCTCACACGCCGGAAAGCACGACGATGCGATCGCGGCCATTGGAAACATTCTGGCGATGGATCCGAAGTTCGTCTTCGCCCGTCGCTTTCTCACGATGGCATATCTGCTCGCCGGCAAACCCGATTGCGCCCTCAGCGAGATCGTTTCGGAACCTTCCGACGACTCGGAGGATGCGGTGTACCGGCTGCCGCTGCTGGTGTGCGCCTGGTCGATGTTGGGCGAACGCGAAAGTGCCGAGCGTACGTATCGCGAACTACTCGCGTTGTCGCGCTTGCGTTACGTGAGCTCGTGGAATCTCGCCATGGGGGCCGCAAATTGCGGACGCGAAGACGAGGCCATGGCGTTATTGCAGAACGCGTACCGCGATCGCGACTCGGCGTTGCTGTTGCTTCCAATTCTGCCGATTTTCAAGGCCCTCGAAAAGCGCCCCGACTTTACCGCACTGGTTCGAAGCATTGCCGCATAGCGAAGGGCCCCGGCGTTTTGCCGAGGCCCTTTCTCTTTTCTGCGCTTAAGACGCCGATCGCGGTTAGATCTTGATCTTCGCCGTCACGTAGAAGTTGAACGGGGTCTTCGTGGAGTTGCCGTTTTGGTTGAACGGACCGAAGAGCGGCTGATACGGGTACTTCACGAACGACTGAATGTGGTCGCCCGGATTGTACACGTTGCCTACCGGAAAGATCGTCCCGGCGAACCCGCCTGCGGCGAAACCGCAAACCTGGCCGTTAGCGTAGGTCCAAGCTTGCGCGGTTCCGCCCCAGCAGTTGTTAACGATGTTCGCAAGCACGCCCGTCAGCGACAGGCGCGGGCTCACGTCGTAGCTCAGCTGCAGGTTCATGGTGAACTCGTTCGGTTGCAAGAACGACCCGAGGTTATCGAACTGCCCCGTATACGTGTCCGGAATCGCCATCGTTGCATTGCACGTCGGTGCGCTGTAGCGATTGCCGAACGGTCCGCCCAGCGGCTGACAACCGCCGGCGGCCGGATCGATACCCGGCGTTGAGATCGGATAGCCGTACCGTCCGCCGCCCTGGAATTGGAACGACGGGGTGATCGCGAACTTGTCGTGCTTGTAGTTCAACAAGAGGGTCGCGACGTACGGAGCTCCGAAGGCGGCCCCCGAACTGCCGATGCCGCCCGGGAAGATCGAGTAGGTCGGGAAGTTCTCCGCCGGATTGATCAGCGATTGACCCGCCACGTTCCAGTACGGATTGGCGACGTCACCCGCTTTACAGGCCGGATCCGGCGTGCCTTTCTGCGTGTAGCAGGGCGCCGCCGCCAACCCGTTGCTGGTGCTCCCGCACAACGGCAGGCCGTACTGCATTTGGCCGTGCAGATTCCCGCCGGCCGCACACGCCTTCGTATAGGCGTTGTAGTTGGCGATCGCGGCATCCGACGGCGTAATCACGTTCGTGCCGTTGGTCAGCGTGCCGTACTTCACGTACGAGTTGGTATAGGCAAACGCCAGGATGCCCGAAATGCCGTTACGCGAGAAGTCGCCCTTTTGTACTTGCATCTCGAGGCCTTGGCTGCGCTGACTCGCGGAGTTTAGGCCTGAAATGAAGCTCGTCGGCTGGTTGATGAAGAACGTTTGAATCTGTCCCTGTGTTTGACGCAAGAACGGCGTCAGCTTGAACGACCAATCCGTTCCCTTGAGGTGGCTCTCCCACGAAACGTCGTAGTTGAGCGAGGTCGCGGGGTACACCGGAAGACCCGGCGAGTTACGGCCGTACGGGTAGAAGATCGGTCCGAGCAACGCGTTGGGCAGATCTTCAGCGAGCTGATTGTACTGCTCGAACGCCGAGTTCGGCGCTTGAACGTACCGGCCGAACGAGAAGCGGATCACGTTGTCCGGATTGACCGTGTAAGTGCCTGCGATGCGCGGCTGGTAGATCTGGTAGTTGAAGTTCTGCTGAGCGACGTTGTTCAGCGCGGCCGGTTTGTATCCGGACGGACATGCCGCACCCGGCGAGCGTCCGACGATCACGCCGGTCGTACTGATGCAGTTCGACAGGTTGTAGGACGTGTACCAGAAGTTGCGGACGGCAGCGTAGTTGGGATTGCCGCCCGGCAGCCCGCCGGCCTGCTGATTGGTGTTCATGCCCAGGAACGTGAAGTCGTCGAGACGCACGCCCAGGTTGAACAGCCACCGGTCGCTGGGACGGAACTCATCGGTCAGCGACGTCGACAGGAACTGCGGAATGATGTTGTTATACGTCGCCCACAAGCTGTTTTCGGCCAGCAGGTAGGTGCACGCCGTGCCGAACTGGGGTTTACCCGGAATACCGCAGTTCGCAGCGCCGTTCTTATTCGTGGGAAGCGGCGCTACGCAGTTCGACGTAATGGCACCGCCGCACGCCAAACCGCCGTTGATGTCGGCCCACGTTGCGTTGGTTGCCCCGGCGCCGCAGGCGACCGGATTGCTCGTAGTCGCCGAGGTTGTGCTTCCGGCGAAACAATAGCCGCTAAGCGGATCGGCAGCGTTCACTGCGAAGGCCGCGCGCGAGCGCGAGCCGCCGGCGTTGAACATCTGCGTGTTGTTGTCGCGGATCGAGTCCGCAGTCGTGTACGACACCTGAGCGCCGAACAGGTTCTGCGCGTTGAACTGGTTTTGGTAGTTCGCGGAGACGCCCCGTGTGTGCGAGCTCAGCTCGTAGTCGGGCGACGTTCCACAAGTACCCCATGCCGCGACGTTCGTATACGCGCAGTTGGGTCCGAACTGCAGCCAGGCGCTGTAGTACGTGTAACCATATAATCGCAGGAACGACGTCGAGCCGATGTTCTTGGTGTACTGCAGCTTGACGATGTCCTGATTGTTGGTCGCCGTATCGCGGGTGGTAGCCGGAATAGGCGTATTCGGGCTTGCGTAGCTGCTGGGGTAGCCGCTTGCCGTAACGCAGCCGTGCTGTGCGGCGAGACCGCCTTGGCTAAACGTATGGCCGACGAGCGGTCCGCACGTGAGCTGGTATTGGGCGAGGTATACGGGCGTTCCAAGCCCGATGGCATTGGCGCACTGGACGCCGGTCAGCCCGGTACAGTTGCCTTGGCCGAGATAGGACGGTGACACGATGTCGTTGGGGCTCGTATAGAAGCTATTGAGCAAATAGCTGCTGTCGAAGAGCACCTGGACGTCGTCTTTGCCGGCATCCTTTTTGTGCGGGATCCCGATATGGACGTTGGCCACGGAGTCGCGCTGCGTGATCGATCCCAACATGCCGTAGTTAAACGAACCCAGTGCGTAGCCGCCGGGCCCGAAACCGCCGAATCCACCGTTCACGCGGTAGCAGTTGGTGAAGTCCGATGCACTCGAGCCGGCCTTGAATTGGCTCGGGTCGTTACAGAGCCCCGCGGGACCGTGCGAGAAGAAATACAGCCCTAACGGCTGGCCGAGCCAGGCGTCGTACGAGCTGCCGTTGTTGTTGTCGATGTAGTTGAGGTCTTGGTTGTATCCACCCAGACCGACGTAGTACGAGAAGTTCCGATCGGGGGTTGCACCGCCGACCTGCACCGACGCCTGATGGTAAAACGCCGGCGTGCCGATGCCAAGATTGGCCTCGGCGTAACCCGGATACGTTCCGGTCTTGATGACTTGGTTGATGTAGCCCGCGAGGCCCTGGCCTTCCGAGTTCGCCGGATTGGCGCCCGTATAGACCTGGACTTCCGCGTTGCCCAGCGACGACGCCGAGCTCGAAGGATAGTTGTCGAACGACCGGTTTACCGGTACGCCGTCGAACTCGTAACCGACTTGGTCGTAGTCGCCGCCGCGAATCGAAACCGTCTGAAAGTAGCCGGCCTGATTCCCGACGACGTACGCGCCCGGAACGGTTGCGATGGCGGAGTACGCGGAGTTGAGACTTCCACCGCCGCCCAGTGCGCCCGCGGCGCCTTGCGTCGCCGCGTTGACTGAGTAGACGTCGGCAGTCGTACCCGATTTGACGATCGCACCGGCACCGAGTGCGGTTACGCGCGCGATCGTTTTGAGGGCTTTGGTCAGCCGCACCGTGACCGTCTGCACCGTATCGGCGAAGACGATCTGGCCCGGCTCGCTGACCTCTTGGTAACCGCCTTTATTGACGGTCACGGTGTACGTATCCGGCGCAAGCGTCAGAAACGTAAACCGCCCGCCGGCATCGGTCGCCGCGGTTGCGCTTTGGGACGGTGCGCTGACCGTCACCGTTGCGCCTGCGACCGGTGCCCCTGTATCGGCGTCGACGGCAACGCCGGAAAGACCGCCCGTCGTGCCCGCCAGTGCCCACGTTACCTGGCAGAGCATTGCGACGAGAAGTACTGCGGCGGTGACGACGTGCCGGTGTAGGCATCGTTTCACTTACATTACTCCTTGATAGTGTGTGTTGCGCGTTTTGCCGTACAGAAATAATTGGACGGAAAAACACGCTTCAGCCTTAACCGCCGCTTCAACCGCGGTCCTTTAAAGAATTGTTTGAGGAGTAACGCACATTCGATTGAACAATTGAATCTCAACGAAATATCAAAGGCCGGCTTCCAAACCGCCGTCGATTGCGCTAGACTCTTTCAATGATGCTAACGAACGTTGCGATATCGCTCCGAAGGTTCGGCGCGTCCGCGCTGCTGCTAACGGTCACAATGCAGCCGCTGCCGGGCCGTGCGCAGACGTCCCCATATCCGCAGATGGCTTCGCTCGAGCGCTATCTCGAGCCCGACGCTCGGGAGGAAGCTGCGCTTGCGCGCAGCGCCGCGCCGGCGGCGATTTCGAAGGACGCGACGGTTTTGGTGCTCACCAAGACCGGTTACGTCGCCGCAGCGACCGGCACGAACGGCTTTACGTGCCTCGTGGAACGCTCGTGGATGAAGCACTTTGAAGATCCGGACTTTTGGAACTGGCACATGCGCGCGCCGGTCTGCTACAACCCAGGGGCGACGCATTCGATCCTTCCCTACACGGTGTTTAGAACGAACTTAGCGGTTAAGGGTGCGAGCAAGAGCCAACTGCTCGATGCGGTTAAGGCGGCGATCGCCAACGGACAGCTCCCCGCTCTCGAATCGGGCTCGATGGGATACATGATGTCGAAGCAGCAGTATCTCGTCGACGTCGCCCCGGCAAACGGCGTTACCGCATCGTCGTGGCATCCGCACGTAATGTTTTACGAACCCGCCGCCGACGCTGCGAACTCGGGCGCGAGTTTCGGAGCGAATACGGCCGGATCTCCGGTCATTTTCGATACGTCCGGCGGCGCGATCGAGCCGTGGACCGTCTTTTTCGTTCCCGTGTGGCACTGGTCGGACGGCTCGCCGGGCCCAGTCGTGATGCATCACTAGCCGGCGAAGCCGTCCGATGGAGACGCGCTTTAGATTTTGACCTGCGCGTTGAAGTAGATGTTGAACGGAGTGACGATGCCGCCGATACCGCCGTTATTGCCGGTGCTCGGCGTATAGCTCTGCGTCCATGGGGTACTCACGCCGCCGTTGCCTTTTACGTCGGTGATGCCCTTACCGTTGTAAAAGTTTGCCGGATACAGCGATGTGTTCAGCACGCCGCCGGCGGGAGTATACCCGCAGACGTTCGGGCTCGGACCGTAGACGGCAGTCCACGGCTCGGGCGTTCCGCCGAAACAGTAACGGAAGAGGCCGGATCCGGTCATCGTCAGCTTGATCGACGGACTGACGCTATACGATACCTGCAGATTTCCGGTCATGATGCTGGGCTGTTCGTACGAACCGATTGCCGAGAACCGGCCCGTTTGCGGATTCGGGATATACAGATAGCTGTACGTTCCTAAACCAGGTGCGACCGCGCTGAGCGGATCGCACGCCTTCGGTCTGACGCCGGATTCGAGCGCCGTAATGCCCGCGCCGGCTTCGTTGAGCTTACAGGTTCGGGGATCGTAACCGTTGACGTCCAGCGGACTTCCGTAGAAACCGCCGGCTTGAAATTGCACCGTCGGCGTAACCGCGAGCTTGTCTCTGCGGTAGTTGACGATAAGCGACGCTACCGCCGGAGAGATGTAACTATCGATTGCGCCGTTGAGGTTGGGCGCGATCGCCGTCGTGTACGGATTGTACCAGCCGTTCGGATCGAGTTCGCCCTGCACGGGATCGTTGTAGTACGGGTTCAGCACCGTTTGGAATCCCTTGGCAACAGACCCGTTGGGCGTCGAACATCCTACCGCTTTCCCAGCCTGGTAGCATTGGCTGCCGCCGCCGCCCTTGGTGAGCTGGTCGTATTGCGCGATCGCTTCGTTCAGCGCGATCGTCGTGTTGGGGATCGTGCCACCGGTAATCAACGGCTCGTTTGCGAAGCGCACCTTGGCGTTGCTATACGTGAAGCTGAACAATCCCGAAAGACCGTTTCGGCTGAAATCGCCCTTCGTGAACTGAAACTCCAAGCCGTAGTTGCGGTTGACGCCGACCGGCACTTGGCTGACGAAGCCGCCGCCGCCGATCAAGGTGCCTTGCTGCCAGTCGTTGACCCAGGTGTAATACGGCGTCACCTTCAGGCTCATATCCGTGCCGGTGAGGTGGCGTTCGTACGACAGATCGTATTGCGCCGACGAAACGCCGGGAATTGGGTGCCACGGCGAATAGAAGCCGAGATTCATCCCACTATTCCAGACCGTGCGATCGTCGCCGGAGGCCCCGAGATACTGCACCGACGCCGAGATCGGAGGCTGCGCGTAGCGGCCTGCCGATACGCGCCAGACGGTATCGGGTGACTCCGTGTAGGTTGCGGAGAACCGCGGTTCCCAATATCCTTGCGGATACGAACCCGGTGAGGACGCCGTGAAGTCCGGCGCCTGGACGCCGTCTTGCTTCGTGCCGTTGGGATGCACCCATCCCGTAACCGGACCGGTCGGGAAGAGCGCTTTCGCTGCCGCGTTACAGTCGCCGACGACGTACTGCGTCGGCGCCGGCGGCGGAGCGCCGGGAGCCAGCGCCGCAGTAAGCACTTGATTGGTTGCAGCCTGCACGCACGTGTAGTTCGCCGTCATGTTGGCGTAGAACGCGTCGGCTGGCCCTGCCGAATCGGGCAGAACGTAGTTGAAGTTGTCGTACCGCAGCGACGCGTTGACTAAGAACTTGTCGTTCGGCCGCCATTGGTCGCTGACCGCGACGTTTTGGAACTGCGGTTTCACCGTGTTGAGCGAACCCGTGGCGTTCCCGTTCCATAGCGTATCCCAGGTTACGCCGGGCGTCGAGAATCCGGCGGGACCCGCCGCGGCGCTGCTTCTCCAGCAATCGGTGACTTCGCCGGTGAACGCCGGAGTACAGCCGGACGTGTGAACGGAGCCGATTCCGCAGCTCGCCGCGGCGCAGTAGTAACTGCCTGCAAGACACGGAACCTGGACGCCGGCCTTGGTCGCGGTCGAGTTGTAACACCTCCCGTTGGCCATGTAGCCGATCGGCGTCGTTCCCGCGCCCGCGAGCGCGGACGTGTTGTTAAAGCGAACGACGCTGGCCTGGGTGTAGTTATAGTCTCCGGAAACGAGATTTTGGTCGTCGACTTGATCGTTGAAGTTGAGCGCGGCGCCGGCCGTGTGCGTCATCAAGTCGTATTGAGGCTGTGGAAGCGAGGTGATCGCTTGATCGGTGGCGCCGCCGATCGGCGCCGTATTGAGCCAATCCGAATAGAACGTGTACCCGTAGGCGCGAAGATACGCTGCAGAACTGAGCGCGTAGGTGTATTGCAGCTTGGCGATACCGGTATCGTTCTGATACGGAGTGATCGATTCGTCGGCAAGCGGAATGGGACCGTCGAACTGATGCTGCGGCGTATCCGGCGCGTAATAGACCTGCGGAGCGGTGATATGCCCCGAACTCGTCGCGATCGGCGTGCCGAACGGCAGGTTGTACGTGATTTGATCGGCGTACGGTAAGTACGCGCCGAACTTCGACGGTACGCAGCCTTTGACGGTCAACCCAGGGCCGACCGTCACCGCCTGGTCGCACGTGGGCGCCGCATACGGAGCGTGATCGAGCGACCAGAAGAACTGGCTGCAGCTCATGCCGATGTCGCAGATCGAGCTATACGACCAGTTGTTGAGCGCGGAGGCGCTCCATAATGCTTGAACGTCGTCGCGCTGGCCGTTGCGTTTAGGAATCCCGAAGTGCAGGTTGACGACGTTCTCGCGATCCGACACCAGCGACGGATTGTCGCCGAGCGAGCTGTAGTATTCCCAGCATCCCTGCGGCGGCGTCGAGGCCGGAGGCGCTTCGCCCAGCGGACAACTCGTCTTCACGCCTTGTCCGGTGAACGTCGGGCTTGCCGTATAGCCGATGATGTTCCCGAGCACCGGCTGGCCCGCGTAGTAGCTATTGGGTTCGGCGTACGCGCCGCCATTGTCGTTATTGAGAAAACGGAAGGCTTGATTGTAGCCGCTTAAGCCGGCATACCAGCTGAAGTTGCGGTCGGGCGTCGCCCCGCCGACTTCGACTTGTGCTTGATGGTAGAAGCTGTTGGAGCCGATGCCGACGTTGCCGGACGCATACCCGGGAAACGTTCCGGTCTTGATCACTTGGTTGATGAAACCCGACGAACCCGACGATGCGACCGAGGACGGCCCGCCGCCGGTGTAGACTTGCAGCTCTTGCAATCCGAGCGACGATTCGGTCGATGCGTTATAGTTGTCGAACGCCCGGTTGATCGGGATACCGTCGTATTCGAATCCCGTGTTGTAATACTGCGCCCCACGGATGTACGCAGCGTTGAAGGTCCACCCGGCGCCGCCGAGATTGACTTGAACGCCCGGGACGCTGGCCATCGCCGAGTAGGCGCTGTTCAGATCGCCGCCGCCGCCAAGGGGTGCCGCGGCTGCGGCCTGTGCGGAGTTGACGCTGTACAGATCGCTTCCGACGCCGGACTTCACGAGCGCTCCGGCACCAGCCGCAGTCACGTGAGCGATCGTTTTCAGCGATTTGCTCAGCGTAAAAGTCGACTGTTGCGTTTGATCGGCAAAGACGACGTTTCCGGGAAAGGACGTCGCTTGGTAGCCGGCCTTTGAGATATTGAGCGTGTACGTATCCGGCGCCAGCGCCAGGAACGTGAAATGGCCGGCTCCGTCGGTAACCGTAGTAGCTTGTTGCGACGGAGAGATGGCCGCAACCGTTGCTCCGGCGATCGGAGCTCCCGAGGGATCGCGAACGATGCCCGCCATGTTACCGCTGACTCCCGCCAGTGTCCACGTTTCCTGAGCGAGAAAAAGCAGCGCTACCAGCGCGGGCACAATCGCGCGACGAATGTGCTTTGTGGTGTTACTCATGTACTATCTCATTTCAGTAACGAGTAGGTAGAGCAACAACGTTAAGGATCGCTTCGAAAGCGATCCTTTAAACACTTATTTGAACATTCGTGCAAATGTATTTGAGATATGCGGGATCCCGCTGCGTCGCTTACTTTTGCAAGATCGCCTCGACGTTGAGTTCGATGCGAACCTCGTCGCCGACCACAACGCCGCCCGTTTCGAGCGCGGCGTTCCAGGTGAGCCCGAAATCTTTGCGGTTGATCGTCGCCCACGCACTGTAACCGATGCGCTGGCCGCCCCACGGATCCGGCCCGCGGCCTTCGAACTCTGCCTTCAAAGCAACCGGGCGCGTTACGCCAGCAATGGTCAGGTCGCCAGCAATGGTGAAGCCGCTCGGCGTGCCTTCGATACGCCCGCTGACGAACTCGAGCGCCGGGTATTTCGCGACGTCGAAAAAGTCGGCGGATTTCAAATGGTCATCGCGCTGCGATTCGCGAGTGTCGATCGTCGCGGTGTCGATGCGCGCCTCAACGGCGCTGGGGACGTCGTTGCCGCTCTGAAGTTCGATCGTTCCGACAACGCCGCTGAAGCGGCCGCGGACCTTTGAGATCATTAGGTGACGGACGACGAACTCCACCGTCGTGTGGGCGGGATCGATGGCGTAGACCGTCTTTTCGGCAAGCTGGGTGCTCATGGTATCTCCTTGCCGCTTGTCTCCGGCGGCGCGGTGTGCTAGTGTGGTGTAAGTAACTTTTTCATACTAGCTAACTTAATACAAGTAGGCACCGGAAAGTGGTATAGGCACCCAATGGAAACTGCCCTTCTCGCCCCAAAAACGCCGGCATTCGAGCGGGATTGCCCGATCCGGCTCGTCCTCGATCGCATCGCCGATAAGTGGACCGTTATGATGATGAGCCTGCTCTCGGACGGCCGGCCGCACCGGTTTAACGAACTGCGCCGCAACGTCGAGGGCATTTCGCAGAAGATGCTGACGCAAACGCTGCGCGACTTGGAGCGCGACGGCTTGGTCGCGCGGACGGTGTTCGCAGAAATTCCGCCTCGCGTGGAATACCGGCTCACGCACTTGGGCGTGACGCTGTGCGAGCCGATCGCGCGGCTGGGTGAATGGGCGGTCGCGCACGTGGATGAGGTCAAACGCGCGCAAGCTTCGTTCGACGCGCGCTAATCTTACGCCGGGTCCGTGGACTCGGATCGCCGAAATCCCGGTTGATGATTATCCGCATATCGGCAACGGCGCTCGTTCTCGCGTGCTTCTTATCGACTGCAGGCACCTCGGCCGCCAGCGATCCGCTTGCAAAATGGTTCGGTGCTTCCACTTGTCCGGCTCTCGATGGTCTCTATAGTAAGACGCCGGCGCCCTCCGTGAAGACCGGAGCCGAGGGTATGCAGGTGACGATACCCGCATCCGTGCTTCCAAAGCTCAAACAAAGCATGACGGTGCCGTGGTACGTGTACGACGCCCACAGCCACGCGGCGTTAAGCCACGTCGGCGGCGATTCCAGCGTGGTTTGGACCCTTCGGATCGTCGAGGGCCCCCCGCCGGAGCCCCTGCCTTACGTCGATTTGAGCACCGTACGTACGACGTCCGGCTTGAAACTGGGATCGAGTGCGTCGTCGGTCGTGCAAAAGCTCGGGAAGCCCCGCATCATCTATGCGTGCGGCATGGAGCGATACGAATACAACGACACCAGCGACCTTCAGGCCGAGGACAACGACTTGGATTTCACGATTCGTGACGGTCGCGTTATCGAGATCGTGCACACTTCCTGGGGCTAGCGGTGCACCCGTTCGACTTCGTCATCGCGTTCCCGGCCTTCATCTACGCGTCTAGTCATCTTTTATTGGGCTTGAAATGAAGCACGGGCCGGCGAAGCCTGGCCGAGTCGTGGAGATGGTGAGCGGGCGCGCTTTGCGTTATTTTTCCTGATTCGACGGAAACGTTTGAGTAGACGAAATTTTCGTCGGAACAGGAGATTTCATGCAAACGAGAGGTGGAACGTCGGAGCAACATGCTACGGCCGGCCATGAGGGCGGGGAAGCAACCGCCGCAACGCACGGTCACGAGTTCTACGAACAAATCGGCCGCGAAGGTGGAAACGCGCGCGCGAGTGCCAACCACCACGAAGCAGCGGGGCATCACGAGGCCGCGGCACACCATCATCGCCAAGCGGCCTACCACCATTCCCAGGGCGAAACCGATCAAGCGCGCTACCACGCGGAGCACGGGCACGCGCACGGCCAGCAAGCGCACAACCTTTCGCGCAACGCGCTCGGCCAGTTCACGTCCTCAACGACGGGAAGAACCTAGACCGCGATTCGACGGAAAGATGGCGCCGAGACGGCGCCATCTTCTTTATTAGCGGTACTGCGGCAGCGCTCAGCCGTTGACGACGGTTCCGCCGTTGACGTGGAGCGTTTGCCCGGAGACGTACGAGGCGTCGTCCGTAGCCAGAAACATCACCGCAGCCGCAACCTCGTACGGCTGGCCGGGCCGCTTCATGGGAACGTCCGAACCGAACGTGGCGACGTCTTCTTCAGAGAACGTGGCGGGGATCAATGGCGTCCAAATCGGTCCCGGTGCCACCGCATTCACGCGGATTCCGCGATCGATGACGGCGTTCGAAAGCGCGCGTGTGAACGAGACCAGCGCTCCTTTCGTCGAGGAATAATCGAGCAGTGCGGGGTTCCCTTCGTACGCCGTAACCGATGCGATATTCACGACTGCAGCGCCCTTCTCGAGATGCGGAAGTGCGGCTTTGAGAAGAAAAAATTGCGCGAAGACGTTGGTTCGGAAAGTCTTGGAGAGCTGCTCCTCCGTCACGTCTTCCAGCCGCTCTTGAGGATGCTGCTCGCCCGCACCGTTAACGACCACGTCGAGCCTGCCGAAACGTTCGATCGTTTTTTCGACGACCTCTTTACAGTGCGGCTCGTCGCCTAAGTCGCCTGCGATGGTCAATCCGTCCCGGCCTTTCGACTGTACGAGCCGCAGCGTTTCGGCCGCGTCGTCGTCTTCGTTGAGGTAAGCAATTGCGACGTTTGCGCCTTCTTTTGCCGCGGCGATAGCGACGGCGCGACCGATGCCGCTATCCCCACCCGTAACCAGCACCACGCGGCCGTCGAGCCGATTGCAGCCCGGTCTGCCCGAGTCGCTTTGGGGCTGAGGATGCAGTTCGGTCTGCGTCCCGGGTTGGCGATCTTGATGTTGGGGAGGCAGCGTTTGTGTCATGTGCGCCATCCTACCCAGATCGCGGCAGCCCTACGGTGAACGGTCGCCAGCTAGCCGTCCGCGCTAGGGATTCAAGCTCGACATCGATGCGCCGATCGAAGCGCCGCCGATCGTAAAGGTCGAAACGACCTGTTCCATCTCGCCGGCCTCGACGCCTAAATCCTTCGCCGATTTCGCCAGCGCTTCGACGTCGCGAGCCAGCGCGTGAACCGATCGTGCCACCTGCTCGGCTGCGCCGGCTTGCTGCTGCGCGCCCGACGCAACGTCCGCAATGGTCTCTTCGGAGCGGCTTACGGAGGTCCGCATCGATTCCGCGCGCTCGACCGTTCGATCGGCGATCGTACCGACGTCCGCCGACAACTCGCCGAGACGCTCGCTCGCGAGGCGGATCGCGACTGCGCTATCGGCAACCGTCCTCGCCCCGGAATCCTGGCGTTCCACCGCAGCTTGCAAAAGCTCCAACGCGTCGGAGGCTCTGCCGGCTAGTTCCAAACACGCTTGCGTCGATTCCGCCGAGGCCATCACCGCAGTCTTCGCGTTCATCGTTTCCTCGCGTACGTTGGAAAGGATGCCGGCGATTTCGCGAACGGAGAGGGAAGCACGTTCCGCCAGCTTTCGGACTTCGTCGGCAACCACGGCGAAACCGCGCCCTTGCTCGCCCGCGCGCGCGGCTTCGATGGCCGCATTCAACGCCAGCAAATTCGTTTGATCGGCAATTTCCTCAATGGCCGAGATGATCTCGCCGACGGCGTTCGAACGTGACGCCAGCTCGCCGATCGACGCCACCGCACGTTCCGATTCTCGCTCGATCCGTTCGATTGCGGCGCGCGTTTCGCCGACTGCCGTCGTTCCATCGCGCACTTGCAAGATGGAGTCGGATGCGGATTGCGCCAAATCGCTGGCAACCTCGGCGGTCGATTCGACGTGCTCGAGCAGACCGAGAATCGCTTCTCGCGAAGAGGCTATCGCAGTAGCTTGCCGGTTCGCTCCCGTCGAGATCTCCTGCGCGTTGCGCGTAAGCTCCTCGAGCGCCGTCGTCGCCGCCTGGAGACGATCCGCTTGCGAACGCGCGACGGCCGTGATTTCGCCCATGGCCAGAGAGATTTGTTCGAAGGCCGTCGACGAGTGGCCGGCCGAGCGCAGCAGCGAGCGGCTTACGCCGTCGACTCGCCCGGCGGCTCGACCAACGTTGGTGAGTGCGCGGCGCAACTGGGCTACCGTTCCCGCAAAGCCCTGCGCGATGGTGGCCAAGCCGGTTGCCAAGGCGTTGTAACTTTCCGCAAGCTGCGTGATTTCCTTAGCTCCGTCGACTTCCAACAGCTCGCGCGATGAAACGAACGAGCTCGCGAGGTCCCCTTCGGCAAGCCGTTGCAGTGCCATCGACAGCCCGGAAAAGTCGCGGTCGACGACGCTCGAGAGCGCGCTGGTGGTGCGCCCGAATGCGTTCGCAATCCGTCGAGCCGAATAAATTGCCAACGCAATTCCAACCACGAGCGCAAAGATGCCGATGGAATCCGCCACGAGAATCGCCGTCGTCATTCGAGTCGCAGCCCGGTCTATCGTAGCGGACGCACCGCCGATGACGCTGTCTCCGTATCCATGGATCGCGTTTTGAGCGGCGTCCGTATTGCTGTCGACCACCAGCCGAGCGGCAGCGCGGGTGTCGCCGCTCTGTTTCGCGGCCGCTGCCTTGGTAATTTGCGCGAGGTAGCCGGCACTTCCAAACGTGGCGTTCGAGAATTTCGCCAAGGCGGCGTGCTGATCGGCGGTCTGCGAAGCATTTTCCAGACGCTTCGTCACGTCGCTTAGAGCCGTCGTATCGGTGCGAAAGTAACCGAGGTTAAGGTCGTTCTTCTTGGGGTTCTTGGTGAGAACGTAGTTTGCGACGTCGTCGTCGACGCTAATCATGTCGAGCTCGGCTTCCCGCGCGCCCACCGCGTTGGGGAGTGCTTGCCGAGCGACGCCGATTGCCGTTCGCGCGTCCTGAAGCGCCCACAGCACGGATGCGAGCGCAGCCAGCATCAGCAACAGCACGGTGCCAAATAGCAAGAGAAGCTGCGAATGTACGCCCAAGGCGTTCCAGCGCGTCCTCATCCTCGTCTTAGTTAAAGGAAGAGGCCGCGCCCGCCTACCTTAGGACCGGGTCCTCCGGGGGGCCTCCTTGACGCGGTTTTTGGCACGCCGCGCGAAAGAATCGATCGCGTCGGCCGTCTCCTTGATCATTTCGCCGGCGCCGACCAGGGTCTCGCCGACGTTGCGAGCGCGACCGGCCGTCGCTTGCACGTTGTCGGCGGCCTTCTTCACAGTTCGCCGCGGATTCCTCGCAACGCGCTTCGCGGCTTCGGCCACCTTAGCCGTGGCCTTCTTGGCACGCTTGCGAGCGGCTCCGACTGCCGAACTCACTTTCTTTTTACGCGCGCGACCTTTCGATGCTTTGGACGCTTTTTTAGCCGGCATATATGCCCTCCGTTGTCCCATCAGTTTTCCCGCTTGCATTCACGTCAAACAAGCACCTGGAATCGATGGTGCATGCCGGCCCTTGGCCTTGGGTACGACTTTCTCATGGAAGATGAAGGCCCCGTACGTTCGGTCAAGCAGTTTGCGTCCGATGTCATGCTGCTCGTGCGCAAAGAGCTCGACAGCGCTCGAAGCGAGATGGCGGGCAAGGCCAAGGCGGCCGGAGTCGGCGCCGGAATGCTAAGCGGCTCTGCCGTTGCAGGTGTGTTTACGCTCGCCTCGCTGACGGCGCTCGCACTGATCGCGCTGAGCCTGGTCATTCCGCTTTGGGCCTCGGCCCTGGTGATTACCGTCGCGTGGGCTGCGATTACGGCGACCCTCGCAGTCGCCGGAAAGAAGAAGGTCGACGACGCCATCCCTTTTCTTCCCGAACAGACGATCCAAAGCGTGAAAGAGGACGTGGAATGGGCTCAGCGTGGGCGCAATCCGCTCGGCAGATAGTTCCGCTCGCAAAGGAAACCTTCGGCGAGTTTCAACGCCATCGCGCGCAGTGGCTGGCGGCGGCAATCGCGTATTTCACGATATTCGCGGTTGCGCCGCTCGTTATCGTTACCGTAGAAATCGCGGGCTTTTTCCTCGGGAAGCATCAGAGCGTGCTCAACGAACTGTACGGCTACCTGTCCAGCTCCGCGGGACCTTCTGCCGCGCACGGAGTCCAATCGATCGTAACGGC
>JAFAHZ010000092.1 GCA_019236975.1 Vulcanimicrobiota bacterium | reverse complement strand
AACCGATGGCTTGCAGCGCCTGACGGCGCAAATAGCGCGACTGCTTGCGATCGAGCAGCGAGAGCAGCGCTAAGGGCCAGAGCGGGTAGCCGAGTGCGACCAGCGCGCGCGATTCGACGGAATCGCCGATCGTCGCGACTTCGGCCTTGCGTACGACGCTCGGCTGCTGCGGACGGGGCGGCACTTGGCCGCCGAGATGCGTGCGGGTGGCCGTTGCGGCGTCGACTTTGGCGGCGAGGCGGCAGCTCGGGCACGTCCCGGCGTCGTCGCGGCACGTCGCGCAGATCGGTTTGCGGCAGTCGGCGCACGCCGCGACGGATGGAACGTTCGAATGAAAGTAGCAATCCATGTTGGGTTTCCTTGGCCCCCTTTGGCTTAGCACTACGACCTACCGGCGCGCCCGGCGGGAGGTTTCACCGCGACGCGGCCGCAAGACGGTGCCGCCGTGAGCAAGCACGACGCGAGCCATTGTCGCGGACAGGACGTCCCCGCGCGTAAGCGCGGCGCCCGGAGGGCGGCGAGATGAGCCGACGCTCCATTCTCAAGCGGCTGGCGCTCGAAGCGCGTCCGTATTACCCCCGCCTCGCCATCGCTACGCTCCTGGGGGCGCTGGCGGGCGTTCTCACGCTGGTGCCGCCGGCCGCCTTTCGCGAGATCATCAATCGGGTGCTGGCGCCGTCGCACGGATCGCCGCCCGACTTGCAGGTCTTCTACGCGGCGCTGGCCGGGACGTTTGTGGCGCTCGTTCTCGCCAACGTGGCGACATACTCGCAGACGTACTTGACGGCCTGGAGCGGCCAGCACCTCATTGCTCGCTTGCGGATCCGGCTCTTCGAGCGCTTGCTGAACATGCCGCTGGGCGAGTTCGACAAGTGGCGCCCCGGCGAGTTCATCGCACGTTTCTCCGTCGATCTGGCGCTTATGACGGATGCCGTCAGCGTGTCGCTTCCTCAGCTCGTCGTCGCACTCGTCACGTTCGTATCGTCGTTTGCGACGATGGTCTACCTCGATTGGCTGCTGACGTTGACGCTGCTCGTGGTCGCTCCGTTGGTGTCGTACGCCGTTTCGCGATTTCAGCGTCTGATCACGGCGAGCACGGTGAGCACCCAAGAGCGCATCGCCGATCTCTCGGCCAATCTCACCGAAGTGCTGCAGGGTCAGCGCGTCGTCAAGGCGTTCGGGCGCGAAGAGTACGAGGTCGAGCGTTTCGGCCTCCGCAACGAAGATTTCTTCGGCACGTACATGAAGCTCACGCAGTTCATTCAGACGCAGCCGCTGGTCGTGTCGACGATTTTCGTGGCGGCGATCGTCGTCATCATGTGGCTGTCGGTGCGCGAAGTGCTGGTCGGCCGCCTCGATACCGGTACGGTGTTTATGTATTGGGCGCTGCTGGTGAATCTCATGAACCCGATGAATCGCGTGGCGGCGTTCTTCGGCGATATCAGCAAAGCAATCGTGGGTGCGGGACGCGTCTTCGAGGTGCTCGACCTGCCGGTCGAAACGCGCGACGAAGCGGCGGCGCGGCCCCTGCCGTCGATCGCCGGCCGCATCGAGTTCGACGGCGTCACCTTCTCTTACGGGCCCGGGGAGCCGCCGGCGCTCACGTCGGTCGACGCAACGATCGAAGCGGGCGAGATCGTCGCGCTCGTCGGGCCGTCAGGTGCCGGCAAAACGACTATCGTGAATCTGGTCCCGCGATTCTACGAGCCCCAGCAAGGGCAAGTGCGCGTCGACGGGATCGATCTCGCGACCGTACGCCTGACCGACTTACGGCGTCAAATCGCCATCGTGCCGCAAGACGTGCAACTCTTCCGCGGACCGGTATTAGAGAACATCCGTTACGGCCGCCTCGAGGCGACCGACGAAGAAGTCCTCGTGGCCGCGCGCGAAGCCAATGTTGACGATTTCGTCCGCGCGTTCCCCGACGGTTATCGAACCGAGGTGGGCGAGCGCGGCGTCCGGCTGTCGGGCGGCGAGCGCCAACGCATCGCGATCGCGAGGGCCATCCTGCGCGACCCGCGGATTCTCATTCTCGACGAGGCGACGAGCGCGCTGGACAGTCACTCCGAGGCGATGATCGAAGAGGCCCTCGACCGGCTGTTGCCGGGGCGCACGACGCTGATCATCGCGCACCGGCTTTCGACGATCCGGCGAGCCAACACCGTCCTCTACATCGAGGCGGGAAGCGTCAAGGAAATCGGCTCGCACGAGGAACTGCTGGCGCGGGGCGGCGCCTACGCCCGGCTCCACGCCGCCCAGTTCGCATCCAGCCCATAAGGCGCTCAAGCAAAGGGCGTCCCGGGCCGATAGACTATCCGATGAATGATGTCGGCGGCATCTCCTTTGGCCCGACGATCGACCTGCTGAACAATGCCATCGACGGCTCGGGCCGCGAGCAGGAACAGATCGCCAACAACCTTGCCAACGTCAACACGCCGAACTTCCGCCGCTCGACCGTTTCCTTTAAGGAAGCGCTCGCGCAGAGTTTGGGTACGCCGGCGAGTCCCGACGAGCTGGCGCTGAGCACCGACGACGACCGGCAGTTCAATATCAACGGCGCCGTGCCGCCCGTCCCGTACGACCCGAAAGCCAAGGTCGACGACACGACCCAGATGCGCGTCGACCGCAGCAACGTCGATCTCGATCAAGAGATGGCGCAGCTCGAGCAGAACTCCGGATACCAGCAGACGATGGCGCAGCTGCTCAAAAATCAGTATTCGTGGCTGCGCGAGTCGATTACGGAGCAGACGCACTAATGGCGGGTTTCTATAATACCGTCGAAATCAGCGCGTCGGCGCTTTCGGCCGAGCGGCTGGCGATGGACGTTATCGCCAACAACATCGCCAACGCGAACACGACCCGTACGCCGCAAGGCGGCGCGTTCAAACGCCAACTGATCGTCTTCTCGCAGACGCCCGGCGCGCCGGCTGCCGCCGATAACGGCTTCCCGGCGTTCGGCACTAACGGCAGTGCGTTTTCGCCCGATTCGAACGAAACGCCGCCGAACGTCGAGGGCGTTCAGGCGCTCGGCATCGTCAACGACAACTCACCCGACCGGCTGGTCTTCGATCCGGGAAATCCGGAAGCCGACGCGCGCGGCTACGTGCACTATCCCAACGTGCAAATCGTCAAAGAGATGGTCGACATGATGGCCGCGTCGCGCGCGTACGAAGCCAACGTCGCCGTCATTGCCGAAACCAAATCCATGAGCACCGCTTCGCTCGGACTGCTCCAGAGCTAGAGAAAGAGAGAGAACCCCACTCGATGGACATCGATCCCTACAGCAGTACCATGGCACGAGTGAATCCCGGAACGTTCGTTCCGGACGTCGCTCCGAACGCGCCGGCTTCGCAGCCGCTCGACGAGACCGCCGGTACGACCGCTGCGGCGTCGTTCAAAGACACGGTCAAATCGCTGCTCGACGACGTCAATACGAAGATGACGTCGGCGGGTCAGATGTCGCAGGATCTAGCGACCGGAAAGACTCACGATTTCGACGGAACGATCAAGTCGGTCGAAGAAGCGACGCTCGCGTTCCAGTTCACGATGGCGATCCGCAACAAGCTGATGGAAGCGTATAGCGAGATACAGCAGCAGCAGTTCTAATCGGTTTCCTCGCTCGTTACGGGTGCAGGAAGAGAAGGCGGACGGTTTCGGCCGTCCCCTTTGCTTTTACAGGCGCTTCGGCTGCGCTTCGCTTAGCGGCACGCTATTCCGAGGGCGTCGAGCAGAGGCTGCAAGCGCGAGCCGTACTTGCGCCAGCGGCCGACCGATCGCGTGTAGATCGGCTGGCGAACTTGGACCACGCTGGCGGTCTTGACGGGGCGTTTCGTTTCGTAGAAGCGCAGGCACGCGTCGTCCCACGGCAAATCGCAGAACGCCAAAATGCGCCGCGCCTGTCCTTCGAGGTCGGCGACGACGTCTTCGTAGCGCACGTCGAGTATCGAACCCGGCGGCAGCACCGCTTCCCAGTGGTCGAGCAGCGCTTCGTACGCGCGGTAGTAGCGGCCCAGCTCGGCAAGGTCGTACGCGAACTCTTGCCCTTCGGCGAAGAGCAGCGAAAAGCACGACACGCACGTATCGACCGGATCGCGACGCGTGCGCAGGATGCGCGCGTTGGGCAGCGCGAGGTGGACCAAGCCTAGGTAGGTCGCGTTCGCGGGCATTTTGTCGGTAATGCGGCGCGCGCCGGGTGCGAGTGCGGAGATCGACCGCACGTACTCCTCACCGATGCGCGCGATCTGCTCGGGCGTCGCCGCTTCCATCGCGGCCCGCTCGATCCCCCCTGTGGGTCCGGCTGCCAAAACCTCGCGAGCGATGCGCTGAAAATCCGGAAGCTCGCCGGCGGCGTGCACCTGCGGATGGCTCGCCAAGATCTGCTCGACCAGGGTGGTTCCGGACCGCGGCATGCCCACGATAAAAATCGGGAGGCTCGATGCAAACCCCCACCCGCGGCGGTGCTCGACGAACGATTTCGTGAGAACGCTCGAGGTGAGCGCGAACGCGCGCATCGTCGCCGTTTCATCGTACTCGATCGTCGAACGCTTGAGCGCGTTGCCGCGAAGGAACTGCTCGAACGCGCCTTCGGCGTTTCCGGCGTCGTCGTACGCTTTGCCGAGGGCGAAGTGGACGTTGATCCGCTGCGGCTTGGGGAGGTCCGGATCCCGGGCCAGCGCTTCGAGTGCGGCGATTCGTTCGTCTCCCGGGGCGAAACGCACCGACGCAGCCAGACGGCAGAGGTACTGCGGGTTGTCCGGATCGAGCGCAATGGCGCGCTCGAACTTTGCAACCGCAGCTTCGACGTCGCCGAGCTCCAATAAAACGCTGCCGGCGTCTGCGTGGGCTTCGGCGAGTCCGGGATCGAGCCGCAGTGCCTCGTCGCACTGGCGCATGGCGTCCTCCCAGCGACCCAAACGGCCCAGCGCGCTCCCGAGGGCGGCATGCGCGGCGGCGTCGGCCGGCGCAAGCGCGAGCGCGCGCTCTAGGAGAGGTAATGCGTCTGCGGGGCGCTCGAGGGCGATGAGCGTCCGGCCGAGAGCCGCGTAAGCCTCCGCAAGATCGGGGTGTGCGGCGATTGCGGCGCGAAAGCACGCCGCCGCATCGTCGAAATCGCCCGTCGCACGAAAGGCCGTGCCGAGAGCGAGGAGCGCGCGCGCGTGCGTGGGATCGCGCTGGAGGACGGCGCGCAGCGGCACGGCAGCCTGATGCGGACGCCGGAGTCCCACGAGCAGCGCGCCGAGCTGGTACTGCGCTTCGGCGGAGTCGGGCCGGACCGCGGCGGCTTCGTGCAAGAGCGCGTACGCGTCCTGGTAACGCCCTTGGGCCGCACGTACTTGGCCGAAATAGAAGAGCGCGTCGAAGTCGCGCGGGCAAGCGAGGAGGATGGCCTCGTAGCAGCGCGCAGCTTCGTCGAGCCGGCCGTTGCGGTGGTGGATCAGCGCCTCCTGCAGATCGACGGGCAGCTCGGGCGTCACCGTGTGTTCTTCGGCTAAACTCTCTCCTTAAATAACCGATGACCGTGATAGACGCGGCCGGACGCCTTTGCACGAGGTGGGGCCGCGGCGGAACCCGACCGATTGACGGTTTCGCAGCAAACGACCGGCTCGTGCGGAGGTTTTTGTTTTGGTACGTGGCCTGTACGCCGCGGCGAGCGGAGCGCTCGTAGCCCAGAGTATGGCCGACAACGTCGCGACCAATCTGGCGAACGTCAACAGCAACGGCTTTAAGCAGACGCTGCTGCAAGTCGAATCGACGCCTACG
>JAFAHZ010000138.1 GCA_019236975.1 Vulcanimicrobiota bacterium | reverse complement strand
GCGCGCGTCTTCGCCGTCAACCGGTTGCTGCTCGAGAGCGGGGCGTACACGCTCGACGAGTTCCGCTACGCGGTGGAGCGGATGGAGCCCGCTGCCTATTTGGAGGCGTCCTACTACGAACGATGGCTGCACGGCATCGAAACGCTGGCACGCGAGAAAGGTCTCGCCGATGATCTTTGAGCCGGGCGAACGCGTACGAACCCGGAACGACAACCCTGAAGGGCACACGCGCCTGCCCGCCTATCTCCGTGCGCGCGAGGGCTGCGTCGTCCGCTCGCTCGGCGCGTTTCCGTTTCCCGACGAGCGTTCCAAGGGAAATCGCGGCGCGGCCGCCGTGATGCTGTACACGGTTCGCTTCGAAGGCCCCACCGTGTGGGGTGCGGGCGGCGAGGGGCTCGCTATTTGCGCCGATCTTTTCGAACCGTATTTGGAGAAGCTCTCTTGAGCGCGCACGTTCACGATCACGAACGCAGCGCGGCGATCTCCAACCGGGTCAAGCGCTTGGTCTCGGCCCTAGAAAAGCGCGGCGTATTGCAGGAGACCGCGCTCGACCGCGTCGTCGAGGAGTTTCTGCTGCACGCAACGCCCGCGAACGGGAAACGCGTGGTGGCGCGCGCGTGGGTCGACGACCGCTTCAAGGCGCGGCTTTTGAACGACGCGAGTGCGGCCGTCGCCGAAATCGGCATCGACATGAGCCACTGGTCGCCGGTGAAGCTGCGCGCGGTCGAAAATACTGCAAGCCAGCATAACGTCATCGTGTGCACGCTTTGCTCGTGCTATCCGATCGCATTGCTCGGTCCGTCGCCCGCGTGGTACAAGAGCGAGGCTTACCGGTCGCGCGTCGTGCGCGATCCGCGCGGCGTCCTGGCGGAATTCGGTCTCGAACTTCCCTCGCAGACGCAGGTTACCGTGTGGGACAGTACCGCGGATACGCGCTACATCGTGTTGCCTCAGCGCCCGCCGAATACCGAGGGACGCCCCGAGATCGAACTCGCCGCACTCGTCACGCGCAACGGCTTGATCGGGACCGCTTCCGTTTAGGCGTTATTCGATGGCGCCGATGGCGGCTTGTGCCGCTGCCAGGCGCGCGATGGGGACGCGGTACGGCGAACACGACACGTAGTTCAAGCCGAGACCGTGGCAAAATGCGACGCTGCTCGGCTCGCCCCCGTGTTCGCCGCAAATTCCGATCTTGAGATCCGCGTGCACCGAACGCCCGCGCGTTACCGCCTCGCGCATGAGCGAGCCGACGCCGCGGCGATCCAGCACGATAAACGGGTCTTCTTTGAGGATCTTCTTTTCCAAGTATACGGGAATGAACGACGCCTCGGCATCGTCGCGGCTGTAGCCGTAGGTCGTTTGCGTTAGGTCGTTCGTGCCAAACGAGAAAAATTCGGCGTGGGCGGCGATTTCGTCGGCGACGACGCACGCGCGCGGCAACTCGATCATCGTACCGATGCGATAGGATAAATCGAGACCCTCCCGCGCGAGCACTTCGGCCGCGGCGGCTTTGGCGGCCTCGCGGGTGGCGCGCATCTCTTCTTTGGTTCCGACACCCGGAATCATCACTTCGGGCCGCGCGTCGACGCCCTCGCGGCGCAGCGCGCACGCCGCCTCGAAGATCGCACGCACTTGCATCGCGTAGATTTCGGGGAAAACGATGCCGAGACGGCAGACGCGTAAGCCCAGCATAGGGTTTTGCTCGTGCAGCTGGAGCACGCGGTGAAGCACCGCATCCTTGATCTTGAACTCTGGTGCGTCGCTTCCGCGCGTGAGGCGCAGCTCGGTGACTTCCACCAAGAGCCGTTCGAGCTCGGGCAGAAACTCGTGCAGGGGCGGGTCGAGCAAACGAATGGTTACCGGGAAGCCGGCCATCGCTCGCAGGATGCCTACGAAGTCGCCGCGCTGGAAGGGCAGCAGCTTCGCCAGGGCCGCGTCGCGCGCTTCGCGCGAATCGGCAAGAATCATCTGCTGAACGATGGGTAGCCGCTCTTGCTGCATGAACATGTGCTCGGTGCGGCAGAGCCCGATGCCCTGCGCGCCGAGATCGCGCGCGCGTTGCGCGTCTTCGGGGGTGTCGGCGTTGGCCCAGACTTCCATCGTGCGCAGCTCGTCGGCCCACGACAAAAACGTAGCGAGCCATCGCGGAAGCTCCGACGGTGCCGGAATCAGCGCGAGTTTTCCAACCGAAACCTTTCCCGTCGAGCCGTCTATCGTAATCCAGTCGCCTTCTCCCAGCTCGCTGCCGCCGATTGTCGCGCGTTTGTTGCGGCGGTCGATCTGGAGCGCGTCGCACCCGGCCACGCACGGCTTACCCATCCCGCGTGCCACGACGGCTGCGTGCGACGTGGCGCCGCCCTTGGCCGTCAATATGCCTTCGGCGGCAATCATCCCGTGCACGTCGTCGGGATTCGTTTCGACGCGCACCAGAATCGTCGGCTTGCCTTCGTTTTTCCACGCGACGGCATCGTCGGCAGTGAACACGATTTGGCCGCAGGCCGCGCCGGGTGACGCGTTCAGACCCTTGCACGCAACGTCGACGTCTTGGTTGGGATCGATGCGCGCGTGAAAGAGCTGATCGAGCGATGCCGCATCCACCATACCTAGGGCGCGGCGCCGGTCGACGATACCTTCGTCCACGAAGTCCAGCGCGATTTTGACCGCGGCTTCCGCACTGCGCTTACCGCTGCGGGTTTGCAGCATGAACAGCTTTCCGCGCTCGACGGTGAACTCGAGATCCTGCATGTCGTGATAGTGCCGTTCGAGACGGCGAGCGATCTCTTTGAACTGAGCGTAGACGTCGGGCTGGGTTTCCTTGAGGTCGGTGATCTTGACCGGCGTTCGGATACCGGCGACGACGTCCTCACCTTGCGCGTTACGCAGGTATTCGCCGAACAGCATCTTTTCGCCGGTGTTCGGATTGCGGGTGAAAGCGACGCCGGTTCCGGAGTCGTCACCCATGTTTCCGAAGACCATCTCCATCACCGTCACCGCGGTGCCCCAATCGTCCGGAATCCGGTTGTAGCGCCGGTAATCGACGGCACGCTTGGAGTTCCACGAATCGAACACGGCCCGTATCGCGAGTTCGAGCTGTTCGCGTACGTCCTGCGGAAAATCCCGGCCGGTGCGATCGCGCACCACCAGCTTGAATCGCTCGATCAGTTCGCGCCATGTCGCGGCGTCGATCTGCGGATCCGTCTCGATGCCGGACGTTTTCTTTCGTTCGTCGATGAGCTCTTCGAATTCGTCTTTGTCGATACCCAGCACGACGTTGCCGAACATCATGACGAAGCGGCGGTAGGCGTCCCACGCAAAGCGTTCGTTGCCGGTCAGCCGAGCGAGCCCGTCGACGGTACGGTCGTTCAAGCCGAGGTTGAGAATCGTGTCCATCATTCCCGGCATCGAAACGCGCGCGCCGCTGCGTACGGAAACGAGCAGCGGATTTTCGACCGAACCGAAGCCTTTGCCGGTTCGCTGCTCGAGTTCGCGCAT
>JAFAHZ010000030.1 GCA_019236975.1 Vulcanimicrobiota bacterium | reverse complement strand
TCCCGAGCTGCGGCTGCGCGTGCTGGGCGATCGCGAAATCTTCGGAGCGCCGCCCAAGCGCGTCAAGATGCGCGCCGTCAAAGAAGGCGTTCCGGTCACGCTGGCGGATTTGCGCGTCGGCGATTACGTGGTGCACGCGGTGCACGGCGTCGGACAGTATCTCGGCCTGCGCGCCGAGACGGTGCTCGGTGCTACCCAGGATTATCTCGACCTCAAGTACGCCGGCAGCGATCGGATGCTCGTGCCGGTCACGCAGATGCATCAAGTCGCGAAATATTCCGCGGCCGAAGGTGCGACGCCGCGCCTTTCCAAGATGGGCGGCGCCGACTGGGCGCGCACCAAGACGCGCGTCAGCGAATCGCTCGCCAGGATTGCCGACGAACTGGTGCATCTCTATGCCGAACGCGAACTGGCGCGCGGCTTCGCGTTCGGAGCCGATACGGCATGGCAAGCGGAGATGGAAGAAGCGTTTCCGTACGAGCCGACGCCCGATCAGCAGAAAGCGATCGAGGCGACCAAAGACGACATGGAGCGCGCGCGTCCGATGGACCGCCTGGTCTGCGGCGACGTCGGCTACGGCAAAACCGAAGTCGCGATGCGCGCGGCGTTCAAAGCCATCAACGACAAGAAGCAGGTCGCCGTGTTGGTGCCGACGACGCTGCTGGCCGACCAGCACTTCCGCACCTTCTCTTCGCGATTCGCCGGCTTTCCGGTGCGCGTCGAAGAGCTTTCGCGGTTTACTCCCAAGCCCAGGCAGCGCGAGATTCTGCGCGATCTGGCCGAAGGCCGCGTCGACGTCGTCATTGGCACGCACCGCCTGTTGCAGAAGGACGTCGCGTTCTCCGATCTCGGCTTGATCGTCGTCGACGAAGAGCAGCGTTTCGGCGTGATGCATAAGGAGCGGCTGAAGGAATACCGCTCGAGCGTGGACGTGCTCACGCTGTCGGCAACGCCGATCCCGCGTACGCTGCACATGTCCTTGATGGGCGTTCGCGATCTCTCACTGATACAAACCGCTCCGAAGAACCGCATGTCGATCAAGACCGTCGTCGTTCCGGCAAGCGACGCCGTCGTGCAGCGCGCGATTACCGCCGAGCTCGACCGCGGCGGCCAAGTCTACTACCTGCACAATCGCATCGAGTCGATTTACGCGGTTCGCAACGCGCTCGCGCAACTGGTGCCGCGCGCGCGGATCGGGATCGGGCACGGGCAGTTGTCCGAGGCGCAGCTCGAACCCGTGATGCAGTCGTTCATCGACGGCGAGCTCGATATCTTGGTGGCGACGACGATCATCGAGAACGGGATCGACATTCCCAACGTCAACACGATGATCGTCAACGACGCCGACAAGTTCGGACTGGCGCAGCTCTACCAGTTACGCGGCCGCGTCGGACGTTCCAACCATCAGGCGTACTGCTATCTGCTCTATCAAGGGCACAAGGCGCTCAGCGAGGATGCCAAAGCGCGCCTGGAAGCGATTCGCGAGTTCGCGCACTTGGGCTCGGGTTTGCAAATCGCCATGCGCGATCTCGAGATTCGCGGCGCCGGCAATCTGCTCGGTGCGGCGCAGTCGGGATTCATCGCGTCGGTCGGCTTCGACACGTACTGCGAACTGCTGGCGGACGCCATCGCCGAGCGCCGCGGCATGGCGGCATCGCTCGAAGAGCGTCAGGAAGCGGTCATCGACGTGAAGATCAGCGCGTTTATTCCCAACGACTACGTTCCGCAAGTGTCGCAGAAGATCGCGATATACCAGCAGCTCGCAAAGGCACGCTCGCAAGACGAAGTCGCCGAGATCGCCGCCGGCGTGCGCGACCGCTTCGGCCCGCTTCCGCTTCCGCTCGAACACCTCGTAGAGCTGACGAAGCTGCGCGCCATCGCGCTGGAAAAGCGCGTCACGCGCGTCGTCGTCGACGACAAACGCCTGACGCTCGGTGTCGGAACGGGATTCTCGCTCGATCCTTCGACGATTCCAAAGTTTCAATCGCTGACGAAGAACCGATTCCGGTTTGCAGAAGGAAAGATTCTCGTGGACTTGCCCGGCGCGCGCGACAAACAGCGCGTCGAAGAAATCTGGATGCCGCTGCTGCGCCGCTTGCTTGAGGCGATGTAGGGTTAGCGACGGCGGGACCGTAATTCTTTTGCATCGACAACACTATGCAGCAATGGTCTTTTCAAGCGGCCGACGCGGGCCGCGCGTACGGCGTGCGGCACGATATGCTCGCATATCTGCGCTCGCGAGCGGCCGAGGGCTCGGATCTCGACGCCGCCGCGCTGATTTTTGGGGAGCTGGTCGGCAACGTGGTGCGGCACGCCCCGGGGCCGATCGCGGTCGACTTGCTGTGGGACGGCGATACTGCGATTCTCCGCGTGATCGATGCCGGGCCCGGCTTCGATTGGAACGGCCGGCCTACGCTGCCGTCGATGTATGCCGAATCCGGCCGCGGCCTCTATATCGCCTCCTCGGTAGCCCAGTCGCTTCAAGTGTGCCGCTTGGCCGGAAACGGGACCCAAGCCACGGCGCGCCTTCCCGTCTATCTCAGCGACGAATTCAAGGCAAAAATCTAGCAACATAGGGGTCCTCCGAAGGACTGGGAGCCTTCCGCCCGAACCACGCGTCCTTGTCCGCGGGGTCTTCCGGCCCCGCGATTACTACGCAACGCACTTTTCCAGTGGAGCCGACCATGTCGAAAGCCCAACGGATCATCACGGGCCTCGCCGGCCTGCTCGCCGCGACGCTGTTCGCGGCGTGCTCGGGCGCCGGCGGCTCAATCGCGACGGTGAATGGGCAACCCATCAGCCAGTCCGATTTCGAAGCCAAGCTCGAAACGAGCCCCGTCGCGCGCAACATTTTGCAGCAGATGGTGCAAGAAGCCCTGATCGATCAGTATGCCAAGAATAACAACATTACCGTGACCGACGCGGAGATCGCGGCGCGCGAAGATCAGCTCAAAGCCAACTTCCCGAACGGGTCGTGGGACGAGATGCTCAAATCGCGCAACTTGACCGAGGCCGACGTCAAGAACGCCCTGCGCGAGCAAATCGTTCTCGATAAAGCGCTCGCGAAGCAAGTGACGATCACGCCGGCGCAAGTCAAGCAGTACTTCGATAAGAACCACGCGGCGTTCGACAAACCCGAACAAGTGCAAGCTCGCCACATTCTCGTGGCGGACCTCGCGACGGCCAACAAAATCGAAGCGCAGCTGAAGTCGGGCGCCAACTTCGCGGATCTCGCCAAGCAATATTCGACCGATCCCGGCAGCAAAGACAAGGGCGGCGATCTCGGCTGGTTCCGTCGCGGTCAGATGGTTCCGGCCTTCGACAAGGTTGCATTCACGCTTCCGGTCGGCTCGATCAGCCAACCCGTGAAATCGCCCTTCGGCTACCACATCATTCAAGTCGAAGGCAAGCAGCCCGGGCAAACCGCGACGCTGGCCAACAGCACCGAGCGCATCACCGAGATGCTGCGCCAGCAGCAGGAAGCGCCGCTGATTCAGCCGTTCCTGCAAAGTTTGCAGCAAAAAGCCACGATCACGGTCAGCGATCCGCGCTTCGCGGACCTGTTCCCGTCGCCGGCTCCCGGGGCGAGCGGTGCGGCATCGCCGGCTCCGGCAGGTACGTAGCGCGTACGTCGCTCCCGAACGTGCGAAAGCCCCGGCAGTGCCGGGGCTTTCCTTTTTGTCACCGAAGGGACGCGCATGCTGGTGCGCATCGTTGGGCTCGGACCGGGCGATCCGCGACTCCTGACGATCGGAACGATCGAAGCGCTCAAGGCGATCGGTCGCGCGGTCACCGTACTGGCGCCCCCCGATCTGACCGCCTTTCTGCGAGATAACGGGATCGACATCGTCACCGGCTTCGTCGACGACGGTCCGCTGTTCGTTCGCGGCAGCGAAGACGAAATCGCGCGCTTCGTGCGTCGCGCCGAAGCTGCACGCGATACGGGCGATCTCGGCCTGGGCGTGTTGGGCAATCCGCTTTCCGACTTTCCGGGTTTGCCGCCGCTGCTGCGCGCGCTCGAGCGATGCGCGATCGCAACGGAGATCGTTCCCGGAGTGCCGCGCGCCACGCTCTCTGCATCGATTACGATGCCGCTCGTTCCGCTGCCGCCGCAGTCGGCGCATCACTCGTGGGACGACCTCGTCGAAATTATGGCGCGATTGCGGATGGGCTGCCCGTGGGACCGGGAGCAAACGCATCGCACGCTGGTACCGTATCTCATCGAGGAGACCTACGAGGTCGTCGAAGCGATCGAGAACGGCGACCTCGACGCGCTCTGCGAGGAGCTCGGCGATCTGCTGCTGCAGATCGTCTTTCATTCGCAGCTCGCCACCGAAACCGGAAAGTTCAGCGTCGCCGACGTGGTCGACGCGCTTTCCAATAAGATGGTGCGGCGCCATCCGCACGTTTTCGGCGACGCCGTCATCGAAGACGTCGACGCGCAATGGCGCAACTGGGAGAAGCTGAAAGCGCAAGAAAAGACCGGGCGGCAGCGCAAGAGCCGCCTCGACGGGATACCGCGTCATTTGGGTGCCTTGCAGCGCGGTCAGCGGATGCAGGAGAAAGCGTCGCGCGTCGGCTTCGATTGGCCCGATACCGGCGGGATTCTCGACAAACTGCACGAGGAACTGACGGAGCTTGCCGACGCGCGGCGTCAAAAGCAAGACGACCCGCGCGTGCGCGAGGAGCTGGGCGACGTATTCTTTACCTTGGTGAATCTCGCCCGCGCGCTGGGCATCGACGCGGAAACCGCGGTGCGCGAGGCGAACGACAAGTTTTACAAGCGGTTTTCGTTTATGGAAGAACGCGCCGCCGCCGAAGGAAAGACGCTTTCCGACCTCTCGCTGGACGAACTCGAGGAACTGTGGCAACTGGCAAAGACGCAGGCAGCGTAGGACGATCGCTGATTCGGCTGCGTATGAGCGCGCACGACGCCCACTACGGCGGAAATCTCGTCGACGGCGCGCGCATGCTGGCGCTCTTCGGCGACGTCGCGACCGAACTGCTCATCCGGATGGACGGCGACGAGGGCCTCTTCGTCGCCTACGACAAGGTCGAATTTCTCGCGCCGGTGTTTGCCGGCGATTACATCGAAGCCGAAGGACGCATTACCACCATCGGAAACACGTCGCGGAAGATGGCGTTCGAGGCGCGCAAGGTAATCGCCGCGCGTCCCGACGTCGACGAAAGCGCCGCCGACGTTCTCGAAGCACCGCTCGTCGTCTGCCGCGCGAGCGGTACCTGCGTCACGCCGAAAGACAAGAAGCGCCGCTAACGATTTAGCTCAGGACGAGGCGGCGAGTGGGTGAAGTTTACTATGGTAAACGAACCTCGAGCCAACGAAGTCATGAGCTAAATCAGACGTTCGTGGGTCTTCTTCTTCCACCAAAACTCGTAGTAGCAAAACTGCAGCGCGAGACCGGCGCAATACGCAAGAGGATAGCCTAGCCACACGCCGTCCAGGCCGATGCGATGCATCAAGATCCACGCGGCCGGTACTTCTACCGCCCAAATCGCAAAGATGCCGATGGCGGTCGGCCACAGCACGTCACCGCTGCCGCGCATGATGCCGCTGAGCACCGCACTGTTACCGAATATGAGGTAACTCCACAGCGTAATCATCAACAGCTCGTGAGCGATGTCCAGCGTGTGGACGTCGGTAATGAACCAGCCGAGGAGCACCCATGCAAACGCGTAGCAGAGCCCGACCAGCAGGCCGCCGATGACGTAGTTGAGACCGACGGCCGAACGGATGACGCTTCCCAGCTTATCTTCCCGGCGCGCGCCGATGCACTGCGCGGCAAAAATCGAGGCCGAGATGCCGATCGAAATTGCCGGAAACTGAACGTACCCGATGATTTGGTTGACGGCGCCGTACGCTGCGGTCGCACTCGAGCCGAAGCTGTTGACGAACGTGATTACGGCCAGCTCGGCCAGCGAGACCATCATCACCTGAACGCCCGTGGGGACGCCGATGCGCAGCACCGACCACAGAATCTTGAAATCGATCGCGAAGTCGGCCAACATTTCGCGATCCATCTTTAGCGGATGGTTGCGGATGCGCAAGTAAACGATCATAAATACGAGTGCGGCGGTGTTGGCGATAACGCCGGAAACCGCGGCGCTGACCACGCCGAGCTTGGGCAGACCGAACCATCCCAGGATAAACAAGGGCGTGATGAGGATCGCCAGCACGCTGGACACGACCAGGGCGTAAAACGGCGTTGCCGAGTCGCCGGTACCGCGCAGCAGCGCCGTGTACACGAAGTAGACGAAGAACATCGGCATGATGAGAAAGACGACCTTCGAGTACGCATCGGCCATGCCGATGATGTCGGAAGGCGTCTGCAGCCACGCCAGCATCGTCGGCGATCCGAAGTAGCCGACGACGGCCACGAAAATACCGAGGTAGAGCGCGGCGCCGAGCACGGTTCCCGACACGCGTTTGAGCCGATGGAAATCCTTGGCGCCGAAGGCTTGCCCGACCAATACCGTTGCGCCGCTGCTCACGCCGAAGACGAACGAAAACAGCAAGAAGACGACGGGGAAGACGGCCGAAACCGCGCCGAGCGCTTCGGTCGAAATCAACCGGCCGATCCAGATACTCGCAAACGTTTGCGACGCCGATTGCAGCGCGTTGCTCAGCATCAAGGGAACGAGAAAGACGAGGAGGATCTGCCACATCGGCTTCCCCTCCTCGAAGACGTTGACGCCGTGACGCCGCGCTTGCGGCGCGGCCTCGCGGGTTTGAGCCATGCTTACTCCTGTGCCAGCAGCGTGTAGATATCCTTACGCGTCTTGTCCAGCAGTTCTCGAACC
>JAFAHZ010000274.1 GCA_019236975.1 Vulcanimicrobiota bacterium | reverse complement strand
CGCCGCCGTCGACAGTCGTGCCGTATAACTCGCCGTTGAAGTACGCAAGGGCGGACGTTGGCTCGGAACCGTCGGCGCCGCCTTTGAAGCGGTAGAGAATCGACTCCTTACCGGACGGAAGCGTTATTTTAAAGACGATGCCCTGCGCCTTCGGTCCGCCGCCGTACTGCGTCGTGCCGTACAACGCACCGTTGACCGCGACGAGACTTGAAGCGGGATAATAGCCGTCGGTTCCACCTTTGAATGTGTAGAGGACGCGGTACGCACTTGCGGCTGCAAGCGATGCGCCGGTGCCGCTCGCGGGCAGCACGCCGGGTTCGATTCCCGTGCGCGTGCACGCATAGGACGCACAAATGACCGCGAGAGCAAGAAGTCTGCAGAATATGCGCATTTACCCGCACCTTCTATCGGCGTGAACGAGTGGCCGCTGTCTTCGGTTCGGTGTGCAGCGCACCCTAGGGGGCCGAAGCGAGGTCGCCCAGAAATTGCCCGGGTGCCCCAAAACCTGCCGCAATACCCGATACCCATCATCGGACGCGAGCGCGAAATCGCCGCCGTTGCGGCAGCGTTGCATCGCACGAGAATCGTGTCGATCGTCGGAACGGGCGGCATCGGCAAAACGCGGCTTGCCGTCGAAGTAGCACAAGCGCTGAGCCCCGAACAGCGCGACGGCACGTGGTTCGTCGATCTCGCGCCGCTGCTCGAGCCGCAGCTCGTTCCGCACGCGATCGCGGCCGCTATCGGGCTGGAGCTTTCGCCCACCGACGATTTCGCCGAAGCGCTGCTATCGGCGATGCGTCACCAGCAACTTCTGCTGGTTCTCGATAATTGCGAGCACGTGTTGCACGTGGCCGCGGAGGTGGTGGAAGCGCTCGTCGCCGCTTGTCCGAACGTGCGCGTGCTGGCAACCAGCCGCGAGCCTTTCGGCATCGAAGCCGAACACGTGTACCGGCTGGCGACGCTCGACGAGCAATCGGCGATGGAGCTGTTTGCCGAGTACGCGTGTCAGGCGGATCCGCAGTTCTCGCCGGCCGGGCGCAACTTGCCGGTCGTGCGCGACATCTGCAAACGTCTCGACGGCATGGCGCTGGCGATCGTGTTGGCCGCTGCAAACGTGCGCTCGATGCCGCTCGGACAAATCCGCGCTCGCCTGGACGGGCGCCTGCGATTGCTGAAGGCCGGGAGCCGCGCCGTTATGCTGCCGCGCCATCAAACGATGCAGGCGCTGTTGGACTGGAGTTACGATTTGCTCTCCGAGCGCGAGCGGCGAATCTTTCGCAAGCTCGGCGTCTTCCGCGGCAGTTTCGGGCGCGACGCAGCGCAGCGCGTGGCTTCCAATGAAAAGCCCGAGGAGACCGCGGCCGTCCTCGACGCGCTCGTCGAGAAGTCGATGCTGCTGCGCGAGAGCTCCGATCGCTATCGCATGCTGGAATCGATCCGCCAGTACGCGCTCGAACATCTCCAAGCCGCGGGCGAGGAGCGCGAAGCCCGGAGCGCGCATGCCGCATTTTTCGCCGAACTGAGCGAATGGGCCGCGTCGACGTTCGGTGAAGGCTCCGAGGAAGAGTGGCTCGCAGCCACCGCGCCGGATCTCGACAACTTCCGGGCTGCGCTGGATTGGTCGCGCGATCGCGACCGGCAACTTGCCGCCCGGCTCGTCGCGAATCTCGCCGATTTTTGGGAGTTCAACAATCTTGCCGGCGAAGGGTTGCGCCGCTCCGAAGTCATTCTCGCAGCGCTCGAACAGCCCAACGAGCCGCAGGCCGCAGAAGTGCTGTTGGCCGTCTCCCGTCTCGCGCTGGCCGCGCATATCTACCGGCGCAGCTTCGAAACGTCCGAGCGCGCGCGCGTATTGGCCGAGCGTTCGAAGAATTTACCCGTTCTTGCCGAGGCGCGTCGCCTGTCGGGACGGTCGCGCTACCTGTTAGGGATCGATCCCGAGCGCAGCTTGTGGGACTTGCACGACGCGCTCGAGGTGATTCGCGGAGAAGGCCGGCCGTTTTTCACGGCGCGCGCCCAGCGCGACTACGCCTCAGCGCTCGCGCAAAAGCATCACGACGAAGGCTTGCGCCTGCTCATGGACGCGTTGAGGATGGCCGAAGCGCTGGATTGGCCGCGCCTTACGGTACACGTGCAGATCAACGTTGCGGAGCGCGAGTTCCGCAGCGGCGACGCCGATTCGGCGATCGCTCGAGCGCGCCGCGTCATCGAGATGGTGCGGCGCCGCCGCTACCCGTTGCAGCTGCGGCATGCGCTTACCAACCTCGCATCCTATTTGAGCATCAAAGGGGAGGATGCCGAAGCGCTCGAGGTGGCGCGTGAAGCGATCTCCATCGGGCGCACCTACGAACTCCAGGCCGACATTGCCGTGCCGCTGCAGAGCCTTGCGCTTGCGCTCGCGCACGCCGGTCAAGCCAGCAAAGCCGCGCGGCTCCTCGGTTACGTCGATGCGTTCTACGATCGCTTCGCCATGAAACGAGAGCTCACCGAAGCGATCGTTCAGCGGGAGCTCTTGGCATCGCTCGCGCTAACGTTCGGCGATCGCGAGCTGGAGCACGAGATGGACCTCGGCGCTCGCATGACCGACGAGGCCGCGCTAGAGCTGGCCCTTGAAGACGAGGTCGCACTTCGCGGCAAAGATGAAGTCGCTCTCGGTCAGACCGCCGATCTTGTGCGTCCAAATATCGACGCCTAACCGGCCCCACGCAACGTGCAAATCCGGATGATGCTGCTGCTCCTCGGCGATCTCGCCGACGCGCACCGCGGCGCGCAGCGCTTCGGCGAAATCGGCAGTACGGTACGTACGCTCTAAGAGCGTAACCGTTCCCCGCTTCGGGTCGGGCCGTTCTATGACGTGCCAATCTGCATCGATCTGCTCCAGTAGCGGCGCCATTTGCTCGGGCGTCAGCGGCGGAACGCCGCCTCGACAGGGAACGCAGGTTTTTTGCGCTAGATCGTTCACGTGCACCCGGTTCGCCGGCAAGCCGCCGTGGTCATCGCAATCTTCCGCTCGCCGCCGCATGGCGTCGTCTTCGTCGAGCGGGCGGCCCACTTGCGCGATCATCCCGGTCAAATAGGACTGCCCGGCGGCAGCGTCCATGCCGAAGACGCCGATCTCGAGGCTACCGCCTTGCGCGAGCTGCATGAGGAAGTCGGAATCGCTCCTTCGCGTGCGACCGTCGTCGAACGGCTTCCGATGTTCCGTCAGCGGCTGGTCAACAACTTCGACGTGACGCCTTTCGTCGCCGTCATCGAGCCCGGCGAGCTTCGCATCGACGCGAACGAAACCGCCGGCGTATTCGTCGTTCCGCTCGAGACGATTCTGACGGAAGGCTTACGCGAAGACGGCGTCGAGTATCGGGGCACCGTCGTGCAGAGTCTCGTGCTCGATTACGAGGGCCGCCGCATCTGGGGTTTGACGGCGCGGATACTGCACTCGTTTCTGCTGGCTTGGCGGGCCGGCGATCTGCCGGCTCGCGTCCGCGCGCTGCTTTCGCAACCTCCTACGGACAATCTTTGAGCAGCGTGATGCCCGGCGCGGCGCTGTGCGACATGACGTATTGCACGAGCGAAGGTTCGGCCGCGCGCTTGTCCTCCGGCGGCCATTGGAACAGCATCGGTACGCTTTCGTTTTCGAACGGGTTAGCGGCCGAGCTCGGGTAGTACCAGGGATAGTCGAGCAGGAGCGATTCGCTGTGCCCGTCCGGGAAATGCACCGACATCTGGACGTCGACCCAAAAACCGCGCGTCTGCGGATCGAACCGCGCGCCGTGCGGATTCATAAACGTCACGAAGCCACACGGCTCGTTGCCGGCCGACGCGCCGCTGCCGGTCCGGGCGTTTCCGGCGCCCGTTCCCGTTCCGCCCGTTCCGAGACTGCCGGCGCCCGACGCGTTCCCCGCGCCGGCGCCTTGGCCGCCGGCCGGCAAATCCCAAACCGGCTTCGAATGCGATACCGGCGGGGGTTTCGGCCGCGACGCGGCAACGCGATGCACGATCTCCTTGCGCGACGACAGCCCCGTTGTCGTCCGGGCAATGACGTGCGTTTCGACGGGGGCGATCGTCCGCGCGTGACTGACGAGGTGCGGCGACGGCGGTGGAGGCGGCGT
>JAFAHZ010000180.1 GCA_019236975.1 Vulcanimicrobiota bacterium | reverse complement strand
AAAAAATACTGTATTAAGGTAGGAAAACCAAGATCTCTACGACTGAAATCGCTCCCCACTACGAGGAAGATCAACTCGCACTCGAACAGCGTCTCTACGAAGAGTCGCTGAAAGTCCTCGACGAGGGCCAAGTTCTCACCGGCATGGTCGTCCAAAAAGATAAGGACGAGCTGCTCGTCGACGTCGGCGGAAAATCCGAAGGCGTACTCCCATTCCGCGAGCTTTCGCTCGCAGTCGATCCGAAAGTCATCAAGGTCGGCGACACGCTCGAAGTGATGATTCATCGCATCGACGACATGGACGGAACGCTGTTCTTGTCGGAACGCCGCGCTCGCGCTCTCAAGACGTGGGAGAAAGTCATCGAAGCCCACGACCGCGACGAAGTCATCGAAGCGACGGTTACGCAAGTCGTCAAAGGCGGCGTACTGGTCGATCTCGGCATGCGCGGATTCGTGCCGGCATCGCAAATTCGCCGCCAGCCGGTCGGCAATCTCGACGAACTCGTCGGACAGCGTTTGCGCCTCAAGGTGATCGATCTCGATCACAAGCGCCATCGCGTGGTGCTTTCGCAGCGCTTGGTGCTCGAAGAAGAGCTGCAAGCTAAGAAGCAAGAACTGCTCGATACGCTCGAGGTGGGGCAGATTCGCGAAGGCGTCGTCGTGCGTTTGGCCGACTTCGGTGCGTTCGTCGATCTCGGCGGCATCGACGGCCTGATTCACAACAGCGAACTCTCGTACGCGCGCATCAAGCACCCGTCCGAGGTCGTCAAAATCGGCGACGTCGTGCAAGTCGAAATCATGAAGTTCGATGCGGAGGCTAAGAAAGTCAGCCTCTCGCTCAAGCACGCGCTGCCCGATCCGTGGGACGAGCACGCGGACAAGCTGTACGAAACCAACAAGCTGATCGCGCAAGTCGTCAAAGTGACGCCGAACTATCTGCTCGTCGAAATCATTCCGGGTATTCTCGCGATGGTTCCTAAGGGCGAGTTCGACGCGTCGGCCCAGTACAATCCGGGACAGGACGTCGACGTCACGCTGCTTTCGATCAATCACACGACCCGCCGTATTACCGCCTCGATTCAGCACGTTGCCGACGTGCCGCCCGAGGAGATCGACTCGCTGGTCGTTGAGGAGATCGACGTGGTACCTCCCGAATCCGAGCCGGTCTAACGGGAGGCATCGGCGCCGGAAAAAGCGCCGTCGCGCGCATCCTCTCGGATCTCGGCGCATACATCGTCGACACCGACGCCCTCGCACGCGAAGCCGCCGCGCCCAATAGCGACGGACTCAGAGAAATCGCTCGCGCCTGGCCGCACGTAGTGCGGTCGGGCGCGCTCGATCGCACGGCGCTCGCCGAGATCGTCTTCTCCGACCCGGCCGCGCGCGAACGGCTCAACGCCATTCTCCACCCGCACATTCGACGGCTGGCCATGGAGCGCGACGCCCGCGCCAAGCCGGGTCAACCGATCGTCCACATCGTCCCGCTCCTGTTCGAAACCGGTTACGATCGACTGGTCGACAAGACGATCGTCGTCGTCGCGCCGGAAGACGATCGCATCGCGCGCGTCGCCGCGCGCGACGGTATCGACGAGAAGCGCATCCGCGCGCGAATGGCGGCGCAAATCGCACCCGAAGAGGCGCAACGGCGCGCCGACTACGTCGTTCTCAACGACGGAAATCTCGGCGCGCTTCGGGAGCGGACGGAGCAGCTCTACGACGAGCTGACGGGAGCGGGGTGAGGCGGCGGCCCTAAACGTGCCCACCGCTCGACGAAAAAGCTGCGCGTGCCGTCCGCGCCGGCGACGACGTGGCCCCGAGCGACGAGCGTCGCGTCGTTCGGCGCCCCCATCAGACGGTGCGATAGGCGCGCACTGCCTCGAGCGTCGGCAATCTGCAGGCCGGAAGCATCGAGCATCCCGGCAATCGTGTAAACTTCTCCGGCTTTCAGCTCTGCGATCGATCCGGGCGATAGCGGTGCCACGAAGCGCACCGTCACGCTTTTCTCCGGCTGGTCCCCGGTGGAGAGCAGCCGTGCCTTCAGCAGGTAGGTTCCCGCAAGCGGGCTCCAGCCGCCGCTCGCCAACTGATTCCAAGCATAGACGACGAGCGTCGAGACGCCTGGGGCAAAGCGGCGTTCGTGCACCGGAAAGCTTGCGCCGGGGGTCGGCGCGGCTTGCGAGGTCCAGACGACCGTTCCCGATCCGTCCGTGAGATCGAGCCGGTACTCGGCCGGCTGGGGGAAGCGCGCGGTCACGGGCGCCGGCCCGCTATTTTGGACCGTGATTGCCACCGGCAGCGAGTCGAGCAAGTCGAGGCTCGTGCGCTGGACCACGATGCGCAGGGCGAGGGCGGCGGCAATGGCTAGGAGGGGCAAGCGACGGTTGATTCCCCGTACTTCCTACCTAATCTTTTGGGCATTTCTGCCCCCTGCCGGTCCCTCGCTGCATCGCTTGGCGGTTGCCTGGGAAATACAGAGACCGGCCAGCAGACGCGAGCCGGCTGTACGGCCGCCGGTACCTGGGCGAATCGTGAGTTTACCAAGCGCTCGGATGGGAAAGAGTAACATTCGTACCTTACCCCTTCCGCACACACAGATGAGGTTCCATCGACATGGCAATGCAAGACCCTGGACCCGCCGGCGGCGGCATGAGCGTTCGTGAAGCCGGCCGTCGTGGCGGCGAACGAGTCAAAGCGAAGTACGGCTCCGAGTTCTATGAGGAGATCGGACGTAAAGGCGGGGAAGCGACCAAAAGCAAGTACGGCCCGTCGTTTTACGAGGTTATCGGCCAAAAGGGCGGTCAACGCCCGAAACGCAAGGCGTCGACGTAGCGCCCGTACTTCTTTCCGAAACTTTTTCCAATTTTCGTAGAGGCTAATGGCTGAGAAAAACGACGACGACGCTGCAAAGCGCGAGATGTCCGTGCGCGAGGCTGGAAAAAAGGGCGGCGACACCGTGCGCGATCGCTACGGATCGACGTTTTACGAAGACATCGGACGCAAGGGCGGAAAAGCAACGCGCGACCGTCACGGCGTCGAGTTTTACGAGTCGATCGGTCAAAAAGGCGGAAAAGTCGTCAAAGAAAAATACGGCTCGGATTTCTACGAAGAAATCGGTCACAAGGGCGGTCAAAAAGTGAAGAAACTCATCGCCGAAGCCAAGAAGAAAATGAGCGGCGAGGAGCGGAAGCGCTAAACGGAGACGATTATCGGCGGCAGGCGCCGGCTGCAATCAGCCGCTGCGCCTCGCGGTCGATTGTCGCCGCTTCCGCGGGACCGTCCGGCTGAAGCGTCATGACGAGGTTGCCCGGCGTCGTCCAGGCGACGCTCGTCGTACTGTAATGGACGGGCCGGCAGCCGACGAGCATGCCGGACCGGCCGAACTGAATCGAATATTGCTGCTTGGGCCACTCCGAGAGCAGCAATGCGTTTCTGCCTGACAGATATTCGATGCCGACGCCGCGGTGCGGGTCGGTATCCGCGTCGCCGAGCGGCGGAAGAACGGCGAACGCCATCGCTTGCGCGGGCACGTACGGCCGGAACGTCACGTGGGTCATGACCTGTTCTAAAGGCATCGTGGTTCCGCGCCCGTCGATGAGGAGCGGCGGCGCGCTAACCTCGGGAGCCGCGTGCCTCTGCCCGCCGCTACACGCGCACAACGCCATGAGGGCTACGATCCAAAATCGCCGCATACGTCGATTATCGGCAGGAGCGCCCCGAGGGCTCAATGCTTGATCTCGACTCCGCCCGCAAGCTTTCCGAAGTGAATGGTGTTCTCGTCGAAATCGACGGTGATCCCGTCGATGCGCAGCGTTTGGTCGCCCGAATGCACGTAAACCGGGTGATCCATGTGCAGCAGCTTGGCATTGTTGGTCCACGTCACGAGATCGGTGTCGAACGAGCGATGCGCGGGGTCGTCGATCCGTTCGACGTGTACCTTTCCGACGGCCGTGAAGTCGAGCGACTCGATATCGAGCTGTACGTGCTCGGCCGAAATCTTCAAATACGGTTTGCCCTTTCGGAATACCACGCCGTTGCGAACGCCGTCGACGCTGCCGGTCAAGCCGTCCGGCGAGAGCTGGGCGTGCTCGTAGTCGAACGTCCAGGATTTCGTGGTAATGCGATTGGTGACCACGTGGCCGCCCTGGAGGTTCATCGAAACGGACGACGGGGGCGGCGGCGCCGGCCCCCCGCCCGCAAGCCAAATTTCGACGACGACCCAAATGCCGAACAGCACGCCCGCGACGATGGCGGCGCGCTTCCACAGCCGTTTCCTAGCCGGCGTCATTACGTTTCAACATAAACAGCGCGCCATAGAGGACGATGAAAGCGATCATAACCGGTGTCGGGCCGATGCGCGAAAAAATGGTCGGGACGCGCGGGCCGATCGCCCCGAAAACCGTGACCAGCTCTTCCATGTTGCTGCGCTTCTGCCAGCTTCCGTCGGGAGCGACAATACCGCTGATGCCGGTCGCGGCGGCACGGACGACGTACGCGCCGGTCTCGATCGCGCGCAGCTGCGAGATTTGTGCGTGCATGTACGGTCCGGAAGTCGTTCCGAACCACGCGTCGTCGGTACTCACGACGAGCACCTGCGCGCCGTTGGCGATTTGCGCGTGGGCCAGATCGGCAAAGGCCGACTCCCAGCAGATCATTGGTGCGATCGGCAAACCGGCCGACGTTGGGAAAACGGCATCGACGGTTCCGGTTCCGAAACGGCCGCTCAGCGCGCCCACGTACGGGAGCCAGCCCAAGAACGAGCGCCCCGGAAACGATTCCGCAAACGGAACGAGCTGGCGTTTGTGATAGATCGAGACGCCGCCCGACGGGGCAAAGACGAACAAAGCGTTATACGCGCGACGCTGCGCGACGTCGATGCTGCCCGCAACGATCGTCGCGTGTACTTGGCGGCTCAAGTCTTCGAACGCTTTGACCAGCGGCGGATCGAGGTTCAAATCGGTCGTGATGACGGTCTCGGGCCACACGATCAACTTCGGATGACGCGCGGCGGCCGTGCGCGTGAGCATCGAGTATCGGCCGATAGCGAGTGCGAGGCTGTTCCACTTGAGCGACTGCGCGATGTCGCCTTGCACTGCCGCCACCGGAATCGTGGGCGTGGCCAGCGATCGTGCGGGCCAAGCAATCCACGCGAGGCCGGTTACGGCGGCGACGCTGCAGGCGGCAATGACGAGCGCGCGATATGTTTTGCGGTGCAAGGCGTCCGCGAGATACGCGCCGAGCACGCACAACGCGAACGTGACGCCGTACGTACCGAGATACGCGGCGATCGGACGCAACGGCGTGTCGGCTTGCGTGTAGCCGAGTTGGTCGAACGGCGCCGCGAGCAAACCGATCGATCGCAGCCACTCGCAAATTGTAAATGCAGCCGCGACCGCCAGCGGTGCGAACGACGCCCGAACGTAGCGGTAGGCGAGTACGCAGAGAACGCCCGCAAGCGCGAAATACGGCGCCTCGATCAGTGCCGGGCCGAACATGAGAAACGGGCCGTACGCGCCGATGTAGCTGCCCACGGTATGACCGACCCAATCGAAATCGATCGCGAAAAACACGATGCCCGCAAACCAGCCGGCGAGGGCGGCACGTTTCCAGGAGGCGCCTTGCCACACCCAGAACAGCGCGGCTGTTCCGAAGGGAACGATCCACGCCGCACCAATCTTTGGAAACGCCGCAGCCAGCGCGACGGCGCCTACGGCGGCGACCGCTACGTCGCGTAGCAGTGAGGACGATATGATTCGCAGGCTCGGTTTCTCTCTCGTTGCGGTAATGGCATTCATCGTAGCGGCGTGCGGTCGTCAGGTGACGCCGAACCCTCCTGGTTTGGGGGCCGGCGGCGCGAATCCCGGCTTCATGACGGTAAAGTTTGACGTCAACGCGCCGTTCGACTTTTCCAGCTATCAGTATTGGATCGTCTTCAACACGAGCGGGAACGGACTCTCGCCCGACACGCAGCCCGCACGAAATAACTACGCGGCATTTTCCGACGCAATTCAAGTCGCAGGGGCCGGCGGCGCTACGTTTGCCAAGCCGTATCAATTCATCAAGAATCCGACGAACCCCGCGATCCCCCCGACGCTCCAGGCGCTCATCGTGAGCCCGCTCCAACTCCAGTACATTGCCAACAGCAACGGAACCGGTACCGAATTTTCCGTCACGTTTCAACGGGCGATTTTTAGGAACATCGCTACGCCGACACCCGGCCCGACGCCGACACCGAAGGGAAGTCCGCTGCCGTACTCGCCTAACTGGACGTTCAACGCATTCGTCACGCAAGCCAATACCCAAAATCAACTCATCTTCGTAAACTCGATGGGTCAGTTCGGACCCACCGACACGACGTGGCAATCTCCGGCGCTCGCTATCTGCACGAACTTCGACAACGTCGTGAACGCGCGATCGACGTACCTGCAAATCCCGCCCGCGGCAGAAATCGTCACCGTGGAGCTAGCGAATAACGGCAGCAACCGGCCCTGCCCGCCGTAATGTCACAGATGCCGCTCGCGCGGCATTGAATACGGAATGGAAGCCTCCGAGCAGACGTGGGCGTACGTCTTCGGCCCGTTCAGGCTCGATCCGGTGCGCGGGCTGCTCGCTTGCGGTGACGACGTCGTCCCGCTCTCCGAGCGGCTGTTCAACATTTTGTTCGCGCTGGTTGCGGCAAACGGTCGCGTCGTCAGCCGCCGATCGCTCGCCGAGATCGTTTCTCCCCACGGCCCGATGAGCGACGCGAACCTCTCGCAGCACGTCTACCTGCTCCGGCGCATTCTCGGCGAGCGCGCCCGCGACCGGTCGTACATCGTGACCGCACACAGCAAGGGCTTTCGTTTTGCCGCGCCGGTCGAACGGCCACGATCCCGCGGCGACGCGCTCGCACCGGGCGGTTTCGACGCATTCCGTCATTACAGCCGCGCGTGCTGCCGTTTCTCCGCCGGTCGTCGCTCTTTGCGCCGTTCGCGAGCACGGTTCACGCCAAGCTGAAACGATGGCGTGCTAGAGTGGACGGCATGACGATGACGTGTTTTATTCGGTACCAAATCGACCCCGCGGCTCGCGACCGCTTTAGAACGTACGCGGAAAATTGGGGACGGATTATCCCTCGGTGCGGCGGACGGCTGGTGGGCTATTACTTGCCTCACGAAGGCACCAACGATATCGCGTATGGCCTCATTTCGTTCGATAGCCTAGCCGCCTACGAAGCCTATCGCGCGCGGCTCAAAGAAGACCCGGAGGCGCGCGAAAACTTCGCGATGGCCCAAAACGAGCGCTTGATCCTGCGCGAAGAGCGCAGCTTCCTCGAAGCTCTTTAGAAGTTGAAGGTGCTCGGTACGATCGAACCCGGCTGACCGATCGCGAACGTGGCGGTTTGGTTGGGGAAGGCGAGCAGGCTCAAGCCGACGTTGACCGAGCGCGACGCTTCGCTGTACAGCACGCGCACCTGATAACAATTTCCGATGACGCGCGTGTAGTAGATGATCTTGTTAGAGAAGAATTCCGGCCCCTTCCATTGCAGGTCGCTGACGAACTGCAGCGCGGCGTCGCGTCCGAACGGCGTCGATAACTGCAGGTTGGTCGTCTCGAAGCCGAGGCCGGGGCCGGGAACGTAAGCACCCGAGAGCAGCACGACGCTGCGTGCCGACGGCCGCGCCGTAATCTGATAGCTGACGGGCTGCGCGTTAGCATTGAGCGGAAAGTTCGTCGACCAGCCGAGCGCGACGCTGTAGACGTCGTCGTTGAAGAGGCGGATCAAGTCTTGCGCGTTGGACAAATTCTGCGTCGGCTGCTGATCCAGAAATTGGAACGGTACCAGCGCCGGCCCGTTGTAGTTTGCCTCGTTGTAAGTCAGCGAGTTGACGACGTGCGATCCGATCGGCGTCGTCAGCGACATCTGCTGCTGAATGGCTGCTTTGAGATCGCCGGTGCCGTACGCGTATTGGTCGACGTTTACGGTTGCCTGGAAATCGCTGCCGAGCACCTTGGCGAGTGCGGGCCCGAGCACGACGCCGGCGTCTCCGCGCCACGTGGCCAAGCTCGTCGGCGACCCTTCTCCCGAGGGCTGGCTGTACTCGCCGACGGTGAGCTGCGCCGAAATCGGAAAGATGAAGTGTTGAAAGAAATCGTACGGGCGCACCTGGAACTCGGGGATCTTGTTGATGCCGAATCCTTGATCGGTATACGTCTTGTTGTACTCGAGCTGGTAGTCGGCACCCGTCGTAGTGTAATGCATGAGATAATCGAACTCGGTCGTGTGCTGGAACGAGGACGTTTCAAAGTTCGTCGACGAGTTCGAGATATTCAAGCTGACGGCTTGATTCAAGAACTGATTGAACTGCCGCGTGTCCGTAAACGAAAAGCTGCTCGTGCTCGATTGCGTGCCCACCGAGCTATGATTGATCGAGTAATTTTGCGACGTGCGCTCGGTTTGATGGACGATTGCCGCGGTCGCCGTCTCGTTGGGCGGCACGTTCGTCAGCGCGCCGTAGTTGGACTGATACGCGAACTGAAAGTTTCCGCGCAGGTGCTGCGTGAAGTTTTCTTGTTCCGCGATTGCGGCGTTGTAGGTCTTACCGCCCTCGAGCGGATTGTTTTGCTCGTAGACGTTGACGCTGACGCTCCGGCGGCCGCTGTGGGCCGCGTAGAAGCCGACGTATCCGATGCCCAAACCGGCTTTGGTGAAATAATTGAGAATGTAGTAGCCGTAGTAATACTGGTCTTTTCCGAACGGGACGTGGATCTTGATCCACGCACCCTCGTACTGGTCGTACCCGACTTCGGGAAACCACTGCGGGCGCGCTCGCTGATCTTCGACCGTGCGCAGCGGGATGACGAGTTTGGGCAAATAAAAGACGGCAGCCGCGCCGAGCCATAAGACCGCTTTATTGATGACGATCTTATCCCCCGGGACCACGTCGATGCTCTTACCGGTGATGTGGTAACCGCCGCGCGGGTTCTCGCAGGTCGTGACGTAGGGATCGAGGCCGTGTGCGGATCCGTCCGGATCGGTGTGTAAATCGGTGGCTTTGAAATGCACGAAGCCGATTTGAATGCCTTCGGCCGTCTCCCCGGTGCCGCCGGTGAGCTTGGCCGTTTCCGAGATCGTGTCGAACGAAATCGAGTCGGCGGTGAGAATCGAATCGTGACGGTGGTTGACGAGGAATGGGTGCCCCGTAATCGTGATCGTGCGGACTCCGTCGAAGTGCGCGTGGTCGCCGACGATTTCGTCTTCACCGTAGTAGATATGGACGTTGCCGATTGCGTCCGACGGTTGACCCTTCTTGGTCCCGCCTTGTACGCGATCCGAAATCACCGCGACGTAGCCGGGCGCGAGCGTTGGGACTCCGGTGGGCTCGGGACTTGGAGTCGGCGTCGCGCGGCCGGCGGGAGCGATCGGCGGCGGCGTTTCACCGCCGCGCTCGAGAAAAACCGGTTCCGGCGATCCGCTCGGATTCGGCGTCGGCGTCGGAACCGGCGGCGCACTCGGCTCTCCGCTAGCTCCCGGTTGAGGCCGCGGCGTGGCGTAAAACTGATACGTCGGGTTGTGCCCTTGCGGCGGAAGGCCGGGTATTCCCGGAGCGCCGGGCGGACCGGGCGTAACGATCGGCGTCGGTGACGGTGAAGGCGACTCTTCGGTCACCTGCGCGACTTGCGTCGCGACCGGCGCGTTCGCACGGCGTGCGGCGCACGTCTGGCGTCCGAAGAGCAGCAGCGCTAGCGCTTGGCTTCGGTCCGCATCGGTCGGGGCGTCGGCCAGAGCGGGAACGGACCCGAGAAACGCAAGCAAACACGCGATCGCGGCAACGCCGCGATTTCCTCTACGACCGAATAGCACGACGTCAGCGTTCTTCCAGCCAAAGCAAGGTCGCACCCGCGATACCCATGATCGCGTTCGGAAGCCAAGCGGCAACGAACGGATCGATCGCACCGTTGCGTCCGAACGCCGCGGCCGCCGACGTCATGAGGTAGTATACGAAGAACGCGATGATGGCCATCGCAATGCCCAGCGTACGCCCGCGCTTGCCGAAACGTAGTGCTAGCGGCAACGCCAGAAGCACGCCGATGAAGCACGCAAACGGCCACGCAAGCTTATCCGCGAGATTGAGCTGAAGATTTCCGAGCGCCGTGCCGCCGATTCCCTGCGTTTCGAGAGCGTTAACTTGCTGCCGGAGCGATTTGCTGCTCATCGTCCAGGGATCGTTGTTCACGTTGCTGACGAACTGCGACGCCGTCTCGCCCATCGGCAGGCCGATCGTAATTTCTTTGACGTGCTGCTGATTCGTCAGAAACCCGTCGTTGTTGTAACGCGTGTCGATGACGTCGTGGAGCACGAGCTGATTGGCTCGCACGGTCGCACTTTTTGCCTGCAGCGTCTCGTTCCACGGGCCGTACCGCGCCGGCTTGAAGATCTGAACGTCCTCCATCGTGCGGTTGTCGGGGCCGACTTGGGTCACGTAGAAGACGTTTCCGGTATCCTGATCCTTTCGGAAGAACTGCGGCTCGACCGGCAGTGCGTCGGTGTGATAGATGATCTGATAGAACGTACGCGTCGAGAGATCCACCGAAGGAGGCGCTATCCACTCGTTCATCGCGTATGCGATCAGGAACATCGAGAAACCGAAAACGAGAGGTGCGAGTGCGATGCGTATCACTGGGATGCCGGCGGTTCGCATCGCGGTAACCTCGTTGTCTCCCATCACGCGACCCATTGCCAGCAGTGCGGCAAACAGGCATGCGAACGGAAACGCCATCGGAATGGCTTGCGGAACGCGAAAGACGACGAAGCGCAGCACCAAAAAGAACGGTGCGTGCTGATTGATGATATAGTCGGCCGCTAAGAAGAAGATGTTCAACGCCCAGAACAGCAAGAACGCCGAAAACGCGAACAAGAACGGACCGACCATCTCGCGCAGCAAGTACGCGTCGAGAATCGGCAAGCGCGGGAACGTGGCGCGGACGCGAGGAAGCGGCTGCGTGAGCGTAGCCATGACCGACGTTACAGCGGACGGATTTCGTTCAGGTCGAGAAGCCGAGGGCCGGCGTTTACTCCGGTAAATGAGGCCCGAGGCGACGAAGACATGAGCGAAATCAGTAGTCGCGGTACGCGGTCATCACGCGCGTGACGTAGGCCTGCGTTTCGGCGTAAGGCGGAACGCCGTGGTAGCGGTCGACCGCGCCCGGCCCCGCGTTATAAGCGGCCACCGCGAGCGCGACGTTGTTATGGTAGCGATCGAGCATGGCGCGCAGATAGCCGCTGCCGCACGAGACGTTTTCGACCGGATCGAACGGATTGGCGATTCCGCAGCCCGCGGAGGTGCCGGGCATCAACTGCATGAGGCCCTGTGCCCCGGCGCTGCTCACGGCCGACGGATCGCCTGCCGACTCGGCCATCAGGACGGCACGAACGAGACCCTCGGGCACGCCGCTCGAGTGCGATGCGCCGAGCACGAGCGAATGAATCTCGGACGGGTTGAGGGCATGCGGGGCATAGGGAAGGTAGCCCGCGCCGCTACATCCGTAGAGCAGGGTCAAGAGGCCGAAGATCCCGAGAAACTGCCTCATATAGGGAGAGCTACGCTTTCTTCTAACGTCCTGGCCGGGCCTGGCGTTGCCCGCCTAAGGCAATTATCGGATGGTTGCACCGCTCGGCTGCCGTTAGAGTGATACCCATGGTACAGCAGGCACCCTCACCGCTTCCTGAGCGCATCAGGAAAATCTGCCGGTACATCGAGGCCCACAGCGACGAACCGCTGAGCCTGGAGCGGCTGGCGGCCATGGCCGCCATGAGCCGCTTCCACTTCGCGCGCAGCTTTAAGGCCGTCGTGGGGGTCACTCCCAAACAGTACCTGGCGGGCGTCCGCTTCGAGGCACTCAAGCGCGACCTCGCGCGGGCCAAACCGGTCGACGCCGCGGTCTACGACGCCGGATACGGATCGTCGAGCCGGGTCTACGAGCAGGCCGTCTCGCGTTTGGGAATGACGCCGGCGCAATATCGCCGCGCGGGCGCGGGCGTCGCGATTTCGTACGCCGCCCTCCCCTCGCCGGCCGGCCTCATCTTCATCGGTGCGACCGACCGCGGCATCTGCTTCGTGCGCCTCGGCGATTCCGAAGACGCGCTGCTCGACGCGCTGCGCGGCGAATACGTCAACGCGACCATCGAGCCGATGCGTCAGCCGCACCATCCGCAGTTTGCCGCATGGGTGAAGGCGATCGCCGAGCATCTCGCCGGAAGGCAGCCGCACCTCGATCTGCCGCTCGACATTCGCGCGACCGCATTCCAAATGCGCGTTTGGAAGTATCTGCAAACGATTCCGTACGGCGACGTGCAATCGTACGCCGAGGTGGCCGCCGCTATCGGAGTACCGAGCGGCGCACGCGCCGTTGCCAATGCGTGCGCGCGCAATCCCGCCGCGATCGTCGTTCCCTGCCATCGCGTGATTCGCGGCAACGGCGAACTGGGCGGTTACCGCTGGGGCGTGGCGCGCAAACGCGCGCTGCTCGACAACGAACGCGCGCGCAAGAACGCCACTACGTAGCGCTAACGGCTCGCTGCGATGTCGCCGACGAGCGATTGCGCCGTTTCGACGCTGAGGCCTTCGCCTTCGGTAAACAGTTCGTGCAGGCGCTCTTGCGAGAAAACCGTTGCGAGCCGTTCCATCGGCAGCGAAATCCACGGCATCATGCCGGAGGTCCGCGGAATTGAGTTGTCGCTGCGGAGCTTGTCGACATAACCGAGCAGCTGTGCGACCGCTTCCCATCGTTCGAGTTTGGCCGCAAAGATGACCCACGCGTCGAAGTACCAGGTCGTCCAGTATGCGGAACCATCGAGCTGCAGTGCGGCATAGGCACGCCGCATATGTTCGAGCGCGGCCGTCGTTTCGCGCCGTAACAGCAAATAGTGCGCGATGTTTACGAGTTGCCACACGACCCGCCCTCGATCGCCGATCGCTTCGAAGAGGCGCAGCGACTCGCGCGCGTTGCGCAGCGCCGCCTCGTAATCGCCCTCGAGCCGGCAGATTTCCCCGAGGTTGCCGTAGAGAATCGCGAGACGAACGTTATCGCCGCTTTCGCGAATCACGGGTCCGGCTTCTTCGTAGTACCGCCGGGCGGCGCCGGGATTCATATTCACTTCGGTTTCGATCATCGCCAGGTTCAACATCGTCCGCGCGGCGGCTAATCGATCGCCGCTTTCGCGAAAATACGACAACGCACGGCGCAGTGCGCGGTCGGCCGGCGCGCTCTCGTTGTTAAAAAACCGCGCGAGGCCCAAGAAATAGTCGCCCCAGGCCGAGACGCGCCGGTCGCCCGTAGCCGCGCCGAGGGCGGACATGTCGCCGGAAATTTTGCGCAGCCGCCGGTAGTCGTTGGACGACTGTGCGGCGACGGCAGCATCGTACAGCTCCTCGAACGCCACGGCCTCCATGACGGGAGCTTCAGCAACCAGGCTGCATTTGCCGTCTTAGCGGGTAGTGTAACAGTTATGAATAGAGCAACAGGCACGCGGCGCACGTTCGTGGGCGTACTCGGCAGCGGCATCGCAGCGGCCGCAGCCGCCAACGCCCGGCCGGCTATCGCGCAGACGCAACCCGCACCCGCGCCGGCGGTGCCCGAGGAGTATCCGAAACCGCCCTACCCCGACCAATCGCAGCCTTGGCCGGGATTGGCCGCAAAAATGTCGCCGCGTCCCGATCACGGCGAAAAAACGTACCGCGGCACGGGGCGCTTGCGCGGCCGCAAAGCGCTCGTCACTGGGGCCGATTCGGGTATCGGACGTGCCGTTGCCATTGCGTTTGCGCGCGAAGGAGCCGACGTCGCGCTCAACTATCTTCCCGCAGAGGAACCGGACGCACGCGAAGTCGTGCAGCTGATTCGCGAAGCCGGGCGCAAAGCCGTGGCACTGCCTGGCGACATTCGCAGCGAGGTATTTTGCCGTCAGCTCGTCGACGAGGCCGCGAAGCAGTTGGGCGGCTTAGATACGCTGGTGAACGTCGCTGGACGACAGCACGCCGTGAAATCCATCGCCGATCTCACGACCGAGGAATTCGACTGGACGTTCAAGACCAACGTCTACGCCATGTTCTGGATTACCAAAGCCGCGCTCGAGCACATGCAGCGTGGAGCGGCGATCGTCAATACGTCGTCGGAACAGGGCTACGACCCGTCGCCGTGGCTTCTCGATTACGCGCAAACCAAAGCCGCTATCGCCAACTTCACGAAGGCGCTGGCGAAGCAGCTTGCGGAGAAGGGTATTCGCGTAAACGCCATCGCGCCGGGTCCGTTTTGGACGCCGCTCCAAGTCAGCGGCGGACGATTGCCGGGAACGCTGGCGGAGTTTGGAGAGACGGTGCCGCTCCATCGCGCGGGACAACCAGTGGAAATCGCGCCGGCATACGTCGCGCTAGCGGCCGGCGACATGTCCTTCGCCACCGGACAGATCTACGGCGTTTCGGGAGGCAACGGCATCCCGGGATAAACGGACGTCTTACGGGCTAGCCGGCCACCGAGCGTTCGACCATCTCGGTCGCGTAAAACGCAATAGCGTCGTTCGGCGGCCAAGGCGATACGCGTTCTTCGGTGAGAACGCGTAACACCAATACCCTGGCCTCGGACGGTTTGAGAGGCCGATGCTGTGCGGCACATTCGCACGAGATCGTCTTCATGCGAGACCACGCTTTTTCGATGCTCGTCATGGCGCCCTATTCACATTAGGAGTGAATCGTACCACCGCGCGTTCGCAGCGTCGATGGGCAAGCAGGCTCCCCGTTGGGGGAGAGGCGGCGACTAGTGGTCGCCGCCTCCGTCACCTTCGTTGTTCCCAACGCCGATGTAGAACGTGTAGTTCTGTCCACCGTTGAGCGTCAGCGCGGGTGAGATCGGCGCGAAGCTCCACGGGTTGGCGCTGACCGCCGCCGGCCCCGCGATGGCGTATCCATCGATGGTGCAGGCACCGCCGTCGCCCCAGTCGCGCTGATGTTTGGCGTCGCCGCCGCCGTTGCCGTTGCAGCTGTTCCATCCGTCGTGCGCGCGCATCGACGTGTCGCCGCCATTGCCGCCGCAGTTGCTGCTGGAGCCGCCCTGGCCGTCGCCGCCATTTCCGCTGTTCGACGAGCCGCAGCACGAACTGCTGCTTCCGCCGCCGTCGTCGTTGCCGCTATTTCCGCCCGTCGACGAGCAGCATCCGTTGCCGCTATTGCTGCTGCTGCTACTGCTGCTGCCGGACGAGCAGCCGCCCGGAACCGCGACGATGTAGAGTTGCCCCGAGCCGGAACTCGACGAGCTGCTGCTCGAGCTTGTCGGAACGCACGTCGGCGTTTCGGAAACCGCGCTCGTTAGCGTGAGCGGAGCGGTCGTCGGTGCTGCGTACGGCAGTGCCGGCGGCGGGCTCGCACAACTCGCGATCGTCGGAATCGTGAACGTCGTGCCGTCGAACGTCAGCGGAACGACTTCGCGGAAGCTCTGCGTCGGCGGAGGAGCCGGCGGCAGCGCCGCTGCGATGAAGAACGCGTAGCTCGCTCCGGACGTCATCGTAAGTCCAGGCGTCACCGGTGCGAACGCCCACGGATTGTCCGTCACGTTGACCGGTCCGGCAATGGCGACCGACGGTTCGCCGAACCAGAAGTCTGACGGACGCACGACCATTCCGGTGCGACGAACGATGTGATGCGCGTCACCTCCGCCCCACCAGCCGTCTTGGCTCACGTCTACCGCAACGATGAACAGCTGCGGCAGCGGAACGTTGGACGGAAGGGGCGAGGGTACGCACGTCGGCGTAATCGAGACGGTTCCGCTCAGCGTGAGCGGACCGGAGGTCGGCGCCGCGTACGGCGGCGCGTCTTCCGGATCGCCGTCGAAGCACGTATTCGGCACGACGCTGAACGTGGAGCCGTCGTAGCTGAGCGGCTGCAGCAGAAGGTAGTTGCCGCTCGCGCTAACCGGAAGCGCGGCGACCGGCGACGAGATGACGAAGAACGCATACTTCGCGTGCGCGTTCAACTTGATGCCGAAGCCTACCGGAGAAAACTGCCACGACGTACCGCGAACGTTCGCCATGCGGCCCAGCGGGGTGAACGGCAGTTTCGTCGTACCCGCGTCGACGTCGACCTGGCTCGCGTTACGATGCGCCGTTCCAATTTCCGCAACGCCGATGAACAGACGCGAGGCTGCCGAGTTCGGAACGCACGATGCGTCGAGCGTTATCGTGCGCTTCAGCCAGAAGTGCTTCGTCGCCGGCGCCGTGTAGTAATGCCGCGGCTCGAGCGTCACGCTCTTGCACGACGCGTAATGTGCGATGCTAAACGTGTGGCCGTTGAACGTCAGCGGCACCACGAGCTTTGCCAGACAATGCTTCGTATGGCAGGCGCCGACGCTGTCGGTCCCTAGCCGGGTGGCTGGGCCTGCGGCAGTGCCGCTCCCCGTTGACGGGATGCCCGGCGTGCTGCCGCCCGAGCAGCCGGCGACGGCGATACAGATCGCCGCAAAGATGGTGAGTAGCAAGCCGGTAGGCTTCATGGTGAATTCCTCCGCCGTCAGGGTATCGTCCCAGCCGGGATTTAGATATTGCTCAAACTACCTAATTTCGGTATCGTCAGAGCCCGGTCACGCCCTGGGGAGACCCGAGACCGCTGAGGACGTCGAAGCCGCTCGTGCCGATCCCCGTGAAGCCGCTCCGGTGGGCGTACGCGTATGCGGGGCCTTGCGGGTTTCCCGAAAGGGCGTACGCCGCGGCGATGAGCGGGGCCCCGACGCTCGTTCCGCCGCCCACGATCCAGCCGCCGGCACCCTGCGCGTAAAGCGCCACACCGGTTTCGGGATTCGCCTCGACCGCCATATCCACCGCAGCTCGTCCGGAGCACACCGCCGGCTGAAACGCCGGGCGCGACTCGTAACGGCTGCAGCCTCTGCCCTCGTAGGCCCACGGCTTCTGCGTCCACGCGCCGAGCGAGCCGCGCAGCGACGTGCCGCCGACCGCGGTCACGAACGGCGACGTCGCGGGGTAGTACGGGCCGTCGGATCGGGCCTTCGCGTCGTCGCCCTCGCCGCCGCCGAACTGCGCGGAGACGTCGCCGGAGCTGACGGTCACGGCGACACCCGCATGATGGTAATGCACGTCTTCGGACTTCTCGCCGCCCCATTCGTGCGCGTAGTAACTATTGCTGACGATGCGCGCTCCCCGTGCGACGGCCGTATCGACTGCCGCACCGAGATCGTCGACGTTGGCCGAGTTCGCTTCGACGAGCAGAATCGAACAATGCGGGCAGACCGCGGACACCATTTCGGTATCGAGCGCGATTTCGTACGACCATGCCGCGTCCGGATGCGGATACGATCCGGCGTGGCCGTTTTGACCGAGCTTTGCGAAACAGCCGTTGGCGCTCGTGCACGCCGGAAGGCCGAACTTCGCACGATAAACAGCCAGATCCGATTCCGCGTTAGGATCGTCGAACGCATCGACGATCGCGACCGTCATACCGGGTGCGCTAGACGGAAGACGGTAGGCGTTGACGATATCTTGCGGATGCAGGCCCGCTATCGCGCTCGCGATCGCATCGCCTTGGCTGCCGGCCGATTTATCGATTGCCACGGTGCATTGCGCGACGTGCGTCGCGGATGCGACGTCGTCGCCGCCGCCGTCATCCCGGCT
>JAFAHZ010000286.1 GCA_019236975.1 Vulcanimicrobiota bacterium | reverse complement strand
CCCAGCGCGTCGCCATGGCGTTCGACGGTCACGTCGTTAATGCGGGTGACGGGCCACACGCGCATCCGACGCAAGCGCTGCTCGACGTATACACGCTCATCGAGGAGTTCGGCGACCTCGCGGGGCGGACCGTCGCGATCGTCGGCGACGTCCTGCACAGCCGCGTCGCGCACTCGACGATCCGCGGATTACACCGCCTAAAGGCCGGCGTCGTGCTGGTCGGCCCGGAGTCGTTTCTCCCCGCGAGCTACTCAACCGGCGGCGTCACCGTCGAGCGCGATTTCGACGCCGTGCTGCCGCGCGTCGACGCCGTGATTTTGCTGCGGATCCAACGCGAGCGGTTCGAGCACATGCCTTTAACCGATGACGAATACGTCGCATCCTACCGGCTCGACGCCAAGCGCTTGAAAAACATTCGCGAACACGCCGTGGTGATGCATCCGGGCCCGTATAACCGGGGGATGGAGCTCGACGACTCCGTTCTCGAGTTTGCCGGCTGGCGGTACGCCAAGCAGGTGCGGCACGGCGTCGGCATTCGCATGGCAGTGCTCGACTTTCTCGTCAACGGGCGCTCGTAAGTGGCCGGATCGCTCTTGATCAAGGGCGGGCGAATCGTCGACCCGTCGCAGCCGTTCGACGGTATAGCCGACGTCCGCATCGCCGATGGCGTCGTTGCCGAGATCGGAACCGGGCTTTCCTCGCGCGGCGAACCCGTTTTCGACGCAACCGGCGCAATCGTGGCCCCCGGCTTTATCGACATGCACGTGCACCTGCGCGAACCGGGTTTTGCGGAGAAAGAAACGATCCTCACCGGCACGGAAGCCGCGGTGCGCGGTGGATTCACGGCGGTCGCCTGCATGCCGAATACCAATCCGGCGCTCGACCGGCGCGAAATTCTCGACGACCTGCGCGCGCTGATCGAGCGGGTCGCGCATTGCCGGGTGTATCCGATCGGCGCGATCACGAAAGCGCGCGCGGGGGTCGAAGCGTGCGACTTCGGCGATCTCTCCGCCGCCGGCGCGGTAGCGTTCTCCGATGACGGTAACACCGTCATGAACGCGCGCGTCCTTCGCGACGCGGCGCTGCGCGCGTTGCTCGTTCCGGGGCCGTTCATCTCGCATTGCGAAGACGAACACCTCAAAGGCAAAGCCGTGATGAACGAAGGCGCCGCTTCGCTGGCACTGCGCCTGCCCGGAAGTCCCGCCGTCGCCGAAGATGCAATCGTCGCGCGCGACCTCCTGATCGCCCTCGATACCGGAAAGCCGTGGCATATCGCGCACGTTTCGACTCGCGGCGCCGTCGAAACGGTTCGGCTCATGCGCCACCGCGGCGTCACCGCGACCTGCGAAGTCACGCCGCACCATTTACACTTCATCGATAGCGATTTCGCCGTCCTCGGCTCGGCAGGCAAAGTGAATCCGCCGTTGCGGACCGCCGAAGACGTCACCGCTTTGCGGGAGGCCGTCATGGACGGCACGATCGACGTCTTTGCAAGCGATCACGCCCCGCACGCGGCTTGGGAGAAGAACGAGGGCATCACCACCGCCGCGGTCGGATTCACCGGTTTGGAAATCGCCATCGGAGCCTACGCTGCGGCGGTTCCCGATTTACCGCTCGAGCGTTTCGTCATGCTGGCGTCCACCAATCCCGCCCGCATTCTCGGCATTCCCGGCGGCACGCTCGCTCCGGGTAATCCGGGAGACGTCACGATCTTCGCGGATCGTCCCTGGACCGTCGATGCCCAAGGTTTTGCCTCCAAGGGACATTGCACGCCGTTCGACGGTCTGGAGCTGCCGCGTCAGTGCATTGCGACGGTCGTCGGCGGCGAGGTATTGTATCGTTCCGACCGTAATGCGTAAGCCCGCCATGCCCAAAGCCGCGCTTTTCCTGGCCGACGGAAGCCGTTTTGACGGGGAGGGCCTCAACAGCGAGGGTCTTGCGCTCGGTGAAGCGGTCTTCTACACGGGTATGACCGGGTATGAGGAAGCCCTTACCGATCCGTCGTACGCGGGGCAGATTCTCACGTTCACGTACCCGATGATCGGCAACTACGGCATCTCCGGCGACGCCGCGCAGTATACGCGCGCCTGCGTCGCTGGTGCGGTGATGAAACACATCGCGTACCATCCGTCGCACCACTTGGCGAAAACGGATTTGCCGTCGTGGCTCCAAACGGAACGCGTCCCCACCATGGTGGGTGCCGACACGCGGGCGATCACCATTGCCTTGCGCGAGCACGGCACGATTTGGGCCGCTTTGGCGGTTGGAGAGGCCGCGCTCGAAAGCGCCGAGCGGCGGCTGGTCGAGTTCGTTCGCGGAGCCGACACGAAGGCGCTCGTTCCGAGCGTCGCTACCGCCGGCGAGTTCGTCGAGGGTGCGGCTGGCGGTACCCGCGTCGCGCTGGTCGACTGCGGGGTCAAGCGCGCGATTCTGCGCGAACTCACCGCACTTGGCGAGCAGGTGACCGTCGTGCCGTACGATGCGACGCAAGACGAGATTCTCGCGTCGTCG
>JAFAHZ010000226.1 GCA_019236975.1 Vulcanimicrobiota bacterium | reverse complement strand
ATCACCGAAGACGTGCCGGCCGAGCTGCTCTCGAACGGTGCTAAATCCAAAGCGAAAGCGGCGCCGGCCAAAGACGGCGCGGCCAACGGCGGCGCGCAGCGCCAACGCTCCAACTCCGGGCGCTCCAAAAAAAAGAATAGGAAAGGTTCTTAAATCAACGCGATGCTGTACGAAGACGATTTTGAGTTCGAAGAACAACCGGCTAACATTCGCGATCGCGCTATTCCCGGCAAAGGGGGAGGCGGCGGTCGCGGCGGCAATGGCGGCGGTGGCCGGCGTGGGCGACCGGAAGGGCGTCCGCGTACCGGGCGACCGCGCTATACCGGTCACAGCGCCGGTGCCAAGGAACTGCCCGATGAGGCAAAGCCCGCGATGGAGCTGTTGCGGGAGATGATGACGCGCATGGGCATCGGACAGGTCGACATCGCTTACATTCCGCGACCGGAAGGCGAGTATCTCGAAGTCAGCGGACCCGATCTCGGTATGCTGATCGGCCGTCACGGCAACACGCTGGAAGCGCTCAACCTCGTGTTCAACAATATCCTGAACGCAGGCGTGCGCAGTAACCGCCACTACTACACGATCGATGCTGAGGGTTATCGCGCGCGCCGTGCCGACCAACTCAAGCAGCTCGCACTAGCGACGCTCGAGCGCTGTCTTCGCGAGGCGACACCGCAAAAGCTCGAACCGATGCTGCCGTCCGAGCGTAAGATCGTGCACCTCGCGCTCGCCGATTCGGCCGAAGTCCGCACGGAATCCGAAGGAGAAGAGCCGGAACGCCGCGTCGTCGTGTTCCCCCGTTGAACTAAGCGTTCAACGGGACCCCGTTATGTCTGAACAGGCACTCCGCCCTTCGGGCTACGCGCCCCCCAGCAGCAAAGCTGCCGGGGTCCCCCTCGCCGACACAATCGTCGCGCTAGCGACTCCGCCGGGCAAAGGCGCGATTGCCGTCGTGCGAGTCAGCGGCGCGCGCGTGAGCGAGTTCGCGGCCTTACACGTGCGCACGGGCTCGGAGCTTCGCCCGCGCGTCGCAACCTATGCGACGATCGTCGACGAAACCGGGCACGCCGTGGATCGCGGATTGGCACTGCTTTTTCCGGGTCCATACAGCTACACGGGAGAGGACGTTCTCGAGCTGCACGTGCACGGCTCGCCGGCAATCGTCCGCGAAGTGGTTCGAGCGCTCTTGGCGAGCGGTGCGCGGCAGGCCGCCCCCGGAGAGTTTACGCGCCGGGCTTTTCTCAACGGCAAAATGGATCTGCACGAAGCCGGCGCGGTTGCCGACGTCATCGACGCCGAAACGCGTTCCGCGGCGCGTGCCGCACTGGCGAATCTCGGCGGCGGCTTGGCTTCGGCCGTGGGCGGCCTGCGGGCGAGGCTCACTACGACGCTGGAGCAGCTGTCGGGCGCAATCGATTTTCCCGAAGAGGTGCCGGAGCCCGATCGCCACGCCTTACACGACCTTCTGGAAAGCCTGCGGAGCGAGCTTCTCGAGTTGCGGCGTGACGGCGAGCGCGGACGATTGATTCGCGAAGGCGTCGGCGTCGCGATCGTGGGTCCGCCCAATGCCGGGAAATCCTCGCTGCTCAACGCGCTGCTCGGCGAAGAGCGGGCGCTGGTTTCGGAAATTCCCGGTACGACGCGCGACACGATCGAGGAATCCATTGTCATCGGAGGCGTCCCGGTCCGCTTGATCGACACCGCCGGCATTCGCGCCCACGCCGATCGGCTGGAATCGGCGGGAATCGAACGCTCCCGGCGCGCGCTCGAGGGTGCGCGCGTCGCCGTGGTGGTCGTCGACGGATCGCGTCCGCTCGCCCCGGAAGCGCTCGAGCTGCTCGAGTCGACCCGCGAGCGTCCGCGGGTGGTATTTCTCAACAAAGCGGACGTGGGCACGTGCGTCCGGATCGACAGCGTGGACGTCATCGCCGGCAGCAGCTTCGACCCGGGCTCGCTTGCGGCACTCCGGAACGCGATCGCGCGCGCCGGCTGGGGCGGCGAAAGCGCCGACCTGGAACGCCCCCACCTGGCGACGCTGCGCGAGTTCGAGGCGGTCAACGAAGCGCTGGAGGCGATCGAGTACGCCTGCGAGACATTGGAGCGGGGCGACCCGGCCGACCTCTGCAGCGGCGAGTTGTCGCGCGCCTTTTCGGCGTTGGGGCATGTGACCGAGCGCGTCGCCGCCGAAGAGGTGCTCGACGGTGTGTTCTCTCGCTTTTGTATCGGAAAATGACTTGAAAGGGGCCTACCTGTGATGCGAACCTTCGTGATGTTAACCGGAATAGTTGCGTTGGCTTGCGGAGTCGCGCAAGCAAATATCGTGTCGAACTACGGTATCAGTATACAAAGCTGCGTCGTGAACCAGAACGGCAGCTCCGTAACCAACGGCATCAACGTCGTTTACACGAACACGCATGCCGCGGCGGCAAACGAGGTCGATTTCCTCATCGGATACCGCGGGCACCGCTACGTGCTGCGCGACACCGGAACGTTTACGCAAGGGGCGCAGATCAATCATAACTTGACCAACGCGCTGGTCGGCTTCGGGTGGACCGGCCCGACGCCCAACCGGTGCACGGTAAAGAAAGTCGTCCTCTCCGACGGCAACGTGCTCGGGGAATAGCGCGATGATTTCCGTTCTCGCGCGCAACTGGTGGGCGCTGATGATCCGCGGTATCGCCGCGGTCGTCTTCGGCGTGCTCGCTTTCATCTGGCCCGGCGCGACCATCGTCGCGATCGGCGTGCTTTTCGGCGCCTACGCGTTCGTCGACGGCGTCTTTGCGATCGTCGCCGCCGTTCGTGCAGCGGAGGCGCACGAGCGTTGGTGGCCGTTCGTGATCGAAGGGATCGTCGGTCTGCTGATCGCGGCAATCACCTTCTACGACGTTGCGATCACCATCTTCGCCCTCTTTTTCACGATCGCCGCGTGGGCGTTCCTCACCGGTATTATGGAGATCGCCGCCGCAATCGAGCTGCGAAAAACGTTGGCCAACGAGGGCTGGCTGATCTTGGGCGGCGTCCTCTCGATTCTGTTCGGTATCTTGATGGTTTGGCGTCCGCTTGCCGGCGCACTCGCCGTGATTTGGATCATCGGCGCGTACGCGGTCATCTTCGGCTTCGCGATGATCGGCTTATCGCTGCGCCTGCGCGCGCACCACGAGGCGACGAGCTAAGGAATGTACGGCGACGCGGGTGCGATCGTCGTCGGCGGCGGGCACGCGGGGGTAGAAGCCGCGCTCGCCGCCGCCCGTTTAGGCGTTCCAACCCTGCTGCTCACGGGCGAACCGGAGAAGATTTGTACGCTGCCCTGCAATCCGTCGATCGGCGGCAGCGCTAAGGGGCAGCTCGTTCGGGAGATCGACGCGCTCGGCGGCGTCATGGGACGGATCGCCGACCGCTGCAGCTTGCATTCGCGCTTTCTCAACGAGAGTAAAGGACCGGCAGTGCGCGCGCTTCGCCAGCAGATGGACAAGCCTGCGTACGCACGGCTTGCCCTCGAGCTACTGCGCGCGCAACCCGGCTTGACGATCGTCCGCGAAATGGTCGAGGATCTCATCGTGGAGGGCGGCGCTATCCGCGGCGTGGCGTGCGCGGGCGGCAGCCGCTATTACGCGCACCGAGTCGTGCTGGCAACGGGCACGTTTTTGGGCGGAAAGACCTTTCGGGGCGGCGTCGTGCAAGACGAAGGACGGTTCGGCGAAGCACCGGCCGTCGGACTCGCCGCCGCGCTGCGGCGCATCGGCTTTTCGACCCGGCGGCTCAAGACCGGCACGCCGCCGCGGATCGATAAGACGACCGTCGATACCGGCGCTATGCTGGCACAGCCGCCGAGTGAGACGCCGCTGTTGTTTTCGTACGCGAGCGAGCGGCGATTCGGCGGGCCGCAGCTTCCGTGTTACGTTACGGAAACGAACGCACGCACGCACGCGCTGGTACGCAATAACTTACGGCATTCGCCGCTTTACGGTCTCGATTTGATCCGCGGTATCGGGCCGCGATACTGCCCTTCGATCGAAGACAAAGTGGTGAAGTTCGCGCACAATCCCTCGCACCAAATCTTCATCGAGCCCGAAGGCTGGGACGAGCCTACGCTCTACGTCGGCGGATTCTCCACGTCGCTGCCCGCGGAAATTCAGCTCGAAATGCTGCATACGCTGCCAGGTTTGGAAAACTGCACGTTGCTGCGTGCCGGTTACGCGGTCGAGTACGACATGGTGCCGCCGACCGAGCTTTACGATACGCTGGAAACGCGCCGCGTCGCAGGGTTATATCACTGCGGTCAGCTCAACGGCACCTCGGGTTACGAGGAAGCCGCCGCACAGGGATTGCTGGCGGGCGTCAACGCGGCACTCGCCGCCCGCGGCGACCAGCCCCTCCGATTGGAGCGCAGCGAGGCGTATGCGGGCGTGCTGGTCGACGATCTCGTCACCAAGGGGGTCGACGAGCCGTATCGGATGTTTTCCTCGCGCGCCGAGCATCGCGTCGTCTTGCGCCACGACAACGCCGACGTCCGCCTGACGCCGGTCGGTCGCGCGATCGGACTCGTCGGCGACGCCGATTGGGCGGCGTTCTGCCGCCGGCGTGAGGCGCTGGAAGGCGCCGTTGCGGGCGCCGAGCGAACCCGCCTGCCGGTTCGAAGTATTGGAGCCGAGCGGTTCGACGCCGGCGCAAGCGTTGCCGATGCGATTCGCCGTCCGGCGCTGCACTTCGACGACGTCGCACCGTATTTCGAACCGCCGGTCGAGCCGGATATCGGCGAACGCGTGGAGATCGAAATCAAGTCGGCCGGCTACGTCCGGCGACAGCAGCTGGCGATCGAAAAAGCCGAGAAAACCGAGCGGGCGATTATTCCCGGCGATCTGGACTATGCGGAGTTGACGGCCCTTTCGCGCGAAGCGCGCGAGAAGTTGTCGAAGCAGCGCCCTCGCACGCTCGGAGCGGCGGCGCGCATTCCGGGCATCACGCCGTCCGACGTCGCGATCGTCGGACTGTACGTGCACCGCGCAACGGAGTTAGCGAAAACCTAAGACTCGGCGATGACCCTCCTGGCTCGGCTTTTGGAAACCGCCGGCGTCGACGCGCCGCTCGTCGCGCCGCTTTCGCGCTACGGCGAGCGCGTGCTCGAAGCCAATCGTTCGTTCAATCTCACCGGCGCAAAAACGCCCGAGGAACTCGCGCCGCATCTCGTCGACAGCCTAACGATCGTCCCTTTCGCACGCGACCCGCACGTCGACGTCGGTTCGGGCGCGGGCCTGCCTGCAATTCCTTTGGCAATCGCAACCGGCGCGCACGTGACGCTGATCGAAACGACACGCAAGAAAGCGCAGTTTCTCCAAAGCCTGCTCGAGGATCTGACGTTGCGCGGCGACGTCGTCGCCGAACGCGCCGAAATTGCAGCGCACGACCAACGGCTGCGCGATCGCTTCGCTAGCGGAACCGCACGCGCGGTGGCAAGCGCGCCGACCGTGGCGGAGTTGCTGCTGCCGTTCGTCGGGCCGGGCGGCGTTGCGATCTTGCAGCGCGGAACGATCGACGCGCGCGAGCGCGCGGCTCTCCAAGATGCAGTGCTGGTCCTCGGCGGCGTCTTCGAAGAAGAGCGCCAACTCGACGGCGATCGGCGCATCGTGCTGTTGCGAAAGACGGGGCCTACGCCGCCGCGTTTCCCGCGACGAACCGGCATACCGCAAAAACGGCCCCTCTGCAGTTAAGCAGGAGACTCCTGCTCTGGATAGCGCTGTTGTTTCCCGGGAAACATCGCCGCAGCTCGGGTGGCGCCCGATCAAAACCTTCAGTGGTAACATGGAGCAGATGTACCGGCCGCTGGAAATCGATACGCACCTCGCCGCGGCTCTGCCTCCCGGGTCGCTGTACGCGGTCGGCGGCCGCGTACGGGACGAACTCCGGTTGGTTAACGGCGAAACCGCGACCGCCGGCAAAGACCTGGACTACGTCGTAACCGGGGTCGCGATCGAGGAGCTCCGCCGCCGCCTCGAGCGCCTGGGGCGGGTCGACGTCGTCGGGGCGGCTTTTGCGGTGCTCAAAGTGACCGTCGGCGCCCAGACCGTCGACGTCGCCCTGCCGCGGCGGGAACGCTCCACGGGCACCGGCCACCGCGATTTCGACGTTCAAAGCGGCCCCGACATCCCGCTTGAGGACGACTTGGCGCGGCGGGACTTCCGCATGAATATGCTGGCTCGCGTGCTGCCGTCCGGCGAGTTGATCGATCCCTATGGCGGGGCGGCCGACATTCGCGCCCGCCGGATCGACGTCTTGACCGCGCGCACCTTCGACGAGGACCCGCTGCGGATGCTGCGCGCGGCGCAGTTTGCCGCGCGTTTCGAGTACGACTGCTCGGCGGAAACCAAGGCGGCAATGAGCGCTGCCGCGCCGCTGGTGCGCAGCGTTTCGGCCGAGCGCGTATACGACGAGCTCGCCAAACTCTTCATTCAGGCGCCCCGGCCCTCGATCGGGCTGGAACTCCTTCGCGAGACGGGCGTCCTCGCTTACGTGTGGCCGGAACTCCTCGACGGCGTCGGGGTCGAGCAGAACGAGTGGCACGCCTACGACGTTTGGACGCACGCGATGGTGACACTCGACGCGACGGCACCGGGGGATCTGGTTTTGCGCTTAGCGGCGCTCTTCCACGACGTCGGCAAGCCTCGAACCAAGCAGGGGCCGCATTTCTACCGGCACGAGGTCGTCGGGGCGGAGATGACGCGCACGATGCTCGAGCGCTATCGCTTTCCGCACGAGGTCGTCGGCTCGACCGTCCATCTCGTGCGCCAGCACATGTTTAGCGCGGATCCCGACATGAAGGACGCCACGGTTCGCCGCTTCATCCGAAGGATCGGACTCAACTCTATCGAACACTTGTTCGATTTGCGAGCCGCCGACGTTGCCGGGTCCGGGCTTCCCAAACGCGGCGATCACAACGAAGCCTTCCACCGGCGTGTCCTCGAGGAAATCGCGCGCAAGCCGGCATTCTCGGTCGCCGACTTGCGCGTCACCGGCGAAGACGTGATCGCCCGTTTGGTGGACCGCGGGTTGGCCCCGTCCGGCTTTCGCGGCGACGAGCGCGTCGGCGCCGCACTGCGATGGCTTTTCGAGCAGGTCACCGACGCACCCGAGCGTAACGAGCGCATTTCGCTTTTGCAACTACTCGACCAATATCTCGACGCGCAGCCGCGCGCCGCGAGTGCGTAACTCCGGGGGCTACTACAACTGGCGCGTATCATCGCACTCGTCAATCAAAAAGGCGGCGTCGGAAAGAGCACGACCGCCGTAAATCTCGGCGCCGCTCTCGCGGTTTTGGGCAAGCGCATCTTGGTCGTCGACGCCGATCCGCAAGGTAACACGACGACCGGTTTCGGCATCGACAAAACGCAGTTGCATCGCGACGTTTACGACGTCTTGCTGCAGGAGACGTCGATCGACGACGTCGTGGTCGGCACGGAGGTCGAAGGTCTTTCGCTGGTTCCCGCGACGATCAATCTGGCCGGCGCGGAGATCGAGCTGGTCTCGGCGCTGTCGCGCGAAACGCGCATGCGCCAAGCGCTGCAAGCGGTTGCGCCGCGCTACGATTTCGTGTTCGTCGATTGTCCGCCGTCGCTGGGTTTACTGACGATCAACGCGCTGACGGCTGCCGACGAATGCATCATCCCCGTACAAGCGGAATACTACGCCCTCGAAGGCCTCTCGCAACTAACGAACGTCGTTCGCCGCGTGCGCGAAGCGCTCAATCCTCCGCTGCACGTTAGCGGCGTGTTGGTTACGATGTTCGACGGACGGACGCGATTGGCGATGGAGGTACTCGACGAGCTCGAAAAGTTTTTCCCGCAGCAGATGTTCAAAACGCAGATTCCGCGGAACGTGCGGCTTTCGGAAGCGCCCTCCTACGGCAAGCCCGTTATCCTGTTCGATGTGAAAAGCCGCGGCGCCCAAGCGTATCTCGCGTTGGCGCGTGAGATGCTGGCACTCGCCGAAGTGCACGCATGAGCGCGCCGAAGCGCGGATTGGGCCGCGGCTTGGGAGCGCTTCTCGGCAACGCGCCGATCCCGGTCTCACCTTCAGTGGAAACGCTCGCCGAGATTCCGGTCGACCGGATAACGCCCAATCCCTACCAGCCGCGCAAGCATTTCGACGCTGCCGCGCTCGACGAACTCAAGAGCTCCATCGCGGAGTTCGGCGTCCTGGTACCGATCATCGTGCGGCGACGCGGCGACGGCTACGAGCTGATTGCCGGCGAGCGCCGCTGGCGTGCGTGTGCCGCGCTGCAAAAAGCGACGATTTCCGCCATCGTCCGCGGCAGCGACGATCGTCAAACCCTCGAGGTTGCGATTATCGAGAACCTGCAGCGCGAGAATCTCAACCCGCTCGAGGAGGCGGCCGGGTTTCAGAATCTCGTCGACGAGTTCGCTTTCACGCAAGAGCAGCTCGCGCAACGGCTGGGAAAAAGCCGGCCCGCCATCGCCAACACGCTGCGGCTTCTCGGCTTACCCGATGCGATCAAGGCAATGCTGGCCGACGGACGCTTGAGCGGCCGGCACGGCCGCGCGCTGCTGGCCGCGCCTGAAGCCGTCCGCCTGCAACTCGCTCAACGTGCCGCGATCGAGGGCTTGACCGTACGCGCACTCGAGGAGCTCGCTGCCGCCGCGAGCGCGCCGCCGTCTGCAAAAACGACAGGAGCCAAACCTCGCACACTTTCCGCCGACGAACTCGATTTCGAATCGCGCCTGCGCGAGCGATTCGGTACGCACGTCGCGCTTGTCCGCGGCGGCCGCGGCGGACGGATCGAACTGCGGTTCGAAAACGACGACGAGCTGCTCCGCTTGAGCGATCTGCTGCTCGGCACCGACGCATGAACGCGAGATGAGCTTCGTACCGTTTTCGCGCCTGGCGACGATCGTTATGGCCGGCGTCGTCTGTTTCGGCTTGATCGTTCCACTCGCGACGATGCGCCACCAAATGGTCGTCGCGATCGGCGTCGTCGTGCTCTTCGTAACGTACGTCGCGATCAATATCGTCTTATGGCAACGGATGCGCACGTAACGCCGTCGCGCGTGCGGCGCGCCGCACTGCTGCACGGAATCTACGCAATCGTCAACGAATCCGCGGGCGCGCTCGAGCTCGCGCGCGCCTGCGTCGACGCGGGCATCCGCATCCTGCAATATCGGGCGAAACGCGGCATCGTCGCCGGTACGCTGCAATCCCTGCGCACGCTGACGCGCGATTGGGGCGCGTTGCTGATCGTCAACGACGATGCCGAAGCCGCGGTCGAATTCGATTGCGACGGCGTTCACTTAGGTCCCGGCGACGACGGCTTTGCGGACGTCGCTGGGGTGCGGGCGCGCGTGGAACAGCGGCTTATCGGACTTTCGTGCGGCACCGAAGCCGAAGCGCGCGCGGCAGGCGACGCGGATTATCTCGGCGTCGGAAGCGTCTATTGCAGCGCTTCCAAGGACGATGCCGGCGAACCGATCGGTATCGCCGGCTTGTTGCGCGTTGCGCGAGCGAGCGCGCTGCCGGTTGCCGCTATCGGCGGCATCGATGCTTTCACGATCGCCGACGTTCGGCGCAGCGGCGTCGCAATGGCAGCCGTCATTTCGGCAGTAAGCGCCGCTCGCGATCCACGTGCTGCCGCGGAAGCGCTCGTTAGAGTGTGGCGCGCATGATTCCGATCGTCATCTCGATCGGTACGACCCATCCGTGGAACGTCGCCGGCACGGGGCGCGACCTCATCGTGGGTGCGGATCGCGGGGTGCGGGTCTTCACCGCCGTGGCGGCCGTCAGCGCGCAGGACGCGGCCGGCGTTACCGCCCTCGACCCGGTGCCGCTCGACGTCCTGCGCGCGCAGCTGGCGACGCTTCCGTGGGAAGCCGCCGGCGCCGTGCGCATTGGCGCGCTGCCGACGCTAGGCGCCGTGCGCGCCGCGGCCGCGATGGTTCGCGCGCGCCTCGCGTTGCCGGCGGTCGTCGATCCGGTCTTTGCGGCCAGCAGCGGGGGCGCACTCGCCGACGACGACGCGCGCTACGCGCTGCGCGACGAACTCGCAACGCTCCCTAACGTCGTCCTGACGCCGAATGTCGAGGAAGCCGCCGAGCTGCTAAGCTCGCTGCCGATCGAGCGCGACACGGTCGGCGAGGCAGCGCTGGCGTTGCAGCTTCGCGGCGCGAACGCCGTTTTGATCAAAGGCGGCCATTTCGACGGCGATCCCGTCGACGCGCTGGCGACCGCAGCCGGCGTCGAACTCTTTTCGGAGCCGCGCATTGCGGCATCGATGCGCGGCACCGGCTGCACGCTCGCCATGGCGCTCGCCGCCGAACTTGCGCGCGGCAACCCGCTGCATCACGCGGTTGCGGCCGCGCGCGCGTACGTCCGCGCGGAAATAGCCCGGCACTAACTGGTTAGTAACATTGTTTGACAAAGCGGCTCGCTCGCGCTAGCCTAGACCACGTGCGCACCCACCTTCACCGGCTTGGCAACAGCCAGGCCGTCGTCATTCCAAAGCCGCTGCTGGCGCATTTGGGCATCGAGCGGGCAGTTGAGTTGGAGTTGGTCGAGGATCACATCGAGGTGCGAAAGCCGCGCGAACGCGCGTGCTTTGCGATCAAATTCGGGCCATCGATCGCCAACGTTTGAGACGTCTGGCCGGCGTCATGAACGAAACGGAGTTCGCCGAAGTGCTGCGGACGCTGCAAACCATCTTCGCCGACTAGCGTGTGAGAATGACGATACAAACAGCGAAAAAACCGCGCGTTATGGCGGGCATGCGCCCGACCGGCGGGCTGCATCTCGGCCACCTCTTGGGCGTGCTCACGCAGTTCGCCAACTACTGCGACACCGCCGACGCGTTCTTTGAAATCGCCGATTTGCACGCGTACACCACGGAATTTCACGATCCGGCGAAAATTCGCGACGCACGCAACGAGATGGTCGCGGTCTGGCTCGCGGCGGGTGTCGACCCGCAGAAAGCGACGATTTATCTGCAGTCGGCGGTTCCCGAAATCTCGGAGCTGCACGTCATCCTTTCGATGATTACACCGATTTCGTGGCTCGAACGCGTCCCGACGTATAAGGGACAGATCGAAGCTCTCGGTCAGGAGATCGCCACCTACGGATTCTTGGGATATCCGCTGCTGCAGCTGTGCGACGTCGCAATCGTCCGCGGTGAGTTCGTGCCGGTCGGTCGCGACCAAGCCGCGCATCTCGAGTTCGGACGCGAAGTCGTGCGACGCTTCAATCATCTCTACGGAGACGGCGAGCAGATCCTGATCGAGCCGCAGCCGACGTATTCCGACTTCCCCGAAGTCCCGGGCACCGACGGCCGCAAGATGAGCAAGTCCTACGGCAACGCCATTCTCATCGAAGACGACGAGGAGACCACCACCAAAAAGGTGCGGTCGATGGTGACCGATCCGCAAAAGATCCGGCGCGGCGATCCCGGACGCCCCGAAGTGTGTCCGCTCTTCTACCTCTGGCGTTTCGTCAATCCGCTGCGGCTCGAGGCCGTCGCAGAAGGCTGCCGGTCCGGAGCGCTGGGCTGCGTCCAGGACAAAACCGACTTTGCCGAGCAGCTCAACGCCTATCTTCGCCCGGTGCGCGAGCGCTATAGAGCCTTTCGCGACGATCCCGCCGAAGTGGAACGCATCATCGAAGACGGCACCGCCCGCGTGCGGGACGTAGCTTCGAAGATGCTGGCCCAAGTAAAACATGCTATGAGGCTGACGTAATGGCGTTTATGCAA
>JAFAHZ010000165.1 GCA_019236975.1 Vulcanimicrobiota bacterium | reverse complement strand
TCCGACATGTTGAGCCATCTGATACCGGGCACGACCGTCGTGCCGTCCATGGTGGCGACGATCGCCGTGCTGCAAGCCGTTTACCACTATACGTTCATTACGCCCGTGCTGTGAGAGCGCTTTTCGGAATCGCGGCGCTCGCGCTGGCGCTCGCCGCGTGCGCGGGAACGCCCGCGCCGGAAGCGGTCAAGACGGCCGACCGCACCTACGATCCGAAGCTGCTGCCGCCCGGACCGCTCGGTCACTCGATTCGCGAAGGCCACGATATTCTCGTCGAGACGCGAGCGAAGATGCCGTCGTTCGTGCGCGCCGACATGTCGTGCGCGGCGTGTCACCTCGACGCTGGTTTGAAGTCAAAGGGCGGCAACTTGGTCGGCGTCTACGGCCGGTTTCCGCAATGGAACCAGCGCTCGCGCCGCATCATCGCGCTGCAAGATCGCATCACCGAATGCTTTCTGTATAGCATGAACGGACGGGCTCCGGGGTATGCCAGCCGCGAGATGATCGCGCTGGTTTCGTACATGGCGTGGATTTCGCGCGGAATACCGATGGGTGAGAAACAGCGCGAAGGCGACCGTTTTATCGTCCCGTTGCCGTCGGCCGGACCCGATTCGCGTCGGGGTGCGGCGATCTACGCGCAAAAATGCGCGACGTGCCATCGAGCCGACGGAGCGGGCGTTTCCGGCACGTTTCCGCCGTTATGGGGCAACGCGTCGTTTAACGGAGGCGCCGGGATGGCGCATCTCGATCGCATGACCGGCTTCGTCTATTTCAACATGCCGCAGAACGCGCCGCGAACGCTGTCCGTCGAAGAAGCCTACGACGTCGCGGCGTTCGTCCTGAGCCATCCGCGTCCGCACTTCGACGGCAACGCCGTCGTCGCCGAACCAGCCAAACCGGCGCGCTACTATTAAGCTGCTCCCGGGATTAGCCGCCTGCATTGCCGTCGCATTGGCGGCGACGTTGCTCGGCGGTCTGATCCCGCTTCTCGGTGCTCCGGTCTGCGCGATCTTACTCGGCGTCGGCATTGCTACGTGGAAACCGCTGCCCGCGCTCGAGCCGGGCGCTGCGTTCGCATCGAAAGCGATCTTACAGTGGTCGATCGTGCTGCTCGGCGCGCAACTGAATCTGGCGCAAATCGTACGCGGCGGAACGTCGGCGCTTCCCGTCATGCTCGGGACGTTCGCGATCGTGCTCGCGCTCGCGTACGTGGCCGGAAGAATCCTGGGAATCGATCGCGATTTGCGGCGGCTGCTGGCCATCGGCACCGGAATCTGTGGCGGGTCGGCGATTGCCGCGTTGGCAAGCGTGATCGACGTCGACCGTTCGGACGTTGCCTACGCCCTCGGCGTCGTCTTCTTCTTCAACATCGTTGCGGTCGTGACGTTTCCGTTTCTGGGTCACCTGCAGCACCTGTCGCAGGCGGCATTCGGTTTGTGGGCGGGAACCGCAATCAACGACACCTCGTCGGTCGTCGCCGCTGCGTTTGCGTACGGCACCGCGGCGGGGAGCACCGCAATCGTCGTCAAGTTGACGCGAACGCTGCTGATCGTGCCGATGGTGCTTTTCTACGCGTGGAAAACGATCGCGGCGCGCGGCGGCCGCGGCATCGCATGGAGTAGAATCGTTCCGTGGTTCGTCCTGTGGTTTTTGGCCGCGGCCGCACTCAACACGTTTGGAGCGATACCGCCGGCGCTTCACGCCCCGCTGCAACGCGTGGCGCTCTTCACGATCGTGGTCGCGTTGGCCGGGGTCGGCTTGGGTTCCGACCCCGAGCGCATTAAGGCGGCGGGGTTGCGCCCGCTCCTCCTCGGGGCCATTCTGTGGATCGCGATAGCGGCGAGCAGTCTCGCCATCGCGCACTACACGAACGAGTCGATGTAAATACCGAGTCCGAGCGCCGCAGCCAGCATGGCGGCATTGGCCATCTCGGCTGCCTCCGGGTCGGAAGGCTGACTCAGGCTTGCCGGCGTGCGTTCGGCACCGAAGAGCGCGAGCTGGTAGCTGTCCGTGGGCGCTAGGGTGTTGGCCGCGGCGTACATAGGATGAAAATTCCCGTTCGGGCTGCCCCCCAAACAAGGAAAGCAGGCAGGCCCCCATAGTCGTAGGGCGCCGGGGCGGCGGAAGATAAAATGAAGTGTCTTGGAAGACCGCACCGCGACGGTAACCGTCACCCTGCCCGAAATGGGTGAATCGGTAACCGAAGGCTCGATCGTCGAGTGGCGTAAGAAAGTCGGGGACTTCGTCGCCGAGGGCGACGCATTGGTCGACGTGACGACCGACAAAGTCGACGTCGAGGTGCCCGCGACCGCATCGGGCGTCATCACGGAAATTCTCGCGAACGAGGGCGATACGGTTCCCGTCGGCTCGGCGCTCGCACATATCGATACGGCGCATGGCAACGGGAAGGCGGCGAACGGCAAAGCGCCGGTCGGCGAACCGGCGCCAACGATGGGAGCGCCGGCTACGATCGTGCACGTGACGCTTCCGGAAATGGGAGAATCGGTTACCGAAGGATCGATCGTCGAAATTCGCAAGCGTCCGGGCGACGCCGTGGAAGAAGGCGATACGCTGCTCGACGTCACGACCGATAAGGTCGACGTCGAGGTGCCGTCGCCCGCGCGCGGCACCGTCGTCAATGTGCTGGTCGCACCGGGCGACACGGTCGCAGTCGGCGCGACGCTCGTGGAGATCGCCGCCGGTGCAGCTGGGCCTGCGAAGAAGGCGCAGCCTGCGCCCGTAAAGCCCGCGGCAGAGCCGGCCGCGGCTGCCGCTCGAAACGAAAACTTCGTGGCCGATCAGCCCGCAAGGCGGATGGCGCGCCGTCTCGAGGTGGATCTTTCGCTCGTGCGCGGCTCGGGGCCGAGCGGATTGATTCTGCGCGGCGACGTGCTCGCGCAAGCGGCCCAAGCAAAGCGCCGTCCGGCAACGGCGGGCGCAGCGCCGGCACTGCCGCTTCCGCCGCTATCGCCGAATGCGAAGCTGACGCCGCTCAAGGGCCCCGTCGCGACGCTTGCCGGCTACATGGAACAGAGCCTCGGTATTCCGACAGCGACCAGTTTCCGAACGCTGCTCGTCGACGTACTCGACGCCCGCCGCAAAGAACTCAACGGCGCGCTCAAGGCCGCTGGCCGCGGCGAAAAGGTTTCGTTCACGCACGTCATCGCGTACGCGATGGTGCGCGCCGCGCACGAGTTGCCGGCTATCACCTATTCGTTCCGCCGCGACGCGTCGGGTGCGCCCATACGCGTCGAACCCGGCGTACATCTCGGCTTGGCCGTCGACGCGGAGCGCAAAGACGGAACGCGTTTCCTCGTCGTGCCCGTTATCAAAGACGCCGGCTCGCTGGATTTTGCCGCGTTTCGCAGCGCCTACGAAGAGCTCGTCGCCAAAGCGCGCGATAACAAGCTGACGGCCGACGATCTCCAAGGCGCGTCGTTTACGCTGACCAATCCCGGCGGCATCGGTACGGTCGCTTCGGTGCCGCGCTTGATGGCGGGACAGGGCGCGATTATCGCCGCCGGCGCGATCGGCTACCCGCCCGGATTTGCGACCGCCAACGAGCAGTCGCTCAAACTGCTCGGCGTTTCGCGCGTGATGCAGATGACGAGTACGTACGATCATCGCGTCGTGCAGGGCGCGCAGTCCGGCGAATATCTCCGCCGTGTCGACGAACTGTTGCAAGGAAAAGACGGTTTTTACGAAGCGGTCTTCGCGTCGCTGGGCCTGCAGGCCGCGGCGGTACCGCTGCAAGCCGTCACGGGTGCCGCGCAGGCACCCGGCGCCGCTGCGCCGGTCGCACCGTCCGACGAGATGCTTCGCGCGGTTGCGGCCGGCATGGCGATCGTCTCGGCCTACCGGCGTTTCGGCCATCTGGCGGCGAATCTGGATCCGCTCGGCACCGAACCGGTCGGCGATTCGTCGCTCGAACCGCAGACGTACGGCCTGACGCCCGCGCTGCAAAGCGCGATTCCGGCGAGCGTGCTGCGCGTGAAGCTTCCGGGCAACACGTTGGCCGACGTGCTGCCGCGCTTGAAAGAAACGTACAGCTCTACGATCGCCTACGAGATCGAACACATTTCGAATGCAACGCAGCGCGTCTGGCTGCGCGACTACATCGAGACCGGTAAAAACAAAGTCAAGCTCTCGCCGGAACGGCAAATCGAGTATCTGCAGCGTTTGACGAAAGTCGAAGCGTTCGACCGATACGTCCGCAAAGCGTTTATGGGGCAGAAGACGTTTTCGGGCGAGGGGCTCGACGTGATGGTTCCGATGCTTCAAGAGATGCTCGATATGCTCGCCGAGGACGGCATCGCCAACGCGGTGATCGGTATGGCGCACCGCGGGCGCCTCAACGTCATCGCGCACGTGATCGACATGCCCTACGAAGAAGTGATGACGGAGTTCGAGGCCGTGCAATACCGCGGCCGGCTCGGCGACGACGACGTGATGGGCGACGTAAAATACCATCACGGCGCCAAAGGCGACTTCACGACGTCCAAGGGGAAGCGCATCGCGGTAACGCTCGCGCACAACCCGAGTCATCTCGAGGCGGTCGATCCAGTCGTCGAAGGCAGCGCGCGCGCCCTGCAAACCGACCACGCGCAAGGCGTTCCGCAGTACGAACGCAACCGCGCGGTGCCGGTGCTGATTCACGGCGACGCCGCGTTCACGGGCCAAGGTATCGTCTCGGAAGTCTTCAACCTTCAATCGCTGCCGGGCTACGAAACCGGCGGCACGATTCACTTGATCGCCAACAATCAAATCGGTTTTACGACCGATGCAGCCGACGCCCGCTCGACGCGCTATGCCTCCGATTTGGCGAAAGGTTTCGACGTGCCGATCGTGCACGTCAACGCCGACGACGTCGACGCGTGCATTGCGGCGGTCCATTTGGCGGTCGATTACCGGCGTGCGTTCAGCCGCGACGTGCTCATCGATCTCATCGGCTACCGGCGGTTCGGTCACAACGAGCAGGACGAGCCGGCGTACACGCAGCCCAGTATGGCCGAGAAGATCAAGGCGCATCCGACGGTGCGCGAGCTCTTCGCCAACAAGCTCGTTAACCAAGGCGTGCTCAGCGCCGAACAATCGCAAGCGATCGTCGATGCGGCCAACGAGCGCCTTCAGGAAGCGCGTAAGGCCGTCAAAGGCGCGCTGGCGGCGCACATGAGCGGCCGAAAGATGGCGGGCAGCAATACGTTCGACGGAACGGAACTCGCGCCGGTCGCGCGCGGCCAGCTCGTCGCGTGGACGGACGCGCTCGCGGCCGTACCGGAAACGTTCACCCTCAACCGCAAGCTGGTTTCGCAGTTCGAACGGCGCAAAACGACCGTCGCCGAGAAGGGTACCGTCGATTGGGGTACGGCCGAAGGGCTCGCGTTTGCATCGCTGCTCACCGCGGGCGTTCCGATACGCCTCACCGGTCAAGACACGCAGCGCGGCACGTTCAGCCACCGTCACGCCGTCTATCACGATCCGTCGACCGGTGCGGCGTGGATCCCGCTCCAGCATCTCGGTGCCGGTCAGGCGTCGTTCGAAATCCATAATAGCCCGCTGTCCGAGTACGCGTGCATGGGTTTCGAATACGGCTACTCGACCGAAGAGCCCAACGCGCTCGTCTTGTGGGAAGCGCAGTATGGCGACTTCTTCAACGGCGCACAAATTATCGTCGATCAGTTCATCGCTGCAGGCCAGGCGAAATGGGGACAGACCTCGCGCTTGACGCTGCTGCTTCCGCACGGCTACGAAGGCGGCGGTCCGGAACATTCGAGCGCACGCCTCGAGCGTTTCTTACAACTCGTCGCCGAAGGCAATCTGCGCGTCGCGTATCCGTCGACGGCCGGAAACTATTACCATTTGCTGCGCATGCAGGCGCGTTCGCCGATTGCCGTACCCCTCATCGTGATGACGCCGAAGTCATTGCTGCGAGCTGAGAGCGCCGCGGGAACGCTCGACGATATGGCGACGGGTTCGTTTGCCCCGGTGATCGACGATCCGCGACCGCTCGATCGCGATACCGTCGAGCGTCTCATTCTCTGCAGCGGAAAGATTTATCACGATCTGGTCGCGCACGACGGTGCGGAGAAGCTGAAGAAAACGGCGATCGCCCGCATCGAACTCCTCGCTCCGCTGCCGGCTCCGGAGATCAACCGCGTCATCGCGGGTTATCCGAACCTCAAGAAAATCGTGTGGGTGCAGGAAGAGCCGAAGAACATGGGAGCGCGCGCCTTCGTGCGTCGCCGCCTGCTCGAGAGTAAACGCGACGGATTCGACATCGAGTACATCGGTCGTGGCTATCGCGCCAGTCCGTCAGAAGGTTATGCCGGCCAGCACGCGGCCGAACAAGAGCGCATTCTCGCCCTCGCGCTAGCCGAATAGTGTCGCCTCGCGAACGGGGAGAACGCCTTTTACGCAAGATCGACGGCGATAAGGTCGCGGACAACTTGCTGCGCGAGTACCAGGACGTCGCTCCGGACTTCGCGCGCTATCTCGTGGAGTTTGCGTTTGGCGAAATCTATGCTCGCGACGGCGACCTGCGCCACAAGGAGATCGTCGCCATTACCTCGCTGGCAACCATGGGCGGCTGCGATCGCCAACT
>JAFAHZ010000130.1 GCA_019236975.1 Vulcanimicrobiota bacterium | reverse complement strand
CCACTCGCTTTCGAAAAGAGCGACCGGCTTGCCGTCCCAGTCTTCGACGAGTTTGGCGTTCGAAGGAAACTGGGCTTTTTCGATAGCCGCCGCATCGCCCTCGACGTGACGCGCGAGCGCGTACGGCAGCGTCGTGAACTGCGTTTTGACGTTATATTCCGATTCGAGCCGGTATTTCGCGACCTCAAACTGCAGCTCGCCGACGACTGCGACGATCGGTTCGGTTCGCATCGACCCCCACGGATAGAAGACTTGCACCGCTCCCTCTTCACGCAACTGCGCGATTCCTTTGCCGAACGATTTGTAACTCGAGGTATCGATACTCCGCACCGAGGCGAAATGTTCCGGAGCGAAGGCGGGAATCGGCGCGAACTCCACGGGGCTCCCGTCGAAGAGGGCATCCCCGATGGCGAAGACGCCCGGATTGGCCAAGCCGACGACGTCGCCGGCGTAGGCAACGTCGAGCGACTCGCGCTCGTCGGCGAAAAGCCGCATGGCGCGAGAGAGCCGAACGCTGTTTCCGCTGCGCGCGTTGCGCACGGTCATGTCCCGCTCGAACTTCCCCGAGCAGACGCGAATGAAGGCGACGCGATCGCGGTGGCGAGGATCCATATTCGCCTGAATTTTGAAAACGAAACCGGTAAACTCCGGGTCGGCCGGTCCGACGCTCGAGCGAGCCGCGGGCGTCGGCGCCATGTCGATGAAACGATCGAGGAACAACTGTACGCCGAAATTCGTCACGGCGCTTCCGAAAAAGACCGGCGTGATCGCTCCGCGCAACATCGCGTCTCGATCGAAGCGTTCGCCCGCGCCTTCGAGCAGCTCGATGCCCTCGAGGAATTGCGCGTACGTGTGGTCGTCGACCAGCGCGCGCAGTTCGGGATCGCGCACGTCGGTTACGGACAGCGTCGCGCGAGCCGCGCCGTGCGCCGAACGCTCGAAGAGGTGGACGCGATGCGTTTGCCGGTCGTAGACGCCGCGAAATTGATCGCCGCTTCCGAGCGGCCAGTTCATCGGATAGGCTCCGATGCCTAAGACGCTCTCGAGTTCGTCGAGGAGTTCGAGCGGATCGCGGCTGGGCCGGTCGAGCTTGTTCATGAAGGTGAACAGCGGAATGCCCCGCTCGCGGCAGATCGCGAACAGCTTCTTTGTCTGGGGCTCGACGCCTTTGGCCGCGTCGATGAGCATGACGGCGCTATCGGCGGCCAGCAACGTACGATACGTGTCTTCGCCGAAATCTTGGTGGCCGGGCGTATCGAGCAGATTGACGACGTGATCGCGATACGGAAACTGAAGCACCGTCGACGTAATCGAAATGCCGCGTTCGCGCTCCAGCGCCATCCAGTCGCTCGTGACCTGCCGCTGCCGTTTGCGCGCCGATACTTGTCCTGCTACGTGAATGGCACCGCCGTACAGCAGCAGCTTCTCCGTTAACGTCGTCTTACCGGCGTCCGGGTGCGAAATGATGGCGAATGTGCGGCGCTTGGCGACTTGTTGTTCGATGCTCATGATTCCGTCAAGGAGTGGGTGCCGGCTGGTACACGCGAAGCTCCGTGCCCCGCGCGTCGCGCCTCACCATCGCAAGCGACGTCGCGCTGCGATACAGCCACACTTTCGGCGGGATACGCAGCCGGTCCGGCCCACGCACCACGTAGGCTTCGTCGCCGGCGAGCGAAATCGTGCAATCCGCGTAATGAAGTGTGGCGGGCGGCGCTATTTGCACCGCGCCGGCCGGCAGATGCGACATCACGAACGCCGGCGGTCCCGACGTTTCCGACAGTTGGACGAGACACTCCGGAAGCGCAGACAGCGCCCACGGCGCGTCGCCGCGCAGCGGCGCCGGAGTAACGGATTCTGCAGGGTTCGTCGGCACGGGTTTTGGCGAGACCTTCGCGTAGACCGATGCGATCTTGATGCGAATGAGGTCGCGATTCATCCATCCCGCGACGACGATGGCGATGCCGAAGACGATGAACGCCGACAGCAGCAGATAGCGCAGCAACTATGCGAGCGTCATACGAGCGCCACCGATGCAGTAATCGCCCATACCGTAGTAGACGTCGAAAACGCGCTCGCCGAGATCCGGACGCGGATCGATACCCGTCGGAAATACGACGTTATCGACGACGCCGACTCGCTCGCGATCGTCCAGCGGTTCGAAGATCGGCGCCGGCGAGCGGTAGAGGATGCGATCGGGACGCTCGAGGTCGTGAACGACGATGCCGCTGCTGTAGCGCAACTTTGGTTTGCCCCGCGAGCTCTTGATCGCGTCGACGCCGTGAAACAGCGACATCCATCCTTCCTCGATGCGCACCGGCGGCGTGCCGCCGCCGATCTTGATCGATCCCCACTGCGCGTCGGGCGACATCACGAGCGTGCTTTCGGTTACCTCGAGCAGATTTTGCCGGTCGCGCAACACCGCGTCGAGCGGAACGTAGCCGATACGAATCGACTCGCGGTCTTCAAACGGCATGCGCTCGATCATGGGGATCGCGGCGCGACCGTCGACTGCCGACAGATGCAGCATCGGACGGTGATAGAATGCGAGCGACTTCACGCCGGACGGCGAGAGAACCGGTTCCGGGAAGAACGCTGCATCCTTATCGTCGCCGATCGAAACGCCGGCGCCGTCGAAGCCAATCAGTCCCAGACGCTCCCACCGGTATGCGTCTTCGGAGAGCGCTACCGCGATCCGCGGCCCGAGCGGTCCGAACGCAGTGTACGTCATCACGTACGCTTTCAAAACGGGAACGTACGTCACTCGAGGATCTTCGCAGCCATACCCAGGGTGCGGCCGCAGTTCGTACTCCGCTTCCGGTTCGAGCGCGAACGCTTCGCGCTGCGTTTCGAATCCTTTGTCGAGCGCGCGCGTACGAACCGTACCGACGCGCGAGACGTTCCCCTGTTGTACGCAGCGCGGATACAGAAGCAGCTCGCCGCCGGGGGCGCGCGCCGCAGCCGGATTCAGAATCCCGCCCGCTTCGCTGGGATCGCCGTTAGGCTCCAGGACCAAGCCGAGCCGGTCGACGCGGACGTCGAGGTCGATCGGTGCGGCGGAAGCGGGGATACGCCGTGGGGAGATCACTGGTGACTCTATCGTCCTCTATCGCCGCGGCCTTAGCTACGGCAAAAACGTGGTTGCGATGGGTGCCGCGCTCGGCGTCACGACGTCGACCCGCAGCCCGCGCCGATAGACGCTGTTGGGTACGATCCACAGCGTGTAGGTGCGGTAACTCGGGGAAGGTTCGCCGCCGTCGGCAGGTTCCTGTTCGAAGGCGACCACGCGGACGCGCTGGTCGCTGGCTCGAATCGACTCGATGATCTGCTTGTATCCGCTGCGATCGTGCGGCCCCATCAGCAGCACGACGCCGAACTCCCCTTTGAAGTGCACGGGAGCGTGTATACCCAGCTTACTCAAGTCGTCGGGGTTGCGAACGACCAGAATCTGGTCCGCACCCGGCACGGAGGTCGTGCCCACGGAAAGCGTCTGCACGCGAACCTCGCGGCAACCAGCCAAGACCACGGCGGCGAGCACGGCGGCGAGGGTCCTCCTGAGCATCGGCGACGGCCTTCGCCCGCGTTCCGCGGCGGCCTCCCGCGGAGGCAAGATTTCATTCGCCTCCAATTACCACCTCAATGCTCTGCCGCAACCGAAAAAGGCGTTGTCTCCCGCGGCTTGCGGCGGATACGCTGTAGGTCTGCCGTGAAGAGCCTCCGATACCTTGCGCTGGCGACGGTCGTCGTCGCCTTCGGAACGATCGTCCTGGGAAGCTGGACGCGCATCAACGGTGCGGGCCTTACCTGTCCCGACTGGCCGCTATGCCAAGGACACGTCATACCGTCGCTTGCCAACGGCGTCGTTTTCGAATGGACCCATCGACTGCTGGCCATCAGCGTGGCACCGCTCGTCGCAGCCTTATTGCCGGTAGCGTGGATCCAGCGCCGGCACTCGCCGTTTATCGCTCCCGTGACGATTGCCATTGCAGTTTGCTTTGCCGCGCAGGTGTTGCTCGGCGCCGCGACCGTGCGCTTGAACAACTCGCCGTGGTCGGTGGTATTGCATTGGGGCACGGCGATGGCGTTCGTGGCCGCTGCGAGCGCGCTGGCGATCTTCGCGGCGACGCGCGAAGATCGTGAAGCGATCCGTTTCGACGGGTCGGGTTCGGCCTTCGCCGGCGCCGTTTTGGCCACGACCGCTACCGTTGCGTTCTTCACCATGTGCGTCGGAGCGTACGTCAGCTCGAGCGGAGCCGGACTGGCATGTCTTTCCATTCCCGGCTGCGTCGGAAACGTCGTCGTTTACACGCCGGGCCAACTCGTGCAGATGCTGCATCGCATCGCCGCGGCCGCGACGCTGCTGTGTGCCGCAGGCTCGCTTGCGATTGCCTCGTCGCGTCCGGCGAGCGGGCGAGTTCGCGCTGCCGTCGCGACCGGCAGCGCTCTCGTCTGCGTGCAAGTGCTGCTCGGATTACTCAACGTCGCGTTGCGCCTCCCGAACGATCTGCGCGAGCTGCACGCCGCCAATGCGGCGCTCGTCTTCTTGAGCTTCGTCGTCGCGACGACGTTCGCGATGCTCGACGGACGCGCGCCGGTCGCCGCGAAGCAATCGATCACAGCGTGATCGCTCCGAAGACGGTACTGCGGGACTACTACGAGCTGAGCAAGCCGCGCATCATCGTATTGCTCTTGATCACGACGCTGGCGGCGATGATCATGGCCGCGCGCGGACTGCCGCCGATCGCCCTCGTGCTGTGGACCCTGATCGGCGGCGCGCTTGCGGCCGCATCCGCCGGCGCGTTCAACTGCGTCTACGACGCGGACATCGACCGCGTCATGGCGCGGACCCAGATGCGGCCGATTCCGCAAGGTCGCATCTCGCCGCGAAACGCCGTCCTCTATGCGACGGCAGCCGGCGCGGCCGGCTTCGCCATCCTGTATTGGCTCGTCAACCCGCTGGCCGCTTGGCTTTCGCTCGCGGGCAATGCGTACTACGTCGTCATCTACACGATGTGGCTCAAGCGTACGACGCCGCTCAACATCGTCATCGGCGGTGCCGCCGGTTCCGTACCGCCGCTCGTCGGCTGGGCGGCCGTGACGCATGCAATCGGCGGCCCCGCGCTCGGGCTCTTCGCGCTCATTTTCCTTTGGACGCCGCCGCATTTCTGGTCGCTCTCGCTCGTCACCGAGATGGATTACGAGAAAGCGCGGATCCCGATGTTTCCAAACGTGTACGGCGAGGAGCGCACCAAACGAGAGATCGTGTATTACAGTGTGATTCTCGTTCTGGCTTCGCTCGCGCTGTATCCCCTGCACGTCATGGGTGCCGTCTACTTCGCGGCCGCGGCCGTTCTCGGCGGCATCTTTCTGCTCGAAGCGATTCGTACGTGGCGCGGCGATGCAAAGAGCTGCGCCCGCAAGCTCTTTCGCTTTTCGCTGGTGTATTTAGCGTTGATGTGCGCCGTCATGGTGATCGATAGAATTGCGTAAGGCGCGTTGAACAAGCTCCTCGTTACCCTCGGACTGGGCGTTTTCGCCGGCGCACTCGATCTGAGCGTGCTCTCTCCCGCATTACCCGCGCTCGGGCGCGACCTCAGCGTGCAAACGAGCGACCTCGCGTGGGTCTTCACCCTCTACTTGCTCGTAACGGTCGTGTCGATCGCCGTGTCGAGCACGTTAGCCGACCGCTACGGGCGGCGCCCGGTGTACTTGGCGTGTATCGCGTTGTTTGCCGCGGGGAGCATCGTCGCCATCGTTGCGCCGACGTACGCGATCTTTTTGCTGGCGCGCGCGCTGCAAGCGCTCGGCGCCGGCGGCATATTCCCCGTCGCAACGGCGGCTATCGGCGACGCCGTTCCGCCCGAGCGGCGCGGTGCGGCGCTCGGCATGGTCGCGGGGACGTGGGGGTTGGCCGCAGTCATCGGTCCGCTGGCGGGCGGCCTCATCGCGCATTTCGTTTCGTGGCGCTGGATTTTCGTTCCGAACGTTCCTTTGGCTGCCGCCGTTTTTCTGATGGCGCGCACCACGGTTCCGATCGTCGCTCCACGCAGCCGCGAACCCGTCGACGGAGTAGGCTTACTGCTGCTCTGCCTCGGATTGCTCGCCGTGATGGATGGGCTCATCGCGTCGCGCCCGGTTTTCGGCATCCTCGGCATGGGAACGCTGGCCGGATTCGCCTTGTGGGAACGCCGGGCGCGCTATCCTATCGTCCCGGGCGAGCTCGTTGCAGAACCGCAACTTGCAAAGACGTACGCGCTGGAGATTGGGATCGGCATCTTGGAGGGCTCGCTCTTTTTCATTCCGACCGTTCTGGTCGGCGCGCTCGATATCTCGTACGCGGCGGCGGGATCGATCGCCGCACTCGGCGCGCTGACGTTCGTCGCCGTGATTCCGATCTCGGGCCGGGCGCTCGATCGTGCCGGCAGCCGGGACGTGCTGCTCGTCGGTACGGCACTGACCGAAATCGGATTGGCGATTTTTGCGCTTGGCTTTTCATCGATTTGGCTCGCCGCGTTGTCGATGGTCGTCGCCGGCGC
>JAFAHZ010000031.1 GCA_019236975.1 Vulcanimicrobiota bacterium | reverse complement strand
CGAGTACCAGGACGTCGCTCCGGACTTCGCGCGCTATCTCGTGGAGTTTGCGTTTGGCGAAATCTATGCTCGCGACGGCGACCTGCGCCACAAGGAGATCGTCGCCATTACCTCGCTGGCAACCATGGGCGGCTGCGATCGCCAACTGGAAACCCACGTGCACGGAGCATTAAACGTCGGTTTGAGCGAAGCCGACATCGTCGAGGTGGTGATGACGTTGATTCCCTACGTGGGTTTTCCGAAGACGCTCAACGCGATGGCCGTCGTCAAACGAGTTATCGAAAAACGCCGGGTTCCCCAGCGGCAGGTTCCTAGTTAAGAATGTGCGTATGGATCCGTCATGACGCACGAGCGCTTCGTCGCTTTCCTGCGCGCGGTGTCGTCAAGTGAGGACGGTCGGGACTTCGCTAGCGCCAACGTGGTAGCGGCGTTCGAAGCGCACGACATCGGTTCGCGTATCGTCATCGACACGACCGGCCGGCCGGGCGACGGATCGTGGTTTAGCATTCACGTGGGCGAGGCGGCACCGCCGGCGGAAGTGACGTTTTCGGCACTCGCTGAGACGTTCGATCGCGTCCTGCGCGGCGAGTTGGGCATCATGCTGGCAATTACGTCGCGGAAAATCCTGACGGAAGGTAAGGTCGCGCGCGCGATGCGGCTCGTTCCCGCCTTTGCGCGCAGCCTGCCGCACTACCGCTGACGGCTTCGGTATCCAGCGACTTTCGCGCGATTGCCGCACCGCTGCATCGCGCACCAGCGCCGTCGCTTGCCGCGCGATGCGTCCAGGAAGATCGCGCCGCAGCCCACGCAGGCGCTCAAGTTGTCGCCGCGGCGAGCCAACAGTTCGATTGCGTCGCGCGCGACGGCCGAAAGCGCACAGCGAACGGCATCCGTCGCAACGCGAACGAGCGTGCCGTCGAGCGCGAGCTTTACGAGCGGCGTTTCGTCGGCCGCAAAGGCATTGAGCGTTTCGACGTCGCGCCGAAGCAGCGGGGCACCGCCGGCAACGGCTTTCAAACAGCGGCTCACGGCGTCGCGCAGGGTTCGAGCCTCGGCGAGTTCTTCGGGGGTCGGCGCCGGTTCGTACGTGAGCGTTTCGAAGCGCACGAGGGCCTCGGCCAATTCGCGGGCGCTCCCCAGGTCGAGCGCCGCGTACTCCAGGCATGTCGAACCGAGCATGTAACTAGTTTAAGCAGTTACAAAGACGTCCGTCAATGTCGTTCGAGGCGTAACCTATCGAACGGGTGACAGTTGCATGGCCGAGAGAAGGCTCTCCGTTGTCGGCGCATCGACGAAGAGTTTCCGGTGGGAGCGATCCACGAACCCCTCCTCGACCATGTTGTCGAAGAGCGACAACAGCCGGTCGAAGTAGCCGGCGTGATTGAGCAGCCCGATCGGCTTATCGTGAATTCCGAGCTGCCGCCAGCTCAGGATTTCGCAGAACTCGTCCATGGTACCGAAGCCTCCCGGCAAGGCGACGAAGGCGCAGCTCGACGCGGCCATGAGTGCTTTCCGCTCGTGCATGCTGCCCACGACGTGCAGTTGGCTGAGTCCCTCGTGGGCGATCTCGGCACGCGAGAGCGCTTGCGGGATGACTCCCACGACCTCTCCGCCCGCGCCTAGCGCGGCGTCCGCCACCGCTCCCATCAAGCCGACGCGGCCGCCGCCGTAGACGACGCCGAATCCGGCCTGCACGATCGCCGCACCGGCTTCGGCCGCCAACCGCAGGTAGGACGCGTCGCGCCCGGGATTGCTTCCGCAGAAAACGCAGATACGGCGGCTCATCGGTTGTCTCTTGATCCGTCCCCCCTGTGCTTCCTATAATGTCTCACCGCATGAAACGCACTCTCGGGGTTCTCGCGCTCTTCGCGCTCGCCGCCTGCGGCGGCGGCGCGACGGCTCCCAGCCTCCCGGATGGTGCGGCGAACGGCGTCGTACGCGCCGCACACGAAACGATTCCCGGCGAGGGCGGTAACGCGCTTCCAGGTGCGGTGTTAAGCTGCGCGTTCGATCCGCGGCCGGGCCAAGGCAACTGCACCGTTGCAATCAACGTCGAAATCCCGCCGATCTCGTCGCGCACGACGCCGGCCTCGCTCGTCCCCGGGCTGCATCCGGCGGATTTGCAGCGGGCCTACGCACTGCCGTCGCAAAACGCCGGGCAAACGGTGGCCATCGTCGACGCGTACGACGACCCTACGGCCGAGTTGGACTTAGCCACCTACCGCGCGACCTTCGGTTTGCCGGCGTGCACGAGTTTGAACGGCTGTTTTCGCAAAGTGAACGAGACCGGCGGGCGCATCCCGCTTCCGCTCCCCAACGACGCTTGGGCGCAAGAGATTTCCCTCGATCTCGACATGGTATCCGCGGCGTGCCCGCGCTGTTCGATTCTGCTCGTCGAGGCGAGTTCGTCCTCCATCGACGATCTCGGAGCGAGCGTCGATACTGCGGTAAGGCTCGGCAGCAAAATCGTCAGCAATAGTTACTACGCATTCGAATGGCCGCACGAAGCTAACGAGGACGTCCATTACCGTCATGCCGGCGTGGCGATGACGGTCAGCGCCGGCGATGCCGCCGAAACGTTTTATCCCGCCGCTTCGCCATACGTTACTTCGGTCGGCGGAACGACGTTTACCGCGCTGCCCGCATTTGCGCAAGCGCCGTGGAAGTTCGGCGGCTCCGGCTGCAGTTTTTACGAACCGCGTCCCGCCTTCCAGCGCGCTGCCGGCTGCGCGACGCGTTCCACCGTCGACGTCGCTGCCGTCGCCGATCCGCAAACCGGCGTTGCGACGTTCGCCGCGGCCGGAGGCGGTTGGGTCGTTGCCGGCGGTACCAGCGTCGGCGCGCCGTTGCTCGCCGGAGCGTATGCGCTCTCCGCAAACCCGCGCGGGCCGGCCTATGCGTACGCGCACTCGAAATACTTCACGCCGATCGGGCCGGGGCGCTACGGCCGTCAAACGGGATTGGGCGTACCCGACGGCGTCTTAGGATTGTAGTGCGCGTTCCCGACGACGGCGTCGTTCGCATCTTTCGCGAGCGGCGGCGTGCCGGAACCGTGAGCCTAGTAACGGGTCTCGGGGCGCGCGAAGTCGACGAGGTTGCCAAGGCACTAAAACGCCACCTCGGAACCGGTGGAACTGCAAAGAACGGTGTCGTCGAAATTCAAGGCGACCATCGCGAACGAATCGTCGCCTGGTTTGCGGCGCACGGACGCAAGGTCAAGCTGGCCGGGGGTTAGCCCGAGGAGGGCAGCAGCTCCATTTCGTTCGTGGGCACGAAGCCGAGGCGCTCGTAGATCGGTCTTCCGAACCGCGAGGCGTGCAACCGGATACGCTCGCATCCGAGCGTGCGAAGAAAGGCGACCGACGCGCGCGTCAGCGCGGTGGCGGCGCCGATTCCGCGAAACGCCGGATCGACGCGGACGCCGAATACGTAACCGCGCTTGACGCCGTGCACGACGAACGGATAACCGTCGGATACGATTGCGCCGGCGGTGCCGACGATGCGCGCGCCGTCGGTCGCCACGAAGAAGGCGGCGTCGCCTTCGTTCATGCGGTGCTGCAGGTACCGGCGAAAACGGTCGCGCCAGTCGTCGAGGAAATCGCACTCCGAATAGTTGCCGACTTCCTCGAACATGGCCAGCCAAAACTCGCCGAAGGTTTCCAGTTCCTCGGCCGTTCCCCGGCGTATTTCGGGCGCGGCTGCGATCGCTCGTTCGTTCATCGGTTTCTTTGTAGCACATGCGGACAATAGGAACGCATCGCTCGACGCGCAACTCATCGGTCGTGGTCAAGGCGATTGGAGGCCCGACCCGATTGGAGACGCTGCGGCGCCTTGCGCCAAATCCATTTCCTCGTTTCGAGCCGTTCTTGTTCGATCTGACGCGCCGTTACGGAAACGTCGTCGCATTCGCCCTACCGTGGCGAAACTACGTTTTCGTCAACGACCCACCCGTCGTTAAAGATCTGTTCGTCACGCAGCAGCATGCCTTCTCGAAATCGCTCGGCGCGCGGGCGCTCAAATATCTCTTGGGAGAAGGACTGCTGACGAGCGAAGATCCGCTGCATCGCCAAATGCGCCGGATCGTCCAGCCGGCGTTTCACCGCGAACGAATCGCCGCCTACGCGCTCGCCATGCAGCGACACGCCGACGACTTCGTCGAGAGAATCGTTCCCGGCCGCCCGTTCGACGTGCATGCAGCTATGACCGAACTCACGCTTCGCATCGCCACGACGACGCTTTTCGGCAGCGACGAAAGCGGCTCGAGCGGCGTCGTCAGCGACGCACTGCGCATGATGATGGAAGAATTTCCGTATATTTTGCTGCCGTTCGGGCAGCTGCGCCGGCGCCTGCCGCTGCCGTCGACGCGCCGCTTCGAGCGGGCGCGGGCGCTGCTCGACCGCGTGATTTACGACGTAATCGCACGCCGCAGGCGCGCTCCAGGCGACGGAACCGACGCCTTGTCGCTGTTGCTGGAGGCCTTCGATAACGACGATGTCAACCTGAGCGAAGGCCGGAACGGCCGCAGTCGAAGGACGAGCGACGAACAGATCCGCGACGAAGTCATGACGCTCTTCCTGGCCGGTCACGAAACGACCGCAAATCTGCTTACGTGGACCTTTTACCTGCTGGCGCGTAACGCCGGCGTCGAAGCGCGTTTGGCAACTGCCGCGCGCGACGGCGACGCGGCATTCGTCGACCGCGTGGTGCACGAGACGCTGCGGCTGTATCCGCCGGCGTGGCTGATCGGGCGCGAATCGCTCCACGACGTAACGTTGATCGACGGCAGTTTCGTGCCGGCGGGCACGACGGTGTTCGTTTCGCCGAGGGTGCTGCACGTTCGGCCGGATCTTTATCGCGGTCCGATGCAGTTCGATCCCGATCGTTGGATCGGTTGGGAGCCCGCGCCGTTTGCGTTCGTTCCGTTCGGTGGCGGAGCGCGCCGCTGCATCGGCGAGGAGTTCGCATGGATGGAGGCGCGCATCGTGCTTGCGGCAGTTGCGCGCCGCTACCATTTTGCAATGGGCGAAGGCGTCAGCGTTGCGACCCTTCCATCGGTCACGCTGCGCCCCGCCGGACCGGTCCCGATGACGGCCCGACTTCGTTAGGCGAGGACGAGCTGTTCGTCGCCGACGCCCGCTTTGCGGACGGCGTCGTGAATCATCTGATCCGCAATCTCGCGAACGGCCCAACGCGCTTGTGCGTCGGCCGACAGCTTGTCGATCGGATCGAAGTACACGAACGCCTTGCCCGGCTTGACGCTCGGTGCGGCGTAGACGGCGATGCCGTTTTCACGGTCGTAGTACTCGTAGCTGTGCACGTCGCGCTTACCGCCGCCTCCGGGTGCGTCGCAAACGAACGTCGGCGTATTGAAGCCGGCGGTGCTGCCGCGGACGAACTTCTCGGTATCGGTCGCGGTCCAAATCGTGGTGCGCAGCTCTTCGACGCCCTTGACCATGTCGTGCATGTACACGTAGTAGGGATGAACGTTGAGGTGGCCCAAGCGCTTTACGAGCAGCTGCATGCGTTGCCGCGTGTCGTTTACGCCCCGGATAAGCACCGATTGGTTGCGCACGAAGATGCCGCGCTCGAACAGCACGCGCATCGCCTTTTCGGTAATCCACGTGATCTCTTCGGGCGCGTTGAAGTGCGTGTGGAGGACGACTTCCTTACCGATTTTGCGGCCGCGGTCGACGACGGCCGTGATGGCGTCGAGCCACTCGGCGTGCGTGAGGATCTTCATCGGCATGATCGCCGGCCCTTTGGTCGCAAAGCGCATGCGGCGAACGTGCGGGACGTCCAGCAAGCGGTTGCCGATGACTTCGAGATTCTTGGGCGACATCTGATACATGTCGCCGCCGGAGATCACGATGTCTTCGAGCTCCGGCCGCTCGGAAATATACGCAAACGCCTCTTCCCACTGCTTGGGGGTCTTGGCGAGCGCGACCTTGTCGACGTTCTCCGTATCGGGCCCGATCGCGTAACTGCGGGTGCAAAACCGGCAGTAGACCGGGCAGGTGTTCAGCGGGAGAAAGAGCGCTTTGTCGACGTAGCGGTGCACCAAACCCA
>JAFAHZ010000129.1 GCA_019236975.1 Vulcanimicrobiota bacterium | reverse complement strand
ATTCCTCACTGCTGCCTCCCGTAGGAGTCTGGACCGTGTCTCAGTTCCAGTGTGGCTGGTCGCTCTCTCAAGCCAGCTACCCATCGGAGTCTTGGTAGGCCATTACCCCACCAACTAACTAATGGGACGCAGTCCCCTCTCTTAGCGAATTGCTCCTTTCATCGCCAAGGGATGCCCCCCGGCGATCGTATGCGGTATTAGCTAACCTTTCGGCTAGTTATCCCCCACTCAAAGGCAGATTGACTACGTGTTACTCACCCGTCTGCCACTAGGTATTGCTACCTCGTTCGACTTGCATGTGTTAGGCACGCCGCCAGCGTTAGTCCTGAGCCAGGATCAAACTCTCCATAAAAAATTTTATGGAGCACTTTGAAAAGTGGCTCTCAAAAATCGCGCGCTCATTCAAAATCGTTTGCGAAACGATTTACTCGTCCATAAAACGGTGGAGCCGATTTACTTCGGAGCGAGCAAAAATTGTACGTTCTCGCGACTCAAAGACATTGCCAAGTTTGACGTTGTCTTACGACGTCGGAGACCCACAGACTTATGCGCTGCTGCACTGTTCAGTTTTCAAGGAGCGAACCGAAGCGGCCAGGCCTTCCCACGCGAATCACTAAGGATCGCGCGCTATGCCCGGCACTCGGGAATCCTGCGGCTTCGCCGCTCGGAGATTTGCCCCTTGTGGACATGGTCCGACGTAGGGCACGAAGGCTATCTTATCGCCGCCCTTGGGGCGTGTCAAGGAAAGCCGTAAAGTATTTTTCGCGCTCAGACGAAGGTCGCCGAGCGCTCCGTCCCCAAGGACGGGTTCGCTGCTACAAACCCCGGCTGCGGGCGTTTGGTTGCGAGGCTCGCCTACCTTAATAAAGGCCCGAAGCGGGCAGGGAGAAAGGGATGCTCCACCACGTCGACGTGCACGTACGCCGGCTCCAACCCGTCGCGAACCTCTTCGAGGCCCTCTCGGAAACGATCCGGTACCGCTGCCGGGTACGCGAGGACGACTTCGTGGGGTACGAGCCCACGGCCGGCGGCCGCCCGCGGATCGGCTTCGTGCTCGACGAGCAGGCCGGCGGCACCATGCGCTTGGCCTTTGCGGTCGAGAGCCGGCAGCTCGTCGACCAGGCGGGCGGGCTCCTCCGCGACGCCGGGGCGGCCCGGATCGAGGGCCCTTCGCTCAACCCCGAGTACGGCGACGACTACTACGCCGTCTTCTTTGAAGATCCCGACGGCAACAAGTACGAGATTCTGGCCGACGCAGTTGCGCCCGCCCCGCGGGTGGCGCGCATCTGGCGCGGTCGAGTACGTCCCGGCAAGATTCGCGCCTACCGCCGCTATATCGCCGCCACCGGCATACCCGACTACCGCAGCACCCAGGGCAATCTCGGCGCTTGGATCCTCAGTGCGGGTCGCGACGAGTACGACGACGTCATCACGCTCTCGTTCTGGGATTCGCGCGATGCGATCGTTCGCTTTGCCGGCGAGCCGGTCGCGCGCGCGCAATACTATCCCGAAGACGAAAAGTATCTTCTCGATTTTCCGAAAGAGGTCGAACACTTTGACATCGATTAAACGCAGCGCCGCGGTGCTGACGCTGCTCCTCGCCGCGTGCACGCACGGTTCCGTTCTTCCGAACGCCGGCCAAAACGCAGCGCCCGCGGCGGCACCCGCCGCTGCGCGCGCAACGCAGATGTTCGTGAGCCCGCTCACCGTCCCGGGAAAGATCGTCGTGCTTCCGGCGACGGCAAAAGGCACCGTCACGCCGAACCGCACGATCGACGGATTCATCCCCAACTTCGCGCTCAACTACTTCCTAGCGTACGATGCGAAGGCCAAACGCATTTGGGGAACGGCGTGCCTCGAATCCGGTGCAACGGGCGGTCCCATCGTCGCGTGGCCGGCAAATGCGGCCGGCTCCAAAGCGAAACCGGCCGTCGTGATCCAGGGAAAGAACACCGGACTATCGGGATGTCAAACGGGCATCGCGCTCGACTCCGCCGGCGACGTCTACGTCGCCGATCTCATCAGCAGTCCGCCGCTGTATCCCGGCGGACAAGTCGCAATCTTCAAGAGCGGTCAGCACGGCAACGCGGCACCGTCGCGGCGCATCGCCGGCACCAAAGCCGTCCTTAAGTCTCCTGAAGGCGTGGCGCTCGATGCCAAAGGCAACCTCTACGTTGCCAACTCGTGCCAAGGATTCAACCCGTGCACGTCGGGCATCAACATCTATCCGCCGGGCGCGAGCGGAAACATCGCCCCGATCGCAACCATCGGCGGTAAGAAGACGAATATTCTCGCAGCTTTCGGTGTCGCACTCGACGCCGCCGGAAACGTGTACGTGGCCGATGCGGCGGGAGCGATCGAAATCTTCAAGGCCGGCTCCACTGGAAACGTCGGACCGGTGCGGTTCATCGCCGGAGATAAGACGCAGATCCGCACGCCCAGCGGCATCGCCGTCGACGGCGCCGGATACATCTATCTCGGAAACTTCGATCAGTCGACGTCAAATAATAACTGGCCGATTCTGGTATTCGCACCAACCGCTGCCGGCAACGTCCCGCCGGTGCAGGTCATTCGCGTCAAGAGCAAGCGCTTCGACCAGCCCTCGGGGATTGCCATCCGGTAAGCTTTCGCGAATACAGCATTCAAGCAGGCGGGCGCCCCAATGGTGACGGCGGGCGCCCGTTTGAATTCCAGAGCAGGCTCCCGTGTTGCAGCTTTGGAGGACTACCAATGATCGAGCGTTTTCGCTTACCCGCACTCATCTGCACTGCCGCAATGCTCGCCGCTTGCTCGTCGCCCTTGCGGCCGCAGCAATCGTTCGTGCCCGCAGTCGCGCCTGCCGGCGTTGCCCGCTCACCCAGCGCTGCCGGTTCCGGCACGCTGCTCGTCCGCGTGAAGGTTCCCGACCAACGCACTCGTCCGGATTACATCGGCCCGTCAACGGCAAGGATTTCCATCGCTATTACCGGACCGACGAACTTCAAGAAGACGGCTTCGCTCAAGCTCGGGGCTACGGGCTGCAAGAGTAAGGTCATGACGTTGGAATGCACGCTTAACATTCCCGGGCTCAAGGCCTGTCCGAGCAAGAAGCCGTGCTACACCGGCTCGGTATCGACGTTCGACGCGGCGAAGCACGTCTTGTCGAGCGATCAAAAATTCAAATTCACGATCGGATCGGGTCCGACGCTCATTCCGCTCGTCCTGTACGGCATTCCGAAGTCCATCGCATTTATGCCGAGCGTAAGCTCGATACTCACCGGAACGCAGTCGAGCGGATTCATCGAACCGAAATGCAGCGCTTCTCCACAAACCGTCAGCCTTCTCAGCGCGGATGCCGACGGGAACTTCATCGTCGGCGTCGGTTCACCTAAACTCACGCTGACGTCCGGAGACGTTTCGCAGTTGAGCGTTGCCGGCGGATCAAAACCTGAAACCTTCGTCCTCTCACCGCCGGCCGCGCCGGGTTACGCATTTGGAAATCAAACGATCGCGCTGACGGCAACCGCGACGGCGCCCAAGCAAAGCGGCGCGCCACTCGCGAGCACCCACGTCAACGTTACCTATAGCGGCGACATTTGCGGCGTGATTACCGAGTTCGACGTTCCCAGCGGAACCTCGAGCGGGCCTTTCGGTATTACGCGCGGACCGGACGGCGCGCTGTGGTTTGCCGAGACCACCGCCAACAAGATCGGACGGATCACGACGGCGGGCTCGTTTAGCGAGTACCCGATCCCGACCGCCAGCGCCGAGACGATCGTCGTAACGGCGGGGCTTGACGGGAACGTGTGGTTTACCGAACAGAGTACGAGTAAGATCGGAAAAATCACGCCGGGAGGCGCGTTTACTGAGATTCCAACGACCACTCCCAATGCCGAGCCCGTCGGAATCACCGCGGGCCCCGACGGAAACATGTGGTTCGTCGAAGCCGCGAGCGCGGCAAACAATGTAGCATCGATCTCGACGTCGGGAACGATCCACGAGTACGCTCTCCTAACACCGAGCGCGCTCGCGCAAACGATCGTCGCCGGTCCCGACGGCGCGTTGTGGTTCACCGAGGACCAAGCAAATAAAATCGGTCGTGTGACGACGGCGGGAAGCGTTACCGAGACGGCCATTCCGACCGCTTCTAGTCAGGCCGAGGGGATCACGCTCGGCTCGGACGGCAAACTCTGGTTCGCCGAAGCTGCCGGCAATAAGATCGGGCGCGCGCAGCCGACGCTCACAGGTATTGCGATCAACTCCGAGTTTCCGCTGCCGGAAGCCGGTGCAGGGACGCTGCTGATCACGACAGGACCCGACGGAAACGTCTGGCTTGCCGAGGTCGCCGGCAATCGAATTGGCTCGATCAGTCCGTCCGGAGCGTTTGCCGAATACTCCGTTCCAACCACCTCTTCGGAGCCGGCCGACGTCGCTACCGGACCCGACGGAGCGATCTGGTTCACCGAAGCCGCCGCCGGAAAAATCGGGCGGCTTCGCTAAACGCTCGAAGCGAGCAGGCGGGCGCCTTGATGGTAACGCCGGGCGCCCGTTTGAATTGCTCGCAGCCACCATAGTAGCCGGCACACGCTAAAAAATACGAAGGAACGACACCATGCGACATCGTTTCCCGGCACTTCTCTGCATCGCTGCGTTACTCGCAGCGTGTTCTTCTCCAATGCGCCCACAGGAGCAGATGCTTCCCGCCATGCCCGATGCTCGAGGCGCGGCGCCGGCGGCCATCGCAGGCGGCGGCAGGCTCGTCGTGCGCGTACGCGTTCCTAGCGCGCGCGTTCGAGCGGATTACATCGGCCCGTCAACGGCAAGGATTTCCATCGATATTACCGGACCGACGAACTTCAAGAAGACCGCTTCACTAAGACTCGGGGCTACGGGCTGCAAGAGCAAGCTCATGACGTTGGAATGCACGCTCAACATTCCCGGGCTCAAGGCCTGTCCGAGCAAGAAGCCGTGCTACACCGGCTCGGTATCGACGTTCGACGCGGCGAAGCACGTCTTGTCGAGCGATCAAAAATTCAAGTTCACGATCGGATCGGCTCCGACGCTCATTCCGCTCGTGCTGTACGGCGTTCCGGCGTCGGTCGCGGTTCTGCCGAACGCGGCATCGATACTCACCGGAAACCAGACGAGCGGGTTCGGCGAAGCCAAGTGCGTGGCTTCGCCGCAAACGGTGAGCCTCACTAGCATGGACGCCGACGGGAATTTCATCGTCGGCCTGGGATCGCCCGCGCTGTCGCTGACCTCCGGCGATGCGTCGCAGTTGAGCGTAACTACTGGTGCGACGCCCGGAACCTTCGTACTCTCGCCACCGGCAGCGCCCGGTTACGCGTACGGGAATCACACGATAACGCTCACTGCAACCGCAACGCCGCCGAAGCAAAGCGGCAAACCGGCAGCGTCCACGCACGTCAACGTTACCTATAGCGGCGAAATCTGCGGCACGATCACGGAATTTACGATTCCTTCCGGCGCGGGCTCGGGACCGTTTGGAATCGCCGTAGGCCCGGACGGTGCGTTGTGGTTCGCTGAGGCGCTAGGAGACAAAATCGGCCGCATCACGCCGGCGGGAGCGCTCGGCGAGTTCGGCGGGCTCACTCCGTCGGGAGAACCGGCCACGATAACGACGGGACCGGACAATAACCTCTGGTTCGGGGAGCTGCAGGCCAGCAAGATCGGTAAGATGACGCCGTCCGGAACGCTCGTCGCCGAATATCCTACGCTCACGGCCGGTTCGGGCTCGGGCGTGGTCATTGCGGGGCCCGACGGCAATATCTGGTTTCTGGAAAACTCCGGCGATAAAGTCGGTTCCGTCACTACCAACGGAGTTATGCAACCCGAGCATAACATTCCGACGGCTAGCTCGAGTCCGCAGTTCATCACGATAGGACCGGACGGCGCGTTTTGGTTTGCCGAAGACAGCGGTAATCGAATCGGACGTGTCACGACGGCTGGAGCGGTAACCGACAACGACGTAATTCCCACCGCTGCCTCCGCACCCGAAGGTATCGCTACAGGCAGCGACGGTGAAATATGGTTCGCCGAAAACTCAGGACAAAAGATCGGCCGTCTCTTGCCGGGAGCTCTTGGTGATACGTTCACGTCCGAATATGCGCTGCAGGCCGGCAGCGGCCCCGAACTCCTCACGCTCGGTCCCGACGGCAACATCTGGTTTACCGAGGGGACGGGGAACCGCATCGGCACGATCACACAAGGCGGGAAGGTTACCGAATATTCCATCCCAACGTCATCGTCGACGCCGATCGGCATCGTAACTGGTCCGGACGGCGCCGTGTGGTTTACCGAATTTGGAACCGGGAAGATCGGACGGTTGCGTTAGCTCCTACCCTGGAGAGCCGGGAACGAGCTGCCTCGCGACTACCGCGGGGCAGCCTTGCTTTTCCAAGTCTTCGGCAGCGAACGCGCCGCCGCCGTGCATGAAGCGTTTCCACGTTCCGGCGACGGTACGATGGTACGCCGACATGCCACCGCTTTCGCCGTTGGTCCACTCCAGTACGGCCCAATCTCCCACGACGCGCACGTTGCGAATCTTCACGGGCGTGCCTACCGTCGGATGTGCCGGCCAGGCCGCCACTTCGGCCGCGCGCACGGCGGCGACGTCCGCCGCAGGCCCGCTGTCGGCGGCGACGATAATTGCAGCCGTTACGAACGGAAGCATCAGACTTTCCGCGAAATCGTTTTAGCTTGCATGAAGAGCAGCAGGTAGTCGCGTCCACCGGCTTTACTGTCGGTTCCCGACATGTTGAAGCCCCCGAACGGATGCGCGCCCACCATCGCCCCGGTGCTCTTGCGATTGAAGTACAGGTTGCCGACGAAGAAGTCGTCGCGCGCGCGCTCGATTTTCTTCTCGTCTTTGCTGTACAGCGAACCGGTCAAACCGAACTCGGTGTTGTTGGCGATGTGCATGGCGTCGTCGAAATCCTTGGCCTTGATGATTGCCAGCACCGGACCAAAGATTTCTTCCTGTGCGATCGTCGCGTTCGGCGCGACGTCGGCGATGACGGTCGGTTCGAGGAAATATCCCTTCTCGCCGGCCCGCTTACCACCCGAGATGAGGCGTCCTTCCTTTAACCCTTTATCGATGTATGCGGAAATCGATTTGAGCGCGGCCTCGTTCACGACCGGACCCATGTAATTCTTCGGATCGCTCGGGTCGCCGACGGTAATCTTTGCGACGCGCGTCTTGAGCTTGTCGACGAATTCGTCGTAGATTTTCTCGTCGACGATCGCACGCGAACACGCCGAACACTTCTGTCCTTGGAAGCCGAAGGCCGAAACGGCGACGCCTTCTACCGCCGCGTCGACGTCCGCGTCGGCCGCGACGACGATCGAGTCTTTGCCGCCCATCTCCGCGACGACGCGCTTGATCCACTTCTGCCCCGGTTGCGGTTTGGCGGCCAGCTCGTTGATGTGCAGCCCCACTTCTTTCGAACCAGTAAATGAAATGAATCGGATCTGCGGATGCGAGACGATGAGATCACCGATCTCGCTGCCCGATCCCGGAACGAAGTTCACGACGCCGCGCGGCACCCCGGCTTCCGTCAGCAAGTCGACGAACCACGCGGCAATGATGGCCGAATCGCTCGACGGTTTCAGCACGACGGTGTTGCCGGTGACGATGGCGGCGGCCGTCATGCCCATCATAATGGCGCCGGCGAAGTTCCACGGCGGAATCACCGCCCCGACGCCAAGCGGTATGTAAATCATTTCGTTGCGCTCGCCGTCGATCGGCACGACCGGATGCGGCTCGGCATAACGCAGCGCTTCGCGTGCGTAGAATTCCAGGAAGTCGATCGCTTCGGCAATGTCGCCGTCCGCTTCCGGCCAGCTCTTCCCTACTTCGTAAACCAGGAGCGCGTCGTACGCGAAACGCCGCTGCTTCAGGAGCGCGGCAGCTCTCAAGAGGTACTCTGCGCGCTCGGGCAGCGTCAGCCGCTTCCACGATTCGAACGCGCGCGCCGCCGCCTCGACCGCTTCGTTGGCCTGCGCCTTCGATGCCGAGCTGGTGAGGCCCACGACCTGCTCGGGATCCGCCGGATTGAGCGAGCGGATCTTCTTCTCCGTCTCGATCTTGCGGCCGTCGATGACGAGCGGATAATGCTTGCCGAAGGCGGCACGGACCTCGTCCAGCGCGGCCTTCATGGCAGCGGCGTCGGCCGGATCCTGGAAGTTCTTCACGATTTCGTTTTTGAAGGGCGCGATGCGCTCGATCGTACTAGTCATAGCCCCTCCATTATACGAACCAGGACGACGTTAGGCCTAGCGGGCAGTCCCCCACGGTGGGAGAATCACGCCGTATGACCTACGACATCGCGATCGTCGGAGGCGGCATCGTCGGACTGGCGACCGGCCGCGAGCTCCTTGCACGTCATCCGCACCTCAAGCTCGCCCTCCTGGAAAAGGACGACGCGCTGGCAGCCCAGCAAACCGGTCACAACAGCGGCGTCATTCACTCGGGCATCTATTACAAGCCCGGTTCCCTCAAAGCAAAGCTCTGCGTCGAAGGCCGCAAGGCGCTTTGGGCCTACTGCGACGCAAAACAGATTCCGTACAAGAACGTCGGCAAGCTCATCGTCGCTACCGAAGAGCGCGAGCTCCCGCTGCTCGAAGACCTCTATCAGCGCGGCCTCGCCAACGGCATCGACAATCTGAAGATCATCGACGCCGCCGGCATCGCCGAGCGCGAGCCCCACTGCCGCGGCATCAAAGCGATCGATTCCCCGGTTACGGGTATCGTCGATTACGGCGTCGTCGCTCGCAGCTACGCGCAAGATATTCTCGAGGCCGGGGGCATCATCGAAACGGGCAGCGAGGTCAGCGCGATCGAGCGCCGCGCACCGGTATCGATCGTGCACGGTTCCAAAGGCGACGTCGAAGCCAAGTACGTTATCACGTGCGGCGGCCTGCAGTCGGACCGTTTGGCGAAGATGACCGGCGGCCACGGCGATCCGAAGATCGTGCCGTTCAGAGGCGACTACCTCATCCTCAAACCGGAGAAGCGCTATCTCGTCAAGGGGAACATCTATCCCGTGCCCGATCCGAGCTTCCCGTTCCTCGGCGTGCACTTCACGCCGCGCATGAACGGCGACGTCTGGCTCGGTCCCAATGCGGTGCTCGCCTTTGCGCGCGAGGGCTACAGTTTCACCACCATCAACGTCGGAGATCTCTTCGAGACGCTTACGTATTCCGGCTTCATCAAACTGGCCGGCAAGTATCTGTCGACCGGTATGGGCGAGATGTATCGCGACGTCGTTCGCGGGGCGTACGTTAAGGCGCTGCAGCGCTACATTCCCGAGTTGAAAGTCGAGGACACGCTGCCCGGGCCCTCCGGCGTGCGCGCGCAAGCGATGATGGGGGACGGTTCGCTGGTCGACGATTTCGTGTTCGACGGCGACGAAGGCGTCGTCCATGTCCGTAACGCGCCTTCTCCCGCAGCGACGTCGTCGCTCGCAATCGGCCGGTACGTAGCCGACGACGCCGACAAACGTTTCGGCTTGGGAATGACGGCCGCCATTGTCTAATCTCACGCAGGTTCGCGCCGTCGGGATCGCGGCTTTTTTTCTCGGCATCGGCCTCGCCGGCGAACCGCTGCAGCCGTTTCGCGCGCTGCTGGCTGCAATCGTCGTCGCCGTACTGACGCTGGCGCTGCAGCGTCCCGGGACGACGCTGCAAATCTTCGTCGTCGCATTTTTCGGCGTTCTCATCGCAACCGCGCTCGCGCACTTGGCGATCGGCCCGTCCACGCGCCCGGCCGCGTTCGCGCACGAGTTTTACCTGAGCGTCTATCCCGGCAGCGGGGTCGTCGGCGTAGGACTCGGTTTGCTCGGTGCCGCGTCGGCCGGTCGTCCGCATGCGCCTAGGGTCATCGCCGCAATCGGCGCGATCGTCGGCGTCTTGCTGTTCTTCTTGCTTTAACGCGAAGGCTTCGCAGCCAGCGTAGCCGCCGCAAGGCGCTCGACCAAGTCGCTCACCGCGCGCGTCGCGTCTTGCCCTTCGCGGCCGGCGTACGCGTCGATAAGGGTGCTCCCGACGATGACGCCGTCGGCGAACGAAGCGATCTCGCGTACGTGTTGCGCCGTGCTCACCCCGAATCCAACCGCAAGCGGCTTCTTCGTTCGCGTTCGCAATGATTCGACTTGCGAACGCACCGCGTCGAACCGTCCGGCGGTCGACGCACCGGTAACGCCTAGCCGCGAAACGACGTAGACGAAGCCGGCCGCAACGCGCGCGATCTCTACCGCGCGCTCGAGCGGCGTCGACGGCGCGACGAGTAAGGGCATCTCCAAACCGCGTTGCGAGAAGATCTCCCGCAACTCGGCCGTCTCTTCGAACGCCACGTCGGGAATGATGACGCCGGCAGCGCCGGCTTCCGACGATTCGCGGGCAAAACGCTCCACGCCGAATTGCAGCACCGGATTCACGTAGGTAAAGAGCACGACGGGCGGCGCTCCCGCTTCGCGCGACCGGCGCACGAGGGCCAGCACATCGGCAATGCGCGTGCCGCGGGCGAGCGCCCGTTGGCCGGCCGCGGCAATCGTCGGGCCGTCCGCGAGCGGATCCCCGTAGGGAATCCCGAGTTCGATAAGATCCGCACCGGCGTTTCCGAGTGCCGCCAACATCGATGCCGTCGTCTCGAGATCGGGATCGCCCGCCATCAAATATGGGATGAATGCCGCGCGCGCATCGCGTCCCGCTGCGGTAAACGCGTTAGCGATCACGAAGTTGCGCGATGTCTTTGTCGCCGCGGCCACTGAGACAGACGAGAATCACATCGTCCGCGCCGCGACGCGCCGCAAGGTCGCGAGCGTACGCCAGCGCGTGGGCACTTTCCAAGGCCGGAATGATTCCCTCCGTACGCGCAAACGCGTAGAACGCGTCGAGCGCCTGCGCGTCCGTTACGCTGACGTACTTCGCGCGGCCGCTTTCTTTGAGAAACGCGTGTTCCGGGCCCACGCCCGGATAGTCCAAACCGGCGCTGATCGAGTGCGTTTCTCGCACCTGTCCTTCACCGTCTTGCAAGAGATACGAGCGCGAGCCGTGCAGCACGCCGACGCTTCCTGCACCGAGTGAAGCAGCGGTCTTCCCCGTTTCAACGCCCGCGCCGCCGGCCTCGACGCCCCACAGTGCGACGTCGCCATCGTCGACGAAGCCGCTAAAGATGCCCATCGCGTTGCTGCCGCCACCGACACACGCCACTACGTCGGTGGGCAGGCGGCCGTACCGTTCTAGGCATTGCGCGCGCGCTTCGACACCGATGACTTTTTGAAACTCGCGCACCATATACGGGTAGGGGTGCGCGCCAACGACGCTCCCGATGACGTAAAACGTGTCCTCTACGCGCTCGGACCACACGCGAAACGCTTCGTTGGTGGCATCTTTGAGCGTTTGCGTGCCGCCACTGACCGAATGGACTTGCGCGCCGAGCAGCTGCATGATGAAGACGTTGAGCGCTTGCCGCTGCACGTCGATCGCGCCCATGTACACGTCGACGGGAAAACCGAACTTCGCACCGACCGTTGCCGTCGCGACGCCGTGTTGCCCCGCGCCGGTTTCGGCGATCAGCCGCTTCTTCCCCATGCGCCGCGCCAGCAGCGCCTGACCGACCGTGTTGTTGATCTTGTGCGCGCCGGTGTGGTTGACGTCTTCGCGCTTGAGGAGCAGGGGAACGCCGGAGATGCCGGCGAGGTAGCGCTCCGTGCGATAGAGCGGCGACGGACGGCCGACGAAATCGCGCAGCGTTGCGTGATACTCCTCCCAAAAACCGCGATCGGCAAAGGCGATCTCGATTTCGCGTTCGAGCTCGGCCAACGCCGCCACCAGGACTTCCGGAACGAACCGGCCGCCGAAGTCCCCGAAATAGCCGCTCGCATTAGGCTGCATCGGCCGCGCGAACCGCACCAATAAAGGCGCGCATCAACTCCTCGCTTTTTCGGCCGCCGCTCTCGATTCCGCCGCGTACGTCGACGCCCCACGGGCGCGCGGCGCGCACGCAGTCGCCGACGTTCGCAGATGTCAACCCGCCGGCAACGATCACGGGTCGCGACCGGGCGACGGCCGCAACGCGTTGCCACCGAAA
>JAFAHZ010000014.1 GCA_019236975.1 Vulcanimicrobiota bacterium | reverse complement strand
CGGTACACGAAGCCTCCTTCACACACGAGAAGTGCAACAAACCAAATAACGTTGACATAAATTTTACACACGCGACAGCACGATTCGCACTGTGTGCGAATCGCACTGATGGAAGCCGCTAGGCGGGCTTAACGGACGGCGATTTAGCCCACGTTACTGCGACGAAGAAGCAGTAGCGGCGCTTTTCGCGACGTCCTTGATGGCGATAAAACCGCGCTAATGCCGCAGAACGTCGCGGTACCAGCGTTCCAGGTCGTCGTGGAACTGCTGGAGCGATCCGGGGTGCAGATAGACCATGTGCCCGGATTCGTAGAACCCGTACGTGACGTTGTTCTGCAGCTCCGGAGCGATGTTGAGATGGTTCATGGTGTAGACTGCCGCGTAGTACGGCGTCGCAAAATCGTAGTAACCGCCCGCGACGAAAACACGCATTGCGGGGTTGAACGTCATCGCGTTGGCGAGATCCTGAGCGGTGTTCGTCGGCACGTTCCCGTTATGTTTCCAATCCCACTGCCGATTGATCGTGTAGTAGATTCCCCGATACTCGAGGGTCGTATCGTAGTGCAGAATTTGGCGCAAATAGTAGTTGCCGGATCCGACGAACGCCGCGTCGATCGCCGAATCGGTGGCGTCGAACGCCGGACGATCCGCAACGCGATCGAGCGTATAGGACGTGTAGCGAGAATCGAGCCGTCCGACCGTTTTTCCGGTATTGCGCAGGAGCTCCGTCGTATATCGCCAGTACGGAATGCGTAAGTTCGATTGACGAATGTAGCTCTCCGATAGCCCCGTATAGCGGTGCAGCTTTGCGACGACGTCGTTATACGTCGCCGGCGAAAGCTTCGCTCCTTGCGCCAACGCATCCAGATACTCGTGCATCGCGAACTGCTGGACTTCCGGCAGCAGGGCTTGCAGCGTCGTTTGCGGGGCCGGCAGCGCGTTATGGTACCACGACGACGCCGCTTCCGTCGGCAGATAGAGCACGTACGCCCAATCGCCGCCGCCGATTGCGGTCGGCGTGAAGTTGACGTCCCAATCCAAACTGAAATCGAGTATGGCAGAAAGCAGCACGACCCCGTTCAAGCCGATCCCGCGATTTTCGAGGTAGTTGGAGACGACCGCCGTCCTCGGCGTACCGTACGATTCGCCGAACAGAATCTTCGGCGAATTCCATCGGCCGTACGTGCTCACGTAGCGCGAGACGAACTGGCCGAACGCGCGCATATCCTGGTCGACGCCGTAAAAGTCGGTCGGCTTTCCCGCGCCCGTTACGCGGCTGAATCCCGTGTCGGGAGCGTCGACGAATACCATGTCGGTCGTATCGAGCAGCGTGTACTGATTCGGCACGAGATCGAACGGCGCGTTTACGGCGGTCGCCGCGTCGGGAATCTGCACGCGCATCGGACCGAACGATCCCATGCGCAGCCACACCGTCGAGCTGCCCGGGCCGCCGTTGTAAAAAAACGTTACCGGGCGCGTGCTCGGGTCGACGCCGTTCATCGTGAAGGCCGTGAAGAACATACGGCACGTCGGTTGCCCCTTGTCGTTTTCGAGAACGATCGTACCGGCGCGCGCCGTGTACGGTATCACCTTGCCGCCCAGCGTTAACGTCTGCTGCGTGACGGAATCGGCGGCTTCGGCGCTCGCCGCCGGTGCGGCGGGTGCCGGCGACGGCGCCGGCGCGGCGCCGATCAACGCGATCGTTAAAGCGAGGGCGAATCGTTTCGTCGACAGCATTATCGGCTCCCCAGCACTGAGGCATACCAGCGTTCGAGATCTGAGTGAAATGCGGCGATCGCCGATGGATGCAGATAGACCATATGCCCGGACGGATAGAAACCGTAGCTGATGTTGCGCTGCAGCGCCGGAGCCAGGTACAGGTGGTTCAGAACGTAGACCGTCTCGAAAAACGGCGTCGCAAAATCGAAATAGCCGTTGGCCGAAAAGATCTTCAGATGCGGGTTATACGTCATCGTTTGCGCCAAATCGGGCGCGACGTTGAAGTTCTGCGAGTTCGCGCCGTGGGTGAAATCCCACGAGTTGCCGTCCGCGTAAATCAGATCGTAAATTTCGTGCCGGTAGAGCGTCGGCGGATTATACTTGAGCACGTCACGCAAATAGTAGTTGCCGGTTTCGACGAACGCCGCGTCGATGGCCGCATCGGTCGCGTCCCAGTCGGGCGACACCTCCGGCTTGTCGAGAACGTACGTCGAGAAGCGCGAGTCGAGCCGCCCGAGCGTGATCCCGCGCTGACGCGAGAGCTCGTTTTCGAACCGATCGTAGGGAATGCGCAGATTCGAGTTGCGAATGTACTGATCGGACAAGCCGGTGTAGCGGTGAAGCTTCGCAACGACGTCGTTGTAGCGATCCGGCGCCAGTTGCGCGCCTTGACCGAGCGCGTTGAGATACTCCGTCAATGCGAAGTTCTCGACTTCCGGGAGGAACGCATCGAGCGACGGGTAGCCCGAGACGGCGTGGTGATACCAGGCCGTCGCCGCTTCCGTCGGCAGGTACAGAACGTAGCCCCAGTCGCCGCCGCCGATCGGAGCGCCGTCGTTATAATCCACCATCGGATTGAGAAACGACGACAGGAGCACCACGCCGTTGAGGGCGATGCCGCGCTGCGACAACAGATTCATGACGACGGCCGAACGCGTGGTGCCGTACGATTCGCCGAACAGGAACTTCGGCGAGTTCCACCGGTGAAAATTGGTAACGTAGCGCACGATGAACTGGGCGAAGGCGTCGGCATCCTGATCGACGCCCCACAGATTCTTCGGCGTGCCTGCGCCGATGAGCCGGCCGAAGCCGCTGCCCGGCATGTCGATGAAGACGAGATCCGTGCGATCGAGAATCGAGTACGCGTTGTCGACCAGCTTGTACGGCGGCGGTCCGGTCGGCGTGCCGTCGCTCGTAACCACGCGCACGGGACCGAACGACCCCATGCGCAGCCAAATCGTCGAACTGCCTGGACCGCCGTTGTAGAGAAAGGTCACCGGCCGGTTCGCACCGTCGACCGTAAACGCCGTGTAGAACACGCGCACGAGCGGCTGCTCGTCTTGATTGCGCAGCGTGATCGTACCGGCGCGAGCCGTGTACGCGATCGTTTTTCCGCCGAGCGCAATGGTGTGATGCGTTACCGCATCGGGATACGCCGCCGGAATCGGAGGCGCGGCGGCAAACGCCGTCGCCTGCGAGCAGCACGCAAGGCACGCGGCGACCAGAGCGGCACGTAGCATCGGCTCGTGATTATCGCCGCGCGCAGGCGTCCCTGCACTCGCGCGCGGACTATCCGCTCAATTTTCGCTCAAAACCGCGTCGGCGGCGATGGGCGCGCCGCCGGGTGTGCCAAGCGTCCCTTCGGCAGATACTTCGTTGGGCACGTAGAGCGTCGTACGATGGCCGTTCGGACACGCGATCTCGACGGTCATCTCCTCGGGCATCGCCGTCTCGTCGAAGGATACCGGCGAGCCGGCGCCGTCGACGATAAACGAGCGGGCACCCGCCTCGGCAATCTGCGCGCCACACTGCGCGCACGTCAGCTCCCGCACGTGGACGATCGCTAAAAACGGCACGTACGGTTACCCGGGCACTCGTTCGTACAGCTCGTCTTTGAGGCGCTTCACCGCGCGCTCGATCGAATCGAGGTATGGGAGCATCGACATCTTGATCCGCCGCAATCGCTCTTCGCCGGCGGGCGTAATGGCGTAGACGCGGCGAGAGCGCTTCGTCGGGTGATCCCACGACGCGGTGACGAAACCGCGCTCCTCCAGCCGTCGAAGCAGCGGGTAGATCTTATTCGTGTTGACCGCGACGAGATCGCCGCACACGTCGGCGATTCGCTGCATCAAGCCGTAACCGTGATCGGGCTGGGCTTTGATCAAGTGCAGGATCAAGACCGGAAAGACGGTCTTGCTCTTGATCGGACCTCGAACGACCTCGTCGACGCGCCGCGACACCGCTGGTTCCGAAGCCTCAGGCGTGGGACGGCGCGCGCTCGTCCGCGCCGTACAACCGGTCGATTTCTCCGGCGTAACGGTTTTCGACGACGCGCCGCTTGATCTTCATTGCGGGCGAAAGCTCGCCGGACTCCACGCTGAACTCGCGCGGCAGCACGACGATGCGGCGAATTTGCTCGTACGTCGCAAGATCGTTCGTTTGTTGGCGCACGTCCGCCGTGACGAAATCGACGACGTCGCCGCGCGCCGCAAGCTCTTCGGGAGCGGCGCCTGCAGGCAGTTCCAGCTTGACGCGAAGCAAATCCCAGTTCGGGCACACCAACGCGGCCGGAAACGGACGGCCGCTGCCGATCACCATCGCTTGCGCGACGTAGATCGACCGCTTGATTGCCGCCTCGATTCTTCCCGGCGCTACCCATTTGCCGGTATCGGTTTTGAAGACTTCGCGCTTACGATCGGTGATCCGCAGGAAACCGCGCGCGTCGATCTCACCGACGTCGCCGGTGTGCAGCCAGCCGTCGGGATCGAGAATGGCGGCCGTGGCTTGCGGATCGAGATAGTAGCCCTGCATCACGTGGCGGCCGCGCGTGAGCACCTCGCCGTCTTCGGCGATGCGGATCTCCACGCCCGGAATCGGTTTTCCAACCGCACCGTATTCGTTTTCGTCGATGCGGCTGGCCGTAATGACGGGACTGGTCTCGGTCATCCCGTAGCCTTGCATGATCGGAATGCCCATGCCCAAGAACGTCATCGCCGTATCGACGTGCAACGCCGCGCTTCCGCTGGTAAGCAGCCGCATCCGATCCAGCCCTAACGCGTGCAGGACTTTCGTGAGAACGAGGCGTTTGGCGATACGGTATTCGAGGGCGAGCAGCGGCGTTGCGCCGCCGCCGAACGTTTTCGCATAGGCGTACTCGCGTCCGGCCTTGAGGGCCCAAGGAACCAGCTTCGCTTGCAAACCGCCCGCTTTGAGTGCCTTTCCTTTGATTCCGGCCAGCACGCGGTCGAAGATGCGCGGGACGGACGTCATCATCGCCGGGCGAATCGTCTGCAGATCCGCAAGCAGCGCGTTGGGATCGTGACAGATGGCGTAGCGCACGCCGGCGAGCAAGTATAAGTAGATAAAGGTGTGCTCGTAGATGTGCGAATACGGCAACACCGATAACGCGAAATCGCCGGGCCGGACGTCGTCGAGCCCCCACCCCAGCGTCGACTGCGCGTTGAACGCGAGGTTGTCGTGCGAGAGCATGACGCCTTTGGGGTTGCCGGTCGTCCCGGACGTGTAGATCAACACGGCGAGATCGCCGGGAACCAGCGTCGCTTCGTAAGCGCCCGGCAGTTCGGGATGCGCGGCGCGAACGGCCGAGCCACGTCCTTCGAAGGATGCAAGCCCTTGCGCACCGTTCGAGCCGAAGACGACGGCTTGCGGCAGCTCCGCGCCGCTGTCGCGCAAGTGCTGCAGCGTCGCGTCCGAATCCGCGAAGACGAGCTTTGCTCCGGAATGCCGCAGGATGTAGGCGGTGTGATCGAGCGCTTGCGTCGGATAGATCGGTACGACGACGCAACCGGAGATGAGCGTGCCGAAGTCGCAGACGATCCAATCGATGCAGTCGTGGGCAACGAGCGCGACGCGGTCGCCCGCGTTCAAACCGGCGTCGCGAATGGCGCACGCGACGTTCTCCGCGCGCTCGAGCAGCTTCGCGCCGGAGACGGGTGCGAACTCGCCGGAGACTCGTTCGAAAAGCATCTCGTCCCGCGGTTGCACGAGGGCCCGCCGAATGAGATGCGGCAGCGTTTCTTTCTCCGGCAGTTCCGGCATCATCGTGGGCGAGTTCGCCCGCCCGAGGGATGCGCCTTCGTCGGTTACGGCGCCAGCAAGTACGGGCGGGCGTGCTCCAAACGCGACTGCGTCATACCACCGACGTCGAGTAACTCGTCGAGCGAGGAAAACGGACCGTCGCGATCCCGCATCTCCACGATGCGCGCCGCGATCGAGCGACCGATGCCGGGAACCCTCGCGAGGTCCGCCGAGGCTGCCTCATTGACGTCCAGGGCAACTGACGGCGCGGCGGCTCGCGCGCGCGTAGCGCGCCGGGCACGCGCCGCCTTCGGCGCCGTTTGACCGAAACGCGACGCAACGATCTCGTCGCCGTCGCGCGCGAACGCCGCCAAATCGATCGCGATTGGGTCGGCGGCGGCGGTCAGTCCGCCCGCGGCCGCGACCGCGTCGGCGACGCGTGCGTTCGGCGCGACCCGGTACAGCCCGGGCCGGGCGACCGCGCCGACGACGTACACGAGCGCGCGTGGATCGCTTTGCCGTGGACGCCGGCGCGCACCGGTCGTTCGGTCGTGTGGAGTGGCCGAGGCGGCCGGCATGGCACGGAGGCCGGGCTGCGGTGCGGGATGCCAGATGGCGAGGACCGCGACGCCCATCCCGGCTGCGAGGAGTGCGATGCGCTGGATCATACTGCCCATTCCCGCGTTGCCGGACGGATGGCTAGCGTGTAGGATTACGTTTTATGGCCGAAACCTACGATTTCAGAACCGTCGAGCGCAAGTGGCAGCACCGCTGGGAGCGCGACGGCATCTACCGAGCGACCGGCGCGAGCGACCGGCCGAAGTACTACGTGCTCGAGATGCTTCCGTATCCGTCGGGCGACCTTCACGTCGGGCACGCCAAAAACTACACGCTCGGCGACTCCGTCGCGCGAATGATGCGCATGCTCGGATACGACGTCATGCATCCGATGGGTTGGGATGCGTTCGGTCTGCCGGCCGAAAACGCCGCCATCGCTCGCGGCATCGATCCGGCAACGTGGACCGCCGAGAACATCGCGAACATGCAGCGTCAGGTCCGCTTGATGGGAACGAGCTACGACTGGACGCGCGAGGTCGCCACGTGCGAACCCGAATACTATCGCTGGAACCAGTGGCTGTTCTTACGGTTGTACGAAGAAGGCTTGGCGTACAAGCGTGCGGCGCCGGTCAACTGGTGTCCGCACGATCGCACCGTGTTGGCAAACGAGCAGGTCATCGACGGGCGCTGCTGGCGCTGCCACAACGTCGTCGAACGGCGCAACCTCTCGCAGTGGTTTTTAAAGATCACGGATTTCGCGGATCGTTTGCTGGCCGATTTGGAGACGCTGCCGGGATGGCCGGAGCGCACCCGCACCGCGCAGCGCAACTGGATCGGCCGCAGCGAGGGCGCACAGTTTGCGTTCGGCATCGAAGGGCTCGACGCCAAGATCGAGGTCTTTACGACGCGCCTCGACACGCTGTACGGCGCGACGTTCGTGGCGATCGCGCCCGAGCACCCGATCGTCGCGCAGCTCAAAGGGATCGTTTCGAAGAAGAATGCGGCGGCGATCGACGCCTTCGCGGAAAGCCTCAAGTCGAAGTCCGAGCTCGAGCGCACGAGCTTGATGGAGAAAGCGGGGCTGTTCACCGGCGCGTACGCCATCAATCCGTTATCGCACGAGCACGTGCCGATCTGGGTCACGAACTACGTGCTGTCGGATTACGGGACCGGCGCGCTCATGGGCGTTCCGGCGCACGACGAACGCGACTACGAGTTTGCCAAAGCGCACGGCATCGCGATCGCCGAAGTCGTGATCCCGCCGGGGCGCGAGCCGACGGAGCCGTTAACCGAACCGTTTTGCGAAGACGGCCGTCTCATTGCGAGCGACGACTTCAGCGGTATGTCGAGCGCGCGCGCGCGCGATTCCATCGCAGCACGATTGACCGCTTTGGGACTGGGCAAGAAGACGGTCAACACGAGGCTGCGGGATTGGCTCATTTCGCGTCAGCGCTATTGGGGCACGCCGATTCCGATCGTCTATTGCGAAACGTGCGGTGAAGTGCCGCTGCCGGACGAGGCGCTGCCGGTGCTGTTGCCCGGCCACGTGCAGTTCACCGGAGAAGGCTCGCCGCTCGAGCAAATCGAGAGCTTCGTCAAGACGGTCTGCCCGAGATGCGGCGGCGACGCGCGCCGCGAGACCGATACGATGGACACGTTTTTCGAGTCGTCGTGGTACTATTTGCGCTACCTCGATCCGCACGACGAACGCTTGCCGTGGGAAAAAGCGGCGGCGGACCGCTGGATGAACGTCGATCAATACATCGGCGGCGCCGAGCACACCGTCCTGCATTTGCTGTACTCGCGATTTTTTTATAAATTCTTCCACGACCGCGGCTGGGTGACGGGCCACGACGAGCCGTTCGAACGGCTCTTTCATCAGGGGATGGTGCTCTACAACGGCGAGAAGATGTCGAAGTCGCGTGGCAACGTCGTCGGCATCGACGAAACCGCCGACACCAACGGCGTCGACGCGATGCGTTTGTTCCTGCTCTACGTCACGCCGCCGGAGGACACCAGCGACTGGACCGACGAGGGCATTAGCGGGCGCGTCCGTTTCGTTAACCGCGTCTGGCGCGCTTGCGAACCGTTCTTTGGCGGCGGCGCAAGCGACGTTCGCGCCCTACCCCAAGCGAGTACCGCCGAGGAAAAAGCGCTCGTGCGCGCGGTGCACGTGGCTGCGAAATCGGCGATCGACGAAACGACGTCGCGGCGGTTTCATTACAACGCGACGGTCGCCAAGCTGGACGAACTCGTGAACGCGCTGACCGTGGCAGTGCAGAAGGCACCGGAATCGCCGGCGACGGTATATGCGGCTCACGCGCTGCCGGTGCTGCTGGCGCCGTTCGCGCCCCATATTGCTGAAGAGCTGTGGGAGCGGTTCGGGCACGATCGCTCGGTGCATCTGGAGCCGTACGTCCGGCCCGACGAAGCCGCGCTGGCAGTCGACGAAATCACGCTCGTCGTGCAAGTCAACGGCAAAATTCGCGCGCGCGTCGCCGCCGCTCCCGGGCTGTCCGAAGACGCCGCTCTGGCGCTCGCCATGGACGAGGCGAACGTGCGCGCGCAGACCGACGGCAAGCAGATCCGCAAGCGCATCTACGTCGCCGATAAACTGCTCAATCTGGTGGTGGCGTGAGCGAGCGTACGCTTTCGGCGACGGTCTGCATCGTGGGCGGCGGCCCGTGCGGCATGATGCTCGGTGTGCTGCTCGCGCGGGCCGGCATCGACGTCGTCGTTCTCGAGAAGTACAAGGATTTCTTCCGTGACTTCCGAGGCGACACGATCCATCCGTCGACGTTGCAACTGCTCTGCGAGCTGGGCTGGCTCGACGAATTCTTAGCGCTGCCGCACGACGAAATGCGTGAGATCTCGGCATACGTCGGCGGAGAAACGGTCGCGATCGGCGACCTCACGCATTTGCCGACCACATGCAAGTTCGTCGCGTTCATGCCCCAGTGGGATTTCCTCAATTTCCTCGCGGCGCGAGCGAAAGCGTATCCCACCTTCCATCTTCTGATGGAAACCGAAGGTATCGACGTGGTCGAAAAGGACGGAGCCGTAACGGGCGTTCGCGCTCGCGACAAAGACGGCGAGTTCACGATTTCGGCAAAATTGGTCGTGGGAACCGACGGCCGCCATTCGACGATTCGCGACCGCGCCGGCTTCGTGGTCGATAACGTCGGCGCGCCGATGGATGTCCTGTGGATGCGCATTTCGAAGGAACCGGGCGACCCGGTGCGGCCGCTCGGAACGCTGGTCGAGGGACGGCTGCTGGTGATGATCGACCGCGGCGAGTATTGGCAGTGCGCCTACATCATTCGCAAAGGATCCTTCGACGCCATGAAGGCCGCGGGGTTGGCGGCGTTTCACAAGGATCTCGTTGCCATTATTCCGGAGCTCGCCGATCGCGTCGCCGAAATCGACGACTGGTCGAAGGTCTCGCTGCTGGAAGTCCGCGTCGATCGTCTCGAACGCTGGCACCGGGCCGGCGTGCTCTGCATCGGCGACGCAGCGCACGCGATGTCGCCGATCGGCGGCGTCGGCATCAACCTCGCGATTCAAGATGCGGTCGCGGCGGCGAATCTTCTCTGGAAGCCGCTGCTGGACGGGACGTTATCCGACGGCGACTTGGCGCGTGTGCAAGCGCGCCGGACGTTCCCAACCAAAGTCACGCAAGGCTTTCAAGTCTTCATTCAAAACCACGGAATCGATCCAATTCTGCGCGGCGACGTCGAACTGAACCGGCCGCCGCTCCTAATGCGCCTGCTCGAGGAGTTTCCGCGCTTACGACGCCTGCCGGCCCGTATGATCGGGATTGGCGTGCGGCCGGAACACGTTCACGCCCCCGCGGCGTCGTTTACGTAGCCGATCGACGCGAGCACGCGCTGCGTGATCAGTGCGTCTTCGAAGGTCGGCAGCTCGTTGGATTCGCCCAGAATTGCCTTGACGAACTCGTCGAGGATCTCCATGAGCGTCGGGATGTTGCTGTTGAACGCGTATCGCTCGTATTTGGAAAGCGGATACTCGCGTTCTTCGGTTTGACCTTTGTCGATGGAGTAGAGTCCCAGCTCGGCAATGTTCGTGCCGCTCGCAAGCGCGCCGCGCTCCTCGCCGTGCACCGCGCACGTATACATCTCCATCTCCGCCGTTCCGTCGGCGGTGAGGCGCGCGACCAATCCGTCGCCGTAGTCGACGAGGACGAACGCGCCGTCGTCGACCGTCGAGACGAACTCGCCCGAGCGGTCCACGCGCGTGGGATTTGCCGTTCGGCGAAAGCCAAAGCTGCGAACCGGAGGCCGCGCTGCAAGCCAGTTGGCGTAATCGATGAGATGCGACAGCACCGTTCCGGCGACGCCGCCGCCGCTTTCGCGCTCGAAAAACCAGCCGCGCGGGCGCTCTTCGGTACGGCGTAGATTCTGCCGCAGCGCGGTGATCTCGATGCCGCGCAGCGGGTCGCAGTTGCCGTCGGCGACGTACTGCTTGAGCGCTTTCGACGCGGGGACGAAGCGCAGGTCGCAGCCGACACCGCAGACGGTACCCGCAGCGCGCGCCGCGTCGACCATGGATTGGGCTTCGTCGACGCTGAGGCCGAACGGTTCTTCGCAGATGACGTGTTTGCCGGCGCGCAGCGACGCCAGTACGTTATCGCAATGGGCGAAAGGCGGCGAAACGACGGCCACGACGTCGAGCTCGCAGCCTTCCAGCATCGCCTCGCAGGACGCAAAAGCCTTCGCAATTTTGTGCTTCGGTGCGACGGTCGCGGCCGTGTTGGGCGACGCCAGCGCGACGACTTCGAAGGCCGGGTGCTGCTGCAGCGCCGGCAGGTAGGCGTGTACGCCGAAACTCGACCCGACGATACCGACTCGCAGGATCTCCATAAGGGGCGGTTATTCGCCCGGAGCGCGTGCCCTGCCCTCGGCGCGGCGGCCGCGCCACCAAATATACACGTACATTAACGCGATCGCGGGATACATGAAGAAACTGGCTTCGGTGCCCAGCACGCCCCCCGACACCCACGCGGGGCCGCGGAAGGTCACGTCGAGCAAATGGTCGACCGGCGTCAGGCTGCCGTTTTTCGTGCCGATGACGAACAGCTGCATGAAATCGAACGCTACGTGGTAGCCGACCGCAAGCCATAAGGTCCCGGTTTTCAGCACGCTGTAACACACCCAGACGCTGAGGCTCACCAGGGTGATCACGTCCCACACGTTCTCACCCTGTTTGAAGAAGTAGTGATCCGACGCGAACAGCAGTGCGATGGCGGCAGCCGACGGCCAAAAACCTATTGCCTTCCAGAGCGTCTGAAAAAGATAGCCGCGATACCACATCTCTTCGCCCAAGCCGATGACGAGATTGGTGCCGAACCACGCGAGCGCGGCAATCGGCAGCGCCGAACCGTGGAGCGCTAACCCGTGCACGGTCATGCCGCCCGCCGCGATCATCGCGAGTGCGACGGCGCCGGCGTTGAGAACGCCGATCAGAAACCCTTCCCAAAAACGGCCCCGAAAGGCTTGCGACACCGGCAAGCCGTACGCGTCGACGCGCCTCCCCTCGTACCACCCAAACGCCCATGTCAGCGCAAACGAGATGATCAGCAGCATCGCTTCGTAGAAGGCGACGCTTGCGGCCGAGAGCTCGTTACCGACGTGCAGCGCGACCGCCAGCGTCGCAAACGGCTGCGCGAGCGCGAGCGGCAGCACGAAGTTCCCGAGCGCAAAGAACAGCAGCGCGCGCCAGATCGGCCGTACCTTCCGGTCGGCGCCGGTAAACGTCCATTTGGCTCCGCTGAGGATGGCTTGCATGGCGGTTAGCGTACCGCCGGAGCCGTCAAAAAGTCCTCAGAGAGCCTTGAAATACTCGTAAGTGGCGCGCATGCCGTCGATCAGTGTCGTGCTCGCGCTCCACCCGAGCTCCTTGCGCGCCCGGCTCGCGTCGAACTGCGCGTCGCGTGCATCGCCGGGCCGGCGCGGCGCGTGCGTCACGGGCGCTTCGAAGCCGCTAATTTCCACGAGTGCGCGGTAGATGGCGTTGACGCTCGTCTTCACCCCGGTTCCAATCACGTAACACCCGCCCGAGCCGCGATCGAGCGCCGCCACGTTGACGCGTGCGACGTCGCCGGCGTAGACGTAGTCGCGCGTCTGCTCGCCATCCCAATCGATGCGCACGCCTTCGCGCTGCAGGAACTTGCCGATAAAGATCGAGATCACGCCGGCTTCGCCGTTGGGATCCTGGCGCGGACCGTACACGTTGCCGTAGCGCAGCGCGGTGAAATCCAATCCTTTTTCTGCTTGATAGAAGCGCAAGTAGTGCTCGGTCACCATCTTGGTAATGCCGTACGGCGAGGTGGGCCGCTGCGGCGTGTCGTCGGTAATCGGCAGCGTCTCGGGGTTGCCGAAGGTGGCGCCGCTGGAAGCGAAGATCACTTTTCGGCAGCCATTTTTCACGGCGCTCTCCAGCACGTTGAGCATCCCGACGACGTTGACTTGGGCGTCGTAGATCGGATCGCGCGAGGAAATGGCCACCGAGTGCTGCGCGGCGTGGTGGCTGACGACCTCGGGTTTGAACTCGGCAAAAATGCGGCCGACTCCGTCGTCGCGCACGTCCATGTGAACGAAGGACGCGCGCTCGGGCACGTTGGCCCGCCTCCCGCCGCCGTGCTCCCAGAGCGAATCGAGCACCAGCACCTCGTGACCCGCCGCCAAATACGTGTCGACGATGTGCGAGCCGATGAATCCGGCGCCGCCGGTAACGATAATCCGCACGTTTCCTCTTTGTCCTTGCCGTCCGCGCGTGCGGTCGCAATAGGGTTGCGATGCCGCCGTACGGACTGGTTGCTTGCGCGGTTGCCGCCGCGATCGGGGTACTCGCCGTCTCTCCGCTCTCGCCGGAGGCCCGCACGCTGACGTCGGGCGCTGCGATTGTGTGTGCTGGCTGGGTTGCCGGGTCGCGCGTGAGTGCGGCGTTTCGGACGGCCCTCGCCGTCGTCCTGGTCGCCGCCGCGGCGTCGGCGTGGCTGAACGCGCGCGGCGAACCACTGGTGCAGGAACGGCGAACTGCACGCTATTCCGCCGTGACGCTCGAACGCAACGGCGACGACACCGTCGTCGCGCTGGACGACGGTCTGCGCGTGCTGGCCCGATTGCCCTCGCCGGTCGATGCGGGAACGCGGGTCGGGCTGCGCGGACGGCTCGAGCCGTTCGACGACGCGCGCAATCCCGGCGAACCCAGCGAACGCTCGTTGCAGCGCGAACGCGGATTCGACGGACGTTTGCAAGGTGCGACGCTGTTGGAGACGCGCGGCGATGCCGTCACGACGCCGGACGTCTGGCGAGCGCGCGCGCACGCGTGGGCGCACGATCGGCTGCGCGAACGTTTGGGCGAACCGCAGGCGTCGATCGTCGCCGGCGAGTTGTGGGGCGATCGATCCGCACTTCCTCCCGACCTGCGCGCCGAATTTCAAGAAACCGGAACGGTGCACGTGCTCGTGACCGCGGGACTGCACGTCGGTGCGGTTGCAGCGCTCTGCGCGGCCTTCTTTGCGTGGCTGACGTTGCCGCGCCGGTTTGCGTGCGCGCTCGCGATCGTTGCCGTCTGGGCCTTTGCATGGTGGAGCGGCGACGCGCTGCCGGCCGTGCGCGCGGCGACGATGACGACCGCAGCGCTCAGCGCGCGTGCCTTTGGACGAGCGACGTTTTCGTGCAACGGTCTCGCCTTGGCGGCATTGGTATTGGCGCTCGTGTCGCCGCAGAGCGTTGCGACCGCATCGTTTGCGTTGTCGTTCTCGTGCGTTGCCGCTATTTTCGCGTGTGCGCCGTGGATCGATCGGACGATCGCCAACGCGGTAGCGTTGCCCGCGCGCGCTCGCGAGGCGCTGGTTCTGTCGCTCGCTACGCAACTTGGTACCTGGCCGCTGACGGCGGCAATCTTTCTGCAGCTAACGCCGTATGCCGTTGCGGCCAATCTCGCGGTCGTCCCGTGCGTGGCCACGACGATGGCGCTCGGCGCGGCGCAGCTGGCGCTGACCTGGTGCGCCCCGCTCGCACAAGCGTGCGCGAACCTGAACTCGTGGCTGCTCGCGTGGATGCTCGGCGCGGTGCGCGTCGTCGCGTCGCTGCCGGGCGCGTCGATCGCCGCGACGCCGGCGCCGTTGTGGTGCATCGCGACATACGACTGCGCCGTGCTGGCTGCGTCGTACGCGCTGCGGCGCAACGCGCCGGCGTTTGCGCTCGCTGCAGTCGCCGCCTGCGCCGGGTTCGTGTTGTGGCCGCCGCAGGCGTTCGACGGTCGCCTGCGCATCACCGTGCTCGACGTCGGTCAGGCCGACTCAATCGTCGTACAGACGCCGGCCGGGCACGCGCTGCTCGTCGATGCCGGCGGCATGTTGGAGCGCGGCGCGGCTGGAAGCGATTCTTCGGCCGAACGCGTGGGCGAGCGCGTCGTCGTGCCGTTCCTCCTGCGGCACGGTATCCACGCGCTCGACGCGCTCGTCGTGTCGCACCCGCACGGCGACCACGCCGGCGGATGTGCGCCGGTACTGCGGAAGATTCGCGTTGCAGAAATCGCCGACAGCGGGCAACGGTACGGCGGCCACGCCTATCGCGATTGCCTCGATACGGCGCGAGCGGAAGGCGTACCCGTTGTCTACCCGCGCGCCGGCGACGAGTGGCGCACGGGCGATGGCGTGACGCTGCACTTCCTTGGGCCGTCGCTGCCATTTATCACCAACTCCCCTAACGACATCAATGAGAATTCGACCGCGTTCACGCTGCGATACAAGTCATTCTGCATGCTGTTTACCGGCGACGCCGGCGCTGCCGCCGAGGAGCGGTTCTTATCGGAAGGCGTCGACCTCCGGTGCGACGTGCTGAAAGTCGGCCACCACGGATCCGCATACTCGTCAACACCAGCATTCATCTCGGCCGTACACCCACGCTACGCGATTATCTCAGTAGGGCGCCATAATATGTTCGGCCACCCCGCGCCGTCGACGATCGCGACGCTAGAGCGAATCGGCGCGCGCATCTACCGAACGGACGAAAATGGCGCGACAAGCATTCAGACCGATGGGGCGGCGATCGACGTCAGCACGATGATCCTGCCTAACTGAAGCAATAGGATCGGCGCAACTATATCACCTTTACGAGCGCCATCATGCCGCCATCCTCGTGATCGAGCATATGGCAGTGAAACGGGAAGGTACCCTTGATCAGCGGGCTGCGGAAATCGATCAAAGCTGTAATTCTTCCTGGAATCGTGTTGCGCCCGATGTGCCTCTGAGGCGGAACGATCGCCGTATCTTGCCAGTATCTGAGCGTGAGCGGGCGGCCGTTCACGTCGTCGACGACGAAGTGGACCTGGTGGATATGGAAGGCATGGACCTCGTCCGTATCGTTCTCGATCACCCATCGCTCCATCGTCCCGGAGCGCACAACGAACATCGGTTTCATCGACTTCATGTCAAAGGACTGATGGTTGATGTAGTAACCGGCGGCGTCCTCCGAAAAGGTCACTAAGCGCTGCACTGCCGGCGCTTGGACCGTGATCGGATCTCCCGACGGCGGCTCGGTGGACTCTGCCGCAACAGAAGATCCTGCGCTGGTCCTTAGACGAGCTACGGGCACCAGTCGCGCAAGGATCAAAGCAGGATCGCGATCTCCGACGGGGCCGCTATTATAACAGCGTGATCGTAGGTACGCTTCTTTTCCTTGCCCGGTCACCAGAAACTCAGCGCGGCCTCCAGGCGGCAACACAAAGTGATCGACCCAGACGACGGAAGGTGTGCCCGGATAAGCATTCAAGGGGTAACCATCGATTCCGACGAGGCCTAAGCGCTCTCCATCGACTGCCAAGTCGAAAATGCGACCCCCAGAGGCGTTAAGAACGCGCAGAAGTTGCCTTTGCCCAGGCGCGCTTTGCAAAACGCCATCGTGAGTGCCCTCAATCGTGACGTGCATGTATCGCTCCGCTGAACATGGACCGCCAGAATCGACATCATCTGGGTCTGCGGGGTGGTATTGCGTGATTCCATGCTGTCGCGCCGCAGCCATCTCGAGGGCCACTGTGCCCTTGCGTGCGTACCAGGGAACGCCGATTATATTCGGATGATCTTGAACGTCACGAAGGATGAGGATATTCTGCGGAATAGCTGCGAAGTCGGACGCATGGTGCGTTGCCGGTTCTACGAGGATGGCGCCTGACATTCCACTGGTTGCCTGCCAATACGCTTCGCCGTGAGAGTGTGTGTGATACCAATACAGGCCCGGCTGTTGTGTCGCAGGAATTTCAAGCGCATAATGAATTGTTTGGCCAGGGTTTGCGAGTGTCGTTACGACCTCATCTTGGGCGGTGTTCGGCGAGACGTCAAGCCCGTGAAAATGCACGTTGACGGCATTTGGCGTGAAGTTGGTCGGCGGCAGCCGATTATGCAGGGTCAAGAGTATCGCATCACCTTGTTTCACCCGCAAAGTTGGCGCAACTCCGATCATCCCGTTGTACGCGAACGCCGGCGCTCCCGAGGGGAACTCCATAACGGCATCTAGGGTCAGCAGTAGCCGTCCCCCAACCGACTGCATGGCCGGGCCAGAAGAAACCGGCACCGCTGAGACGACCGGTCGAGGAACTTGTTCGCGGTATTGCGCACATGCCGTCATCGAAAAGGCGACCAATGTGCTTGCGAAGCATCTGCTGCCAAGTCGCCCCATAATTACATGGATTCTGGATCGTCTAAATGCCAGTATCCAGGTCCAACCTTTCAAGTGCTGATTCTTAGTGGAACTTTTGGAAGAGCAAATGGCTCAAGCGAATGATCCCTAGGCGCGACCTTTATCTCCAAAGTGTATGAACCGGGTCGAAGACGGGGATAGAGGTCATCTAGGGAAAATACCAATAACGCCTGATTGGACGCCGGATAAAGGCACGGTGCTGCCTTGCCGCTCGTGGCGCTTGGTACCGCACCACCAAAGGCAGGGGTCGAGACTGGTAGGCCTAGCTTCGCGTTTGCAATCTTATGTCCGCTCTGCATCGCCGACGCGTCTTCAAGGTCGAACTGAAAGTCGGCATAGGTCAGACAGTAGAATCGCACCTTATCCTTTGTGCTCATCCAAACGTAAACTATGCGGAGGTAGTCTGGCGAGTAGCTGGGCAGAAATTTTAGCCACCCGCTGGCCTCGTCATTCCGGAAGTCTGAACGCGCGATGACTGAGTCACTGAATGGTGGCGCTTTTCGAAGTAGCTGGGCACCCGCGCCCTGAGCCATTAAAAACAAATACAGCACCACAGTTGCTGTGCTTAGAAACGTGCCGGGCACGTTCTCTCCTTCCGACTCACGTCGGCGTTGACGTTGGTGCGGCCGAGGGGGTTGCACATGGATCGGGTGACGGGAATACGATCGCCTCCTGTGCAGTCGAAACGCACCAAGGCAACGACACCGCGGGAAACGATGATATGAGGTCGGCGGGCTACTCGGCGAAGCGATCACCCAGGTCTTTCCGCCATCCGAGGACGTGACGGCATCATCCCAGCCCCATGTCCGACGCAAGGGTGAAGTCCGTCCGAGATTCCGTTCAATCGGCCCTTACGCCTTAATTATTAGGTGGATCTTGGGGAGATCAAATGGCGCAAGCGAGTGATCTCGCGGCGCCACACTTATCTCTAAAGAGTACGACCCTGATGCGAGGTGTGGATAGAGATCATCTAATGAAAAGACTAAGAACGCATGATTATCTGCAGGGTAGAGGCACTGCGATGATTTGCTGTGCACGACGGCGGGTGGCATAACCTCATACAGAGGCGTGGTTACTGGTCGCTCTAGGGCAACATTTGCGATCTTACGAGCTCCGGTTGGCGTTTGACCTTCAAGATTGAACTTAAAGTCAGCATACGTCATGCAAGCAAATGGCACTTTGTCGTTCGTAGTGATCCAAACGTAGACCAGGCGCTCGTAATCCGCTGAGTAAGCGGGCAGAAATTTTTGCCATCCGCTAGCTTCCCCATTCTTGAAATCGGAGCGACTAAGGACCGAGTCGTCAAGCGGCGGTGCTTTCCGAACTGACTGGGCCCCGACGCCTTGACCCAGTGCGACAAAATATAGTAGCGCAACGATCGCGCTTAGAAACGTTCGTGGCATGGTTTCTCTTTCTCACTCATGTCGGCGTCGCGGTCGGCGACGGCGTGGGCGTGGCACATGGGTCTGGTGACGGAAGCGGGTTCGCTTGCGCAATAGTCACCCAGAACGGTAACAGGGTCGAGCCGATTGCCGAGATCGATGTTGGAGGGCTGGTTGGCGACGAACCAGTCCACGTTGAGCCGCCATCGGAAGACGACGCCGTGCCGCCCCACGCCCATGTCATTGTTGCAAGCGTGACCGGTATAGAAGGGCGACCCGATCGCGGGCTATTGGCCTGGTATATAAAGTAGTCTTCGAAATTGTCGCTGCGCGTAACCATCGTGCAGCTTCCAGTTCCGTTTGCAAGGCCAAGAGGCCTAGCCGGGGCGTCGAGTGCTCCGTTTAGTGTTGCTTTTCCGCCAGCGCCAACTGGCGCCGGTGTGGCTTCCCCGCCCGGGTACGGATAAGTCCCATCAAGTACAAATCCGTTCGTACTGTTCTGATACGTGTAATGTGAGTTGCTCAGCGTTACCGTGCCGCTTGTTAGCTGCGCGATGTAGATGACACCAGCGCCGACCTCTGGCGCCGTGACCGAATATTTCCAACCGATGCCGTGTGGAACACATGCGTTCCCTAGATGCAGCGCAAGCACATAGTTTATGCCGCTCGGGCCAGGCGCAGGTGTGGCGGGGGGGACGGCGTTATTGCAGTTCGCACTCTCGTTGAATCCCCCCGCGCCGCCCTGACCATACCAGCCGACCTGCGTCCCGTGAGCTGTGGTGGTTGCGCTAGCGCTATAGGTAACCGTCTGGATTGGATAGTGAACTGTGGCGGTTTCCAACTGCGAGGGCCCGATGGCGTTATCCCCCTGAGGTTGGAAGGCCATAAGTTGAACGTATCCACTAGCCGTGACCGTCTTAGTGCCCGGCGTTAAGAAGTACATGTTGAGTGCAGGCGTCGTGTTGCTCCCCAGACCGGGTTCTGTTAGGGTTCCAAGTGGTTCGGGAGAAGGGACGCTCGTGCACGCACACGGCGCGTAGCTTGCGACTACATTCGTTGCAGCGGGCGTCGGATCGATCGTGAACGTGACCGTTCCAGGCCACGTGCCCGTCTCGGTCGTGAACCTCCCGCCCGTAGCGAGCGCTGAGAATCCGACTTCTTGACCAATCATCAATGGCGACGGAGAAGCGGCGGGAGAGTTTATCACGGGATTGTTCGGTATATATAAATCGGTGATTTGCAAAGCCGGCGGTGCGTAAACATAGATGTTGAACTGCAGCATGGCGACGCCGTAATTATTGTAATGGCCTGGACCTGGCATCTGTGTCTGGGTGCCGTTCTGCTGCCCACCCTCCTCGCCGGATCCTGATCCGCTTTCCTGATTGGTTCCGACAGCCATGGCATGATAGAGCAACGCTCCCGGCGATGGCGTTACTGTTCCGTTTGCAAGGCGCTGGGCCGTGACCGTGATCGTGTCCAGCCGCGTACAAACGCTTGAGGTCGGCGCGGGAGTCGTTAACGTAATAGAAACGTTGGGATTCGGCGTACCCAGACTCCATGCGACCGACCCGCATGAATCTTGCGGTGAGGGGCTCGGATTATCGGCCTCGTCGACCGGCACTTTAACTTGAGTGAATGCGTGTTGGCCAACGTCGAGGATGCAGTTGACGGTTTCGGTGCCACCGAATGGCGGCGGGCTTTCTGCACACCAGGCCCACGGTTGATTTGCCGTGGTCGACACATGCAATCTACCAGCCGACCCAGACGGATGACGTAAGGCGCTGGGTCCTAATGGAAGGGCACCGTTCTCACGACCGCCGCAGCCAACCGCAGCGAGCACAAGCAGTACGAAGACTCCAGCGGTATACCGAATAGCCGTCATCGTGAACTCCAGTGCCTCCTCGTAACGGATGGATTACTTCGGAATTCTTGACCTGACCGTTGGCACTGGCCCCTGCCGATCGCCTCGGGTTGCGGATTGCCGCGCCTTCCATGACGTACGCGGACCTTTCGACACCGAAGTGCGAGCTGCGATACGCGCTTGTGGAGCTAGCCCGTACTAGGCAGCTGCACGAGAGACCTTCACAAAGGTGCTTCTTCCGGCTGAGCGGGGTACTAACTCCCGGCTCTTCGCAGTCTGCCGCCTGCGCCGCTAAAGACTTCAAGCCGTCTCACTGGATAAGAATCAAATGACCTCAGCTGTGACCAACGGCATCTGCGAGTTTAGCGAGTGACCGAACAACAGGGCACATTGATACGCCTGTGCCGGCGCTACACTGTGGTGCTGACGAAACGCTTCCTGGGACCACGCCGGCGGATGTGCGCCGGTACTGCGTAAGATTCGCGTGGCAGAAATCGCCGACAGCGGGCAACGGTACGGCGGCCACACCTATCGCGATTGCCTCGATACGGCGCGATCGGAGGGCGTACCCGTTGTCTATCCGCGCGCCGGCGACGAGTGGCGCACGGGCGATGGCGTGACGCTGCATTTCATCGGACCGTCGCTGCCGTTCATCACGAACTCGCACAACGACATCAACGAGAATTCGATCGCGTTCACGCTGCGTTACAAATCGTTCTGCATGCTGTTTACCGGCGACGCCGGCGCTGCCGCCGAGGAGCGGTACTTATCGGAAGGCGTCGACCTCCGGTGCGACGTGGGCCGCCTTTTTGGTCACCCCGCGCCCTCCACCATCGCAACGTTCAAGCGTCGCGGCGTTCAGCTTTGCAGAACGGACGAAGACGGGGCAGCGACGCTCCTAACAACGGGGGAATCCGTGTTTAGGAGCTGCGGCTTGGCCTACTCCTCTGTTTACGAAAGATGATGCGTTTTCGTCGCGGCACCGAAGCCGGCCAGGAGCGCGCGTCCGAGTTCTACCAGCGGCAAGACGATCCCGTACGCCAGCATACATATCGTTACGGCCGCCATGAAGCCGCGCGGTGGATTCGCCATCGTCGGATTCGCGGGATCGCCGAGAGAGAGCAGAAAAGTCGCTGCGACCACGACGCACGCCGCGCCGACCCAGACGTGAAATCGCAGCGACTCGAGCGCCATCGCGCGCACGAACGCGGAGCGCGTCGTCAACCGGAAAATAGCGGCGACAAGTAATCCAGCGGCCGCCATAAAGAGACCCGACGTGAAGACAAACGGAAGGTCGTCGTAGTCTGCGTGCGGCCGCATCTGGACGGCCGCAATACACGCCACCCAAACCGGAACTCCGAGCAGGGGCGCCGCTCCGACAACGGCGGCGATGAAGCGATCTTTCCACTCGTTCGAAACCACGAAGAGAGTATGCGCCGGCGGCGTCCACAAACCGTCCAAGAGATGAGAACGCGATGAGGACGCGGCCGCGGGGGGGTCACAACTTCTCAAACGCCGCGTTCTTACTCACAAGACAAGCTCATCGTTCTCATTCAAGAGGTGCCGCGTGAAGAAAACGCTTTCGGCCGCCCTATGTTTCCTCATGGTTTTTGGGCCGATTACCGCTTCCGCCGACGTGGCCGAGCGCGAAAGTACCGTCGGCGATCGGGAGTCGATCAACGTCACCGTCTATAACGGCAGCATGTCGCTCGTACACGACCGGCGGCGCATCACGCTCGATGGCGGACTCAATCGCATCGCGTGGCGCGACGTCAGCTCGAACATGGACGCCACGTCCGCGCTGCTCGAAAGCCTGAGCGGCGGAGGCACGCGCGTCCTCGAGCAAAACCTCGACTACGATCTCCTCAATCCGGCAGCATTACTTCAGAAGTACGTCGGGCGCGACGTGGTCGTCGTGCACGACCCGCAGTTTGCCGGCGAGCGCGAAACCCGCGAAACCGCGCGCGTGCTGAGCGCCAACGACGGCAACGTCATTTTACGCTACCGGGACCGCATCGAAACGGAAGTGCGCGGCCACATCGTCTTTCCAACGGCAACCGGAACGTTTCGCGATCAACCGACGCTCGTGCTCGATCTCGAAAGCGCGCTGAGCGGGCCGCAAACCCTCGACCTCAGCTATCTCACCGGTGGTATCAGTTGGCGCGCCGACTACGTCGGCTCTATGACACCCGACGAGAAGCATCTCAACGTCACCGGACTGGTTACGCTCTCGAACACCAGCGGCGCAGCGTACCAGAACGCCCGCCTGCAGCTGGTCGCCGGGAACGTGAACGTCGTCAACCCGCAAACCATTGCCGGAATCGCCAAGGCTGCCTCTACCGAGGAGTCGGCGGCCGAACAAGGCGTTTCGCAGGAGAACTACTTCGAATATCACCTCTATACGATGGCGCGCCCGACGACGATTGCGAATAATCAAACCAAGCAGGTGACGCTGCTCGTGGCCCACGCGATTCCCATTCGCAAGACGCTCGAGCTGCGCGGTTCGCCGTCCTACTATCAGAGTGCGACCACCGATCTCGGCGACAAACTTCCGGTCGGTGCGTACGTGTCGTTCGAGAATCGCGGGGGCGAGCTCGGTATTCCGCTGCCCGGCGGTATCTTTCGCCTCTACAAGAACGACTCGCACGGTCTATCGCAGTTCTTAGGATCGGACCAGATCGATCACACGCCGAAGAACGAAACGGTGCGCCTGCATCTGGGCGACTCCTTCGACGTGACCGCGAAAAAGAAACAGACCGACTTTCGGTTCGAGGGCTCGTGCACGACCGTCTCCTCCTACGAAGTACGGCTCGGCAACGCCAAGCCGGCGGCGCAAGACGTTCTGATCGTCGAGCCGATCCCGGCGCAATGGACGATTCTTTCGGAAAACGTGCCGCACGTCAAATCGTCTTCGTCGACAGCGACGTGGACCGTGCGCGTGCCGGCCGATTCGCACGCGACGCTCAAATACACCTCGCGCGTGACCTGGTGCGGGTGATCGCCGTGAAAACACTGTTGGCGCTAGCGCTTCTCTCGTTATTCATCGCCGCTCCGATCGTCGCACCTGCCGCCGTCCAAGAACGCGAAAGCGGCGCCGGCGACCGCGAGTCGGTGAACGTCACAGTGTATAACGGCAGCATGTCGTTAGTGCACGACCGCCGCCGGATCGCGCTCGACAACGGCCTCAATCGCATTGCCTGGCGCGACGTCAGCGCAAACATGGACGCCACCTCAGCGCTGCTCGGCGACGCGAACGGGGGCGCCGTGCGCGTGCTCGAGCAAAACCTCGATTACGACTTGCTCGATCCCGCCGCACTGCTGCAGAAGTACGTCGGACGCGACGTGGTCGTCGTGCACGATCCGCGGTTTGCCGGCGAACGTGAAACGCGCGAAACGGCGCGCGTGCTCAGCGTTAACGGCGGCAGCGTCATCTTGCGCTATCGCGACCGCATCGAAACGTCCGTGCGGGGGCACATCGTCTTTCCGACGGCAACGGGGACGTTTCGAGACCAGCCGACGCTCGTGCTCGACCTCGAAAGTGGGCTGGCCGGCGTCCAGACCCTCGACCTCAGTTATCTCACCGGCGGGTTGAGCTGGCGCGCCGATTACGTCGGGGCGGTATCGACCGACGAAAAGCATCTCGACCTCACCGGACTCGTCACGCTCTCGAACACGAGCGGCGCTTCCTATGAAAACGCCAGGTTGCAGCTGGTAGCCGGAAACGTCAACGTTGCAGCGCCGCGGCCGATGGGGGCTGTCGCGCGCGGGGTAACTGCCGACATCTATTCCGTAAATGCCGCTAACGTTAGGCAGGAAGACTACTTCGAGTATCACCTCTACACGATGTCGCGGCCGACGACCATCGAGAACAATCAGACGAAGCAGGTTACGCTGCTGGTCGCGCACGCGGTTCCGATTCGAAAGACTCTCGAGCTGCGCGGCTCCGCCTACTACTACCAAAACGCCACTGCGGACTTGGGAGATAAACTGCCGGTCGGGGTCTACGTTTCCTTCGAAAACAAAGACGGCGAACTCGGCATTCCGTTACCGGGCGGCATCGTCCGCCTCTATAAGAACGATTCGCACGGTCTGTCACAGTTTCTCGGCTCCGATTCCATCGGCCACACGCCGAAGAACGAAACGGTGCGGCTGCATTTAGGCGACTCGTTTGACGTCACCGCAAATAAGAAGCAGACCGACTTTCACTTCGATAGCAACGCGTCGTGCACGGCAATCAGCTCGTACGACGTCAAGCTCGGCAACGCCAAACCAGACGCCCAGGACGTACTGGTCGTCGAGCCCATCCCCGCGCAATGGACGATTCTGGGCGAAAACATGCCGCACGTCAAAACGTCGTCTTCGACCGCGACCTGGAACGTGCACGTGCCCGCCGATTCGCACGTCACGCTGACCTACACCTCGAAGGTCACGTGGTGCGGTTAACGCGCTAGCCGGGTGCTCCCTCTTCGCGGTCTTGCCGGTCGAGATTTTCGAGCTTCTCGTTCGTGAGCCACTCATTGGCCGCGCGGATTTTGTCCGGCGTGACGTTCGCCGTCAGCCAGGCGGCGATCGAATCGTCGTCGGGATGCCGCGCGATCGCACGCTCGAACTGCGACGCCGATATTCCCCAGCGCGTAAACACGCCCTGATCCATCGGGCACGGGTAAATGTAATCGAAGATCGTTCCGGCCGCGGCCGCACGGGCCTTATCGAAGACGCGCAGCAGCCACATCGCGCCTGCCGCTTCGTCGCGGCCGCGGCGCGGGAACGTTCTTCCGTCACGAAAATCGGTCGGCATACTGTCCTCGGTTAGTGCCGGAAGAGTGCGTTGGTTTCGCCGTAATCGACGTTGCGCGGCGAGATGACGTCGTCGCTGCGCCCGTCGCGTAAGAATACCGCCGCCGCATCGCGTGCGGTGCCGTATGCCAGCGCCGCCAGCGATTCGCCGGCACTCAAGCGCCGAACGCCCAGCGCGTACAGCTCTTTCGCGGGCAGCAGTCCGGGAACGGCGAAGATCGCCAGCGGCACATCGATGCCGGCCGCAATGGCTTTGAGATCGCCAGCCTCGGCCGCTCCGGGAACGAACAATCCGTTCGCACCGGCGGCGGCGTAGATTTTCCCGCGCTCGATCGTTTGGCGAATTGCCGCGTCGCCTTCAGCGAGGTCGCGCAGATAGACGTCCGTCCGCGCGTTGACGAACAGCCCGGGGCAGCGCTTGACGATTGCCGCGATCTTCGCAGCCAGCGCCGCCGGATCGCCGCCGCCGTCCTCGATGTTGATGCCGGCGATTCCCATGTCGGCTAAGCGCCCAACGTTATCCGCAACGTCCGACGGGTTGTCCGCGTAACCGCCCTCGACGTCGACCGACAGCGGCGTGTCGCCGATGGCGCCAAGGATTTGGTCGATGGCGAAGATGAGATTTTGCATCGGCAGCGCGTCGCCGTCGGGAAATCCGCACGACCACGCGACGCCGGCGCTCGTCGTCGCAATCGCCGGTGCGCCCGCCGCCCGAAAAATCGCCGCAGAGCCGGCATCCCACGCGTTGGGAAGCACCAAAACGTTGGCAGAGCGATGGAGCGCGCGAAAACGATCGCACGCTTGAGAAGTCGTTTGGCTCATTTGACGATTCGTGCGGTCTTGATGTAGTCAAGTTTCGGAAACGCTTTGTTCAGATACGCGTTGCCTTGCTGCGCGATCGATCCCTGATCGGGCGTTTCCCCATATCCCGAATAAATGCGATCGACGTTCTTCATGCCGTCGACGACGTGCCCGATCGGGGCGAATCCCATGCCGTCGAGGTTGGCGTTGTCGCCGAGGTTGATAAACATGTGGGTCGTGCGGCTGTTCGGTTCGCCGGTTGCCGCAAAGCTCACCATTCCGCGCGCGTTCGACGTCTTTACCGGGTCGTCGGGAATCGTGGTATCCCACTTCTTGGTTACCGCCGGATTGGCCGCAGCGCCCCATTGCACGACGAATTTCGGCACTACGCGATAAAAGCGCGCGCCGTCGAAGTAATGCGCTTGTACGAGCTGGTAGAAGCGCTGCGCGCCGTTGGGCGCCAGTGTCCGGTCCACGTCGATGGTTACCGGGCCGGCCGAGGTTTGGAGCAGCACGCGATACGACGACGAGGGGTCGGCGGACTGCTCGGCGGGCTGTTGTGCCGCCTGTTTGGTTCCGCTCGCGCATCCGGCGGCAAGCAGCGCGAGTGCAAAGATCAAAGCTCTCCGTTTCACCAGCGAGCCATTCGCGCGCTCGCCTCAAATCCCGTTGGGCCGTGGCGGAATTCGGGAAAGAAGGCGCCATGAAAGCAGTGCTGATCGAACGCCGCGGCCAATCGGCCGCGATCGTAGACGTTGCCTTACCAGACCCCAAAGAAGGCGAGATTCTCGTGCGGGTAACTGCGGCCGGGGTGAACCCGATCGATTGGAAAACGCGCGACGCCGCGGAGCGCCGCCTGCCGTTCGTGCTCGGTCAAGATTTCGCCGGTATCGTCGTCGGTGCCGGCACCCGCGCGCACAACTTCGCCAAAGACGATCGCGTCTTCGGCATCGCGCGCGAGCATGGCGCGTACGCCGAGTTTACCGTCGTTCCCCAAGACGACCGCACGCAGCCGATCGCCAAGATTCCCGATGCGGTCGGCGACGCCGAAGCCGCCGCACTGCCGACGGCGGGGTTGACGGCGCTCGCATCGCTCGACGCACTGGGGGTCATGGAAAATTCGAAAGTCCTTATTCTCGGCGCCACCGGCGGCGTGGGGAGCTTTGCGGTGCAGATCGCGCACGACCGCGGGGCCTGCGTGATCGGCACGGCGCGCGCATCGAACGAAGCGTTCGCGCGTTCGCTGGGCGTCGACGAGTTCGTTGCTTACGACCGCGACGACGTCGCGGCCGCCGTTCGCCGTAACCATCCCGACGGCATCGACGCGGTGCTCGACCTCGTCGACGATCGCGACCATCTTACTGCGGTAGCGGACGTGCTGCGCGAAGGCGGCCGCATCGTCTCGACGATCGGATCGGCCGATATCGATACGCTCGCCAAACGCAACGTCATCGCAATCAATCTCGTGATGACGCAAACACCGCAGTCGTCGCACGCCGGTCTGCGCGCGCTCGCGCGCATGGTCGAAGAGCGGCGCTTGCGCGTGCCGATCGTTACCGAGCACGCCTTGATCGAAGCCGAGCGCGCCCTAGAAGAGAGTAAGTCGGGATCGGTCGACGGGAAGATCGTGCTTACCGTCGGGTAAGCGCGCTCGTCCAGCGGTAAAGGCCCGCGAGGAGCAGCACGAAGGCGATGCCGCCGAGCCAGTTGGAGGCCGATGTAAATGCGTCGCCCACGACGGCCAGCGGCATCGCGCGACTCGTCGCGACGATCAAACCGGCGATGACGACGCCGAAGATGCTTTCGCCGACGATCAGGCCCGACGCGACGAGAACGCCGAGCTGCTTGGCTTTG
>JAFAHZ010000261.1 GCA_019236975.1 Vulcanimicrobiota bacterium | reverse complement strand
TCGCGTGAAGAAGTTCGTTTTCGCGCTGCAGCCGGTACTCGAGCACCGCAAGCGCGTCGAGGATCAAAGGCAGCAGACGATGGCGCTGCGTCAGCGGGCGTGGGACGAAGCTAAGCGCGAGCTCGACCGCCTGCACGATGAATTTCGTTCCAACGCGCGCGAGCTGCGCGAACGACACGGCGAGTTCGACGTTGAAGAGCTGCGCGGCCGGTACGCGCACCTGCAGTTTCTCGATCGCACGATCGACGCGCAGATCAAGACGCTCGCCGAGCGCCAAGTGGCTCTCGAACGCGCGCGGCGCGACCTCGTAGCGGCCAGTAAAGACCGCAAAGTCGTCGACAAGCTCAAGGAACGGCGCCGTGAGGTGCATAGCGCCGAGGAGTTGCGCGTCGAGCAAATCGAACTCGACGACGGCAACGCCCGTCAAGAAGACCGGCTCGCTCGAAAGGCTGGAGGGGTGTCGTGATCGTCACGCGCAAGCGGCGCAAACCATTTCCGTTCAAACGGTTGATTCTGCCGGCTATCGCACTGGCGCTGGTGGCATTCGCACTCTTCTGGCCGCCGTCGCGTACGGCGATGACGTCGGGTCCGATGGCGCCGGTCGCGCGCACGACGGGCGCCTGGTTCGACACCGTCGCGGCTCCGTTCCATTTCGCCGTCCAAAATCAGGTGATTACCGATCGCAACCGGCAGATCGCCGTGCTGCAAAGCCAGCTCGCCGACGCGCAAACTGCCTCGACGGCGAAAGATAAGAAGATCGCCGATTTGCAGCAGCAGCTCGACGAAGCGCAGACGCAGCTAGCGACGGCTTCCGGTAACGCGCAGCAAGCGGCCGCGCGGGGAAGCGCACTCGGCCGCGCGACGCCGCGCCCCGGACCGAGCGTTCCCGGTCTGACGAGCAATCCCAACGGTACCACCGTTGCGCTGGCGGGAAGCGATCTCTCCGCCAACGCCACGGCCGACATGAAGCGTACCGCACAGTATTGGGCGTCGATGGATCCCGAGAATGCAGCCAAGGTCGCGCAGCGTCTGCCCGTAGCCTACGTCGCGCGCGTGCTGGCGCTCATGCCGCCCGACAGCGTCGGAACGATCTTAGATAACCTGCCGCCGACGTATGCGGCCAAACTCACGCAGGAGCATCCCGAGCTTCAGCGCTAACCCGTAGCGGGTGCCGTCGAAAACGATTCCTGCCGACGTTCTCACGCCGATCGGCGCGTATCTCGCGTGCGCGCGCGACGGCGCGGCGTGCATGCTGGAAAGTGCCGAACACGGCGGCCGCCTCTCGCGCTATTCGTTTATCGGGCTCGATTATCTCGCTGTAGAAACGTTCGATGCCGACGAAACCCTGTACGAGCGCGTTCGCGAGTTCGTCCGCAAACATCGGATAGAAGGCGAGCGTGAAGGCGGCGCCCTCGTGGCGTTTGCCTACGATGCGGCGCGGCCAGCCGCGCGGTTGGCGCCGCGGGATGCCGCACCGCCGGCCATGCCGGCTGCGTACGTCGCCATTCCCGCGACGTGGCTCGTCTTCGATCACTTCACGCACTCGCTGAAGATTAGCACCGCCGGCGATTCCGCCAAGGACTGCGGGCGCCGGATCGACGCGTACGTCGAACGACTCTTTTCGTTCGCGCCGCCGGCGCCCGGAGCGGTTTGCGCAGAGAGCGCGCCGTCGCAGTCGATCGATCGAAACCGCTATCTCGAAAGCGTCGCGCGCGTGAAACGCCACATCTACGACGGCGACGTTTACCAGCTGCAGCTCGGCATTCGCTTCGGAGCGGACTTGAAGGGCAGCCCGTTCGATCTCTACCGCGCGCTGCGCCGTGCCAATCCGTCGCCCTACATGTTCTACGTCGACACGCCCTTTGGCCAACTTCTCGGCGCGTCGCCCGAGTTTCTCGTGCGTCTCGAAGGCCGCAAAGCGCGCATTCGCCCGCTGGCCGGAACGCGCCCGCGCGGCGGTAGCGATGACGAGGACGCGCGCGTAGCAGAAGAGCTGCTCGCCAACGAGAAGGAGCGCGCCGAGCACGTGATGCTCGTCGACCTCGGCCGTAACGATCTCGGCTCGGTGTGCGAGTTCGGCAGCGTGCGCGCCGACGAGCTGCTGCAAATCGAACGCTACAGCCACGTGATGCACATCGTTTCCGATCTCGTGGGAACGCTGCGCGCGGGCTGCGACGGGCTCGATCTCTTTCGCGCCGGTTTTCCGGCCGGCACGGTCACGGGAACGCCGAAAGTGCGCGCGATGCAGCTCATCGACGAGTTGGAACCGGTGACGCGCGGATTTTACGCGGGCAGCGTCGGGCGCTGGTCGTTCGACGGCGACTTCGATTCGTGCATTACCCTGCGCAGCATCCACGTGCAGAACGGCCGCGCGTGGTGGCAGGCGTCCGCCGGCATCGTCGCCGACAGCGACCCGGTCGCCGAATATGAAGAGGTCCTCCATAAAACCCGCATCGCCCGAACGGTGTTAGGATTAGGATGACGCGATTGCTCTTCATCGATAACTTCGATAGCTTCACGTACAACGTGGTGCATCTCCTCGCGTCGCAGGGTGCCGCGCAGGACGTACTGCTCAACGACGATCCGCGGCTCGAGTCCGGCATACTGTCGCGGTATGACGGGTTGGTCGTCGGCCCAGGCCCGGGCAAGCCGAGCGAAACGCCGCAAATGCTCGCGGTGCTGAAAAGCGCGATCGACCGTGGAATGCCGGTCCTTGGCGTTTGTCTGGGGCTGCAGGCGATCGGCGAAGTGCTGGGTGCAACCGTCGGCCACGCGCCGCGCCAGATGCACGGGAAGACGTCGGCCGTGGAACACGACGCGAGCGGCCTCTTCGCCGGATTACCGTCGCCGTTGACCGCGACGCGCTATCATTCGCTCTGTCTCGAACCCAACTCGCTCCCGGAACTGCTACGCGTCACCGCGCGCAGCGACGACGGCGTCATTCAAGGCATCGCACACCGCGAGAAGCCGGTCCACGGCGTGCAGTTTCATCCCGAATCGGTGCTCAGCGAACGCGGCGAAGAACTGGCGCGCAACTTCTTGCTCATTGCAGGCGGCCGATAGCATTATTCTCGCAGTCCGTGAACCAGAGCGCACCGTCGGGACCGGTTGTGATTCCGCGGGAAACGCCGAACGGCGGCAATTTGTAATGGTCGTCGATCGTGCCGTCGGTAGTGATGCGCCCGATCTTGCCTTGATCGAACTCGGTAAACCATAACGCCCCATCCGGCCCCACGGCGATCGAGACCGGGTTG
>JAFAHZ010000256.1 GCA_019236975.1 Vulcanimicrobiota bacterium | reverse complement strand
TGACGACGCTCGGACGCGGTGGCACCGATCTGTCTGCTATTGCAATCGGCCACGCGCTGGGTGCTGAGCGCGTCGATATCTACACCGATGTCAGCGGTGCGATGACCGCCGATCCGCGCCGCATTCCCGGCGCACGCACGATCGAGCGTGCGTCCCTCGCGGAGATGACCGAACTCGCCGAGCACGGCGCGAAGGTGATGCATCATAAGGCCGCCGGTTTTGCCAACCGAACCGGCACGGCGTATTCGATCAAAGGGCTGCAGAGCGATCGGGGAACGATGGTCGACGAAAGCTACGATCATCATCGGCCGGTAACCGGCGTGACGTCGTCGGGACGGCTGACGTGGGTGCGCGTCATTCGCGGCGACATCGAGTCGCCGACGCGCCGGATGGAAACCGAACTCGAAATGTTTCGCCGCGTTGCGGAGGCGGGTATCTCCATCGACCAAGTCACTATCAATCAGGCCGGCGTCGCGTTCGTGGTCGAAGGCGATCGTGGAGCGGAGATCCGGCGATTGCTCGGGGATTTAAACTTGGCCGTGCGCGTACGCGAAGACTGCGCGAAGGTGAGCGTCGTCGGCACGGGCATGCGCGACGCGCCCGGCGTCGTCTTTGCCGTCGTCGATGCGCTGTCGCGCGCCAACGTGGAGATCATCCACTGCACGGACAGTAACGTGACGATCTCGATTCTGGTACCGGCAAGCGATGCGACCCGCAGCGAAATCGCCGTCCACGAACAGTTTGGCTTAGCCGCAGGAGACCCCGTATGAAACACGATGCTCGCACTCGTCTCGGCACGATCGTGACGGCAATGGTCACGCCGTTCGACAAACGCGGATGCTTGGATATCGCCGAAGCCCAGCGCTTGGCGCGGTGGCTGGTGGATCGCGGCAACGACGGGCTGGTCGTCGCGGGTTCGACCGGCGAAGGGCAAACGCTCGACCGCAGCGAGCGCCTCGCACTGTGGGCTGCCGTCAAAGACGCCGTCGGCGGCCGCGCGACCGTTATCGCGAACGCGGGAACGAATAACACGCGCGAATCGGTAAGCTCCGCCGAAGATGCCGCGAAGGCGGGCGCGGATGCGATTCTTGCGGTGGTTCCGTACTACAACAAGCCGCCGCAAAGCGGGATGCTCGAGCATTTCGCGGCGGTGGCCGAAGCGGTGCCGGACCTTCCGGTGATCGTGTACAACGTGCCGGGCCGCACCGCTGCGAACCTGCTTCCAGAGACGCTGCTGGAGCTTGCGCGTATGCATGCCAACGTCGTGGGCGTCAAGGAGTCGAGCGGCGATCTCAAGCAGATCGCGACGATCGTACGCGATCGAGCGGAGAACTTCGTCGTGTTCGCGGGCGACGATCACCTGTTTCTGCCGTGCTTGTCGCTCGGGGCAGACGGCGTCGTCGGCGTCGCGTCGCATCTATGCTCGCGCGAATACCGGCAGATGTACGACGCGCACCGGGCGGGAAACGCCGGCGAGGCGGCTCGCATCCACGCGTCGCTGCTGGCACTCATCGATGCGCTGTTTGCGACGACGAGCCCGATTCCGGTGAAGTGGGCGATGGCGCAGTTCGGTTTTGCCGTTGGCGAGTGCCGCTTGCCGCTCGACGGAATTCCGCAAGCGATCGCCGATCGGCTGCGGCCGCTGCTGGCGCCGTTTGCGGACAAGCCGGCGAACGAGCTCGTGGAGATTTAGCGCGCGCTGCATGGAGATTCTCGGCTGCCGGCTAGATCCGATCGACGAAACCGAAGCGGCCGCGCGTATCGTGCAACTGGCGCGCGAGGGTGCCGGCGCGCAGGTCGTCACGCTCGGGACGGAGATGGTCGTTCACGCGCAGCGTGACGAACGGTTTCGCGCCATCGTCAACGCGAGCGCGCTGTCGCTCTGCGATACGGTTGGTTTGTTGACGGTAGCGCGCCGTCGCGGAGCCGAGCTCGGAGAGCGCGTGACCGGCGTCGAGCTGACGGGCGATCTCTGCGCGCGCGCGGCCCGGGAAGGCTTGCCCGTCTATTTCTTGGGCGGCGCGCCGGGCGTTGCGGCCGATGCGGCGGCGATCCTAGAAGTGCAGCATCCCGGTCTGCAGATCGCGGGTGCGCGCGACGGCTACTTCCGCGACGACGAAGCGCCGGAGGTTGCTGCAGCCATTCGCGAGAGCGGCGCCAAGCTGCTGTTCGTCGGAATGGGATTTCCGCGGCAAGAATACTTTCTTGCCGACTACGTGCGCGAGTCGGGCTGCGGGGCCGGAATCGGCGTCGGCGGTTCGTTCGACGTCATCAGCGGGCGCGTCGACCGCGCTCCGCCGCTCTTTCGCAAGTTCGGCTTGGAGTGGCTCTATCGCTTGATCAAGGAGCCGCAGCGCTGGCGCCGCCAACTCGCGCTGCCGTACTTCGTCTGGCTCGTGGGACTCGAGGAGATCGGCTTGCGCAAATCCGCGCGCGCGAGCGCCGCTTCCGGAGGGGGCTGACGTGAAGGCGATGATTTTGGCCGGCGGTTTGTCGACGCGCCTCTATCCGCTCACGAAACAAGTTCCCAAGCCGCTGGTCCCGGTTGCCGGCGTACCCAACGCCGTCCATTTGATTCGCTATTTGCAATCGTTCGGATTCGACGAGATTGCCATCAACCTGCACTATCTCTCAGAAGCGATCGTCGAGGCGCTCGGCGATGGATCGCGCTTCGACGTGCGCTTGGAATATTCGTACGAGCCGGAGCTGCTCGGCAGCGCGGGCGGCGTCAAGAAGCTGGAAGCGTTTTTCGGAGAGGGTACGTTCGTCGTCGTGGGCTGCGACGATCTGACGGATTTGCCGCTGGATCGGCTGTTGGCGTTTCACCGCGATCGCGGCGCCGTTGCCACGATCGGACTGGTCGAATGCGACGAGGTCGATCAATACGGCGTCGTGGTCGTGGACGACCGCGGCAAGATCGTCGGCTTCCAAGAGAAGCCGCCGAAGGGAACGGAGCGCAGCAAGCTCGCCAACACGGGCATCTACGCATTCGAACCGGCGATTTTCGAACGCATTCCGGCCGCCACGTTTTGCGATTTCGGCAAGCAGGTGTTTCCGGCGCTGCAAGAAGCCGCCGCCCCCTTTTATGGGTACGACGCGCGCGGCGCGTACTGGGCGGACATCGGGACGCCCGGCGAATATCGGCGGGCGAGTTACGACGTCGTGCGCGGAGCGTTCGCCATTCCGGACACGCGCGGGAGCGGAGTCGATTCGACGGCGGTGCTCGGCGACGGCGTGCGGATCGAGGGACCGGTATGGGTTGGTGCTCGCGCGCGCATCGGCGACGGCGTTGCGATTGCCGGCCCCAGCGTTATCGGCGACGACGTTCTGCTCGAGCCGAACTGCCGCATCGAGCGTTCGATTCTCTGGGAAGGTGCGATCGTCGGCACAGGCGCCGCGCTACGCGACTCCATCGCGGGCAAGGGCTATCGCGTCGAGCCGAATGCGACGCTCGACGGCGGAGTCGTGGCGAACGACGCTTAAGCTACGTTAGCGCGGCTTCTTTGATGCCGCCGCGTATCATGTCGCGCAGCTCGGCCGTATCTTCGTGACCGTGCGTCTCGACGGCGTGCAGCACGGCAACGTCGAGCAGCTCGTCGACGCTATCGGCCGCAATGGCAACGGTGCATTTCGTTTCGCTCGGAAAATCACGACAATCGATCACTTGACGTGCCACGCTATCCTCCGGCTTTGTTCATGAGAGGTACAACATTATAGCCACCCTCGGACGCCCGCTTCAAGCCTCTACCGTGGATGCTAGGAACCGGCCGCTCGCCGGAGTCTAGCCGATCGCGACGCTCGTCGTGATTGACGGGCATGTGGGGGCGCGTTCTCGATGCGGTCTTTCCCGCCCAATGTGCCGGGTGCAACGCAATCGGCAGCGGATTGTGCGATGCGTGCGCGCCGCCGAGCGCGAACCTCGCCGTTTCCTTTGACGGCGTAAGCGCCCTCGCGACCGGCTGGTACGAAGGCACGTTGCGCGCGGCGATCTTGGCCGTCAAAGACGGCCGGCGCGACGTCGCAGCGGCGCTAGGGCGGCGTCTGGCGCCGCTGGTCGAGCCCGGCGCGCTGCTCGTCCCGGTTCCGACGACGTGCGCACGGCTGCGCGTACGCGGCGCTGACGGCGTGGCGCTCGTCGCAGAGATCGCTGCAGCTTCGAACGGTGCGTCGCTTGTGGTTGCCCTCACACAAGGTGCGGGCGACGCGCAGCGCGGGCGTTCGCGCACCGAGCGGCTCGCCGCCCGCGGCCGTTTCACGTGTGCCGCGCACGTTGCGGGTAAAACCGTAACACTGGTCGACGACGTCTGCACGACCGGCGCGACGCTCGTCGATTGCGCCGGCGCGCTTCGCGCTGCAGGCGCAACGGTGACGGGGGCGCTCGTCGTCGCAGCGACGAAAGCGGAGCGCCTGTGGGAGCCCTACTCAGCGACCTCGACTATGTGTTCCTCGAACGCGCGTACGAGTTAGCCGCGCGTGGCATCGGCAGCACCTCGCCGAATCCGCCCGTCGGCGCCGTCGTCGTGCGCGACGGGCGCATCGTCGGAGAAGGGTATCACCATCGCGCCGGCGAGGCGCACGCCGAGGTCAACGCGCTCGCGCAGGCGCGCGACCGCGCCGCAGGTTCGACGGCGTACCTGTCGCTGGAGCCGTGCAATCACGTCGGCCGTACGCCGGCATGCTCGCACGAACTGCTCGATGCCGGCGTCGCGCGCGTGGTTGTCGGAACGATCGATCCCAATCCGAAAACCAACGGCGAAGGTGCGGCATTCCTGCGCGCGGCGGGCGTCCGGGTCGACGTGGCCGGCGATTCGCGCGCGAAGGCGCTGATCGAAATCTTTGCGGGTTCGCTCGGAAAAACGCGGCCGTATGTCGCGTTGAAGATGGCGATGTCGATCGACGGCGCGGTAGCGAGTCAAGTCGGCGTGCGTCAGCAGCTCACGGGGGCCGCGTGGTCGTCGTTCGTCCGCGACCTGCGTATCGCGCACGACGCGGTCATGGTCGGCGCGGGCACGATCCGCGTCGACGACCCGCTGCTCACCGTGCGTCCGCCGCACCACCGTTTGCGGCCGTACGTGCGCGTCGTCGCGTGCGAAACCGACACCGTCGTGGAATCCAGCCGCGTCTTTGCGAACGTCGACGGGTATCTCAAGACGATCGTGCTCGCGCCGGCCGGATTGAGGTCGCACTTCGAACCCCTGACTCACGTGGCCGACGTCGTATTCGCCGGCGACGACGCGAGCGAGCGGCTCGATCTCGCCCTCGCGATGCGGGCGTTGCGCGAGCGCGAGATCTATAGCGTGTTATGCGAAGGCGGTCCGACGCTGGCGGCACGGCTGGTTGCCGACGGCCTTGTAGACCGCGTGCACTGGGGTATCGCGCCGATTCTGCTGCAGCGCGATGGCGCGGTCCCTGTGTTATCGGGCGTCGATTTTGAGGCGTTACAGCGCCGCCTGCGCTTCGATCGCCTCGCGCGCGTGGGCGACGACGTCCTGCTTTCCGGAACGTTCGCTTGCGATGTCTAGTCGGTTTTGTTAGACTAGTCACATGAATAAGACTATCGGGCTGGCCGAAGCCAAGGCCAAATTCTCCGAGGTGATCGATCGCGTCGTGGCCGGCCAAACGATTGTCATTTTGCGCAACGGCACGCCCGCCGCAGAAATTCGGCCTCTTGCGCCCGTCGACCCCAAGGAGACCGTGGCGCGTATCAAGGCCATTCGAAAGCGGGTAGCTCGCTACCAAGCCGGTCAACCGCCGGCGTCTCGCCCTCGGCTGCGCGATCTCGCCCACCAGGATCATCGCCGCTAGCGTGTTCGTGATCGACGCGTCAATCGCAGCGAAATGGTTTCTTGCGGATGAAGCCAGTTCGGCTTCCGACGCTGTCCTAGAGCGTATCGAGAACGGCGAAACCGCCGTTGCCCCGGACGTTTTTCGTCTCGAGATTCAAAACGTGCTGCTTTCCGCCGAACGCAACAGCCGCATCCCTTCCGACGAAGTGGGCAAAGCACTCGACGAACTGCGCAACCTTCCGATTCATCTCCGGCCCGCCGGCAATCGCTTCATTCCAGGAATCGAGCTCGGGCTGGCCCGCGCGTACGGACTCACGCCGTACGACGCCGCTTACCTTGCGTGCGCCGACGACCTAAACGCCGAGCTCGTTACCGCCGACGCTCCCCTCGAGCGTGCCGCGCGCAGCTTCGGCATCGCGACTGTCTTCGTTCCGTGACCGCTTCGGAGGGATGACAGCGCATGTTTAGCGGAGTGATTGGATACCGCGGTGAGGTCGCCAAAGTCGAGGCGGCGCGAGGCGGCGGGTTGACGCTCTTCGTGCTCTGTCAGGGCAGCAAGCGCGAAGAGGCTGCGGTGAAAGATTCGGTGGCGATCGACGGCGTCTGTTTGACCGTCACGGCGCGAAAAGGCAAGACGCTGCGTTTCGACGTCATTCCGGAGACGCTCGCGAAGTCGACCTTGGGGGAGCGCCGGCCGGGCGACAGCGTCAACGTAGAATACGCGCTGCGCTTGGGCGATCGTATCGGCGGACACTACGTCTACGGCCACGTCGACGCACCCGCGAGCGTGCTGTCGCGCAAGCCGGAAGGCCAAGGCGAGCGCGTGCGCGTCGAGGCCCCGGCAGTGTTGGCGCCGATGCTCGCGGAGAAGGCGTTCGTCGCCGTCGACGGCGTGAGCGTCACCGTAGCAGCAACCGGCCAGGGATGGTTCGAGATCGCGCTGATTCCCGAAACGCTCGAGCGCACGACGCTCGGAAATCGTCCGGCCGGCAGCCGCGTCAACCTCGAGGTGGATCCGCTCGCGCGCTATGCGGCCGCGCTGGGGCGTATGCAGCGGTGACGCGATTTCGCGATTCGCTTCCGGCGGGGCGGCGCACGTTCGAAGCGCGCCTGCAGGTGCAGTGGGCCGACGTCGACATCGCCGGCATCATGTATTTCGGGGCGTACTGGCGTTTCGTCGAATACGCGGAGATTCAATTTTTCGCCGAGCTGGGCTTCCCGTACCATCGGGTGTTCGACGAGCTCGACATCTGGCTGCCGCGCGTCCGTGCCGAAGCCGAGTATCACGCCCCCGCGCTGATGAACGACTGGCTGCGCTTGCGCACGCACCTCGAAAAGGTCGGCGCGTCGAGTATTCGCTGGAAAACCGTGGCGTTCAACGAACGCACCGGCGACGCCGGTGCGGAGTTCACGCTTACCGTCGCCTGTATCGATCGCCAAACGAAAAAGAGCCGCGCGCTGCCCGAGATCATGCGCGAAGCGTTGCTGGCCGCACTTCGCTAATTTCAGTCGCGCGCGGCGATCTGCCAATCCGTGCCGTACGGATCGGCTACGATCGCGCGGCGATCGCCCCACGGCATCTCGGCGGGTTCTTCGAGGCCCGTGGCGCCGGCGCCGATGGCGCGGCGGTACGTTGCGTCGACGTCGTCGACGTACACGTAGAGGCAGGAGTGCGTCGCGGCTCGCGCTTCCGTTCCGCTCACCATCACGATCGAATCGCCGATCGTCATCTCCGCCGGACGCCCTTCCTCGTACTCGCCGGCGGCGTCGAAGACGTGTTTGAGAAACGCGACCAATCCCTGCGGATCGCTGCAGAATAAGCGCGGCGTAACGCTGTGAAATCCGCGTGCAGGCATTATCCCTCCACCATCGTGACGGGCGCCGGTTCGGGCAGCGGCAGCACGACGTCGTCCTCACGCGTCGTGACGCGCCACGCGAGCGCTATTGCGACCACAAGCATCGCCGCGGCCAACCAAAATGGAGCGCCGAGAACGTCCAGCGAACGCCACGGTCCGGACACTTGCGCGAACGACCAGGCGAAGATGCCGGGACCGATCATCATCGCGATCCCGCGCAGCGAGCCGAGCGCGCCTTGGAGCTCGCCTTGCTCGCTGGGGCCGACGCGTTTGCTCATCAGCGACTGCATCGGTGAGTTATAGATCGACACGCAGAGAACGATCACGCCGGCGATAAAGACCGGCGCGCTGTTGACCCCGAGCAGCACGTTGCCCAAGCAGAACGTCACGAGCCCGAGCACCATCGTTCGGCGTTCGCCCAACGCTTTGACGACCGGGCCGACGAGCGTTGCGGCGGTGACCGCCGAACAGACGCCCACGAGCGCCAGCGTGAGACCGATCGCGCGCGTGTCCCAGCCGAACTGGGCGATGAGATAGAGCACCCACAGCACGGGCAGGGCTTCGTGTGCGACCAGCGCGATGAAGGTCGTCGTGGCGAGACCGTACAGCTCGTGATGGCGGCGCAGCAGCTTGAGCGAACCGACCGGATTTGCTCGCCGCCAATCGACGGCCCTCGTTCGATGCTCGCCCTTCAGCGATTCGGGCAGCACGAAGAATCCGTAGAGCGTGTTGGCGACGCTCAATCCGGCCGCAATCCAAAACGGCAGCCGCGGATCGTGATTGCCGGCCAAGCCGCCGATGGCGGGGCCGATGATGAATCCCAACCCGAACGCCGCGCTGAGCAGTCCGTACGCTTGCGCGCGCTTTTCGTGCGCGGTGACGTCGGCGATATAGGCGTAGGCAGTCGTGAGGTTTGCGGTGGCCATGCCCGACAGCACGCGTCCGGCGAACAGCCACCACAGATTGGGCGCCACCGCCATGATCGCAAAGTCGACCGCGGTGACGGCGCACGAGATCAAAATCACCGGCCGGCGTCCGACGCGATCCGACAGCATGCCCAGCAGCGGAGAGCAGAAGAACTGCATGGCCGCCCACACCGTCGTGAAGATGCCGGTAATCTCCGCCGCGCGCGACAAGTCGCCGTGCAAGAAGTTGGCGATCAGCCGCGGCAGCACCGGTGCGATGATGCCGAGAGCGATCATGTCGATCGCAATCGTGATGAAGATGAAGACGATGGCTGCGTTGCGCGGCGATCCGTTAGGCTGTTGCATCGTGGTCTTCTCCCGGCGAGGTTGCGGCAAGGACCGCATTGTCGAGCATTGCGAGGTAGACTTCAACCGCGCGATCGATGCGCGCGCGATCCCCAGTGGCGATGAGATCGAGCATGAATCCGCGAAAAGCGGCGATCAAAACGGTCGCGAAAGCCCGCGCGTCGGCGCGCGAATAGCTCGGCAGCGTCGAGCAGCCTTCCAGCGCGCCCAGCCACTCCTCGACGGCGCGTTCGGAAAAGCCGGGGAATCGCGCCGGCTCCGCTAACGCGAGATTGTAGACCTCGAAAAAGAGCCGCATCAACGGGAGGCGCTTGGGGTCGCTCCACTGCCGCCACAAAATCCGCGATACCTGACTAGGCGGCAGGTCGCCGGACAGTTTGAGGTTGGCCATCGTCGTCTGCTGGCGCGCCCGGCCGCGGCGGATGATCTCGACGACGAGATCGTCTTTCGAGCCGAAGTGATAGAGCAGGTTGCGAGGACTGGTCTCCAGCGCCTTGGCCAACGGCCGCAGCGAGAGCCCGGTGAGGCCGTGACGGCAAACGTAATCCACCGCTGCGTCAAGCAGTTCGGCACGGCGGGCCTCGTCGGGCGTGCGCGACATGACCCTTACGCTACCATACTTGAAACGCGCGTTTCAAGTATCCGGGACTAAGACGCGAGGCTACTCGTAATGCGGGATGTTCTCGGCCAAGAGTTGCTGGTCTGTCAACATCTGGATGAACTCCTCATCGGAGATGATGCCCTTTTCCGTGAGCTTCTCCATGAGGATGATCAAGAAATGCCGCATATCGAACGGGCGCGTTTCCTGGAAATGGCGGCGAATCTCCCAGCGTTTCATAGGGGGACCGTTCCCTCGACGAGCCGCGGTCACCTCGCCCGCTCGGCAGACTCGTCCCCTCGAAGTCGTTGACATTTGTAAACTGCGGGCATAGGCTTGCCGTATGTCCAGTTTTGCGGATCGCCTCAACGGCGCACTGAACGATGCCTCGCTCTCGGCCGCCGAGCTTGCCGAGCGGAGCGGACTGACGGATTCGGCGATATCGCTGCTGCGGTCGGGCCGGCGAGAGCCATCCTATCGCACGCTGCAGCGGCTGGCGACCGTTCTTCCCGAGCTGGCAACCGCATCCGAAGAAGGCGCGAGCATCTTCGATCGCATCGAAGAAGCCATTGCGGACGTTCGTGCCGGAAAGATGATCATCGTCTGCGACGATGAGGATCGCGAAAACGAAGGCGATCTCGTCATGGCGGCTCAGATGGTTACGCCGGAAGCGATCAACTTCATGCGCCGCGAGGCGGGCGGCTTGATCTGCGTTCCGATGACCGGTCGCCGGCTCGACGAACTGCACCTTCCGCAAATGGTGAGCGACAATACGGCGGTGCACGAAACGGCGTTCACGGTTTCGGTCGAAGCGCGCGGTTTGACGACGACCGGCATCTCGGCGCACGACCGGGCGGCAACCATCAAGCGGCTCGTCGACGCCGACGCTCGACCCGGCGATTTTCTCCGGCCGGGGCACACGTTTCCGCTTCGGGCTCGCGACGGCGGCGTGCTCGTACGCGCGGGTCAAACCGAAGCCGCCGTCGATCTGGCGCGCCTCGCCGGTTTGTATCCGGCCGGCGTCATCTGCGAGATCATGGCCGACGACGGTACGATGGAGCGTCGCGACGGCTTGCGGCAATACGCCGACCGTCACGATCTCAAGCTCATTACGGTCAAAGATCTCATCGCGTATCGCATGCGCAACGAAAAAGTCGTCAAGAAGATTGCCGAGTTCCAGCTGCCCACGGCGTACGGCGAGTGGAAGGGCGTTGCCTACGAATCGACGGTCGACGGCAACACGCACGTCGCGCTCCTCATGGGCGACGTCGGCGACGGTAAGGATCTTCCCGTGCGCGTGCACTCCGAATGCCTGACCGGCGACGCACTGCATTCGATTCGATGCGACTGCGCGGCGCAGCGCGACGGCGCGATGCAGATCATCGCCGCGGAGGGCCGCGGCGTGCTGCTCTACTTACGGCAAGAAGGCCGGGGAATCGGCCTCGCCAACAAGCTGCGCGCGTACGAGCTGCAAGATCGCGGAGCGGACACGGTCGAAGCTAACCTCGCGCTGGGCTTGCCGGCCGATAAGCGCGATTACGGCATCGGCTCGCAGATTCTCGCCGACCTCGGCGTCAAAGAGATGCGCGTGATCACGAACAACCCGCGCAAGATCTACGGGCTGGAAGGCTACGGCCTCAAGATCGTCGGGCGCATTCCGCTGCAAACGGTGCCGACCGCCCACAACCGCCGGTACATCGACACCAAGCGTGCAAAGCTCGGCCACATGTTCGAAGACGAAGAAACGATCGCTGCCTCGTGAAACGTGAAGCTTCCAACGGCCCGCTTCCCGACTGCGCCGGTAAGCGCTTTGCCATCGTCTCCGCGCGCTTCTACGCCGAGCTGGCCGATTGGCTGACCGACGGCGCGCGGCGCGCTCTCGCCGACTGCGGCGCGACGGACGTCGACGTCTACGACGTGCCCGGGTGTTTCGAGATCCCACTGGCGTGCCGTAACCTCATCGACACCGACCGGTACGACGGGCTGGTCGCCCTGGGGGTCGTGATTCGCGGCGAGACGCCGCATTTCGATTACGTCGCCGGCGAATGCGCCCGCGGCATCATGGACGTACAGCTTTCGACGGGCGTGCCGATCGGCTTCGGCATCCTCACGACGGAAAACGCGATGCAGGCGCAGGAGCGCGCGGATCCAAGCCGCGGCGACAAGGGTTACGAAGCGGCAATTGCGGCCGCCACGTTGGTACGCATCGCTTCGGGCGTCGCGCGGGCCGGCTTTCGGACCTAAGCTACGAGCTGGCGGACTGGCGTGAGATCAACGCCAGCAAGCGAGTCGTCATCGCACCGGCGCGCTCGTATTCGAAGAGCAACGGATCGATATGCGACCCGATGATCCAATGTTCGATCGGCGACGACCGCCACGAAATCAAGCGTTTGGACGCCGCCGTCAACCGCCGTTCGAGCGCGAGCAGGCGCTCCCGCATCGTGCCGTGGTCGGCACCGGCGGCGCCGTCGTTCCGCAGGTGCATTTCGAGCGACTGCAGGTCGACGATGACGCTGCGCGCGTGCCGGCGGTAACGATGGATCTGCACGCGATCCAGCACGTACGAAAAAGCGAGCGCTCCAAGTAGGCTCAAGAGAACGATCTCTTCGACCACGTCTAGCGGACTCAATTGATTGACCTCCGTACTGCAAACATCGGCGTTTGCGTGCGGTGGCAATAGACTCGATTTGGCTTACGCTCGCTCGGCCGCTCGCAGCGACTCGACGGCCGGACGGCAGCTTTCCGCGGCGCGCCGGTCCAGAAACGCGATGCGCGTGCGGCGACCGAGCACGTCATCGGCGGTGCGCGCCATCTCGTTGCGAAAGCCGTTGACTGCATCCGCCTTCGTGTACGGAAAGTCGGGGTGCAGCCGCTCGGTCAACTCAGGGCGATCCGCGACGAGCGCTTGCACCTCGTTCGAGGGATCGTCCGCGAGCCGTAATGCGGCGGTTCCGCAGGGAGCGCACGCGAGGCCGCCGGTTTCGATCGCCGCATTCACTGCGTCCTCGGCCATCTTCCGGTACGTCGTCCATTTGCCGCCGGCAACCGTCACCAGACCGTTGCGCGAGACCTCGACGAAATGTTCGCGCGAGACGCGCGCCGTGTTATTCGTGGGACGGGCCGTTACGAGCGGGCGCAATCCGGCAAAACTGGCGGTGACGTGCGAGTCGTCGAGCTCGACGTTGGCATACCCGCGCAGCGTTTCGAGCAGGAAGGCGATTTCGGCTTGCGTCGGCTGCGGATCGGCTTGCGGG
>JAFAHZ010000192.1 GCA_019236975.1 Vulcanimicrobiota bacterium | reverse complement strand
GTTTTTGTTTTGGTACGTGGCCTGTACGCCGCGGCGAGCGGAGCGCTCGTAGCCCAGAGTATGGCCGACAACGTCGCGACCAATCTGGCGAACGTCAACAGCAACGGCTTTAAGCAGACGCTGCTGCAAGTCGAATCGACGCCTACGCTCGACATCTACCGCATTCAAACCGATCCCGGACGCACCGCAGGGCGCGCGACGCCGGGCGTTCCCGTCGCTCCCTACGTCGGCGCACTGGGAACGGGCGCGCAAGTGTACGATACGCCGGAAGACTTCGCACAAGGCCCGCTGCAGCAGACGGGCAACCATCTCGACCTCGCGCTCACCGGCGCAAACCAGTTTTTCACCATCCTCACGCCGCAGGGCCTTCGCTTCACGCGGGACGGACAGTTTACGCTCGACGCGAACGGCGCGTTGCGCACGATGGACGGCAACTTCGTTCTCGGAACGACGGGGCGTCCCATCGTTTTCAACACGACGCAGGGTCAGGCGACGTTCAACGCCGACGGCACGATCACGCAAGCGCCGCAAGCGGGGCAAACCGCAGCCGCGGCCACGCAGGTCGGCACGCTGCAGATCGCGTCGTTCGGCAATCTGCTCGCTCTGCGCAAAGAAGGCGATAACAACTTCGTCGACACCGGTGCCGCACAGCCGGCGGCCACCACAAACGTCAGCGTGCAGCAAGGATTTCTCGAGAAGAGCAACGGCAACGTCGTGCGCGCGATGGTCGACCTCATTACGGCGGAACGGTGGTTCGACGCCAATCAGCGCGTGATGAAAGCACAAGACGACGCCACAAACCAAGCCATCTCCAACCTCGCGAAGACCAACCCATAGGAGGCCCGATAACGCTATGATGCGAGCACTGTACTCGGCGGCCAGCGGAATGATCGCCCAGCAATACAACATGGATACGATCTCGAACAACCTGGCCAACGTCAACACGACGGGCTTCAAGGGCAACATCGCACACTTTCAAGATCTGATCTATCAGACGCTGCAGGCACCCGGCTCGCCGGTCGGCGCCGCGATCGTTCCGGTCGGTCAAGACGTCGGCCTCGGCGTCAAAGTCGGCTCGTCTGAAAAGCTGTTCACGCAAGGCTCGCTCGTGCAAACGAGCGATCCGTTCGACATGGCGATTCAGGGCGACGGATTCTTTCAAGTGACGCTGCCCGATGGAACGACCGCCTACACGCGCGACGGCCACTTCACGGTCGATGCAAATGGCTCGGTCGTTACGTCGGACGGCTACTTCATTCAGCCGCAAATCACCGTGCCGCAGAACGCGACGCAGTTTCAAGTCGGAACGGACGGCACCGTGACTGCAACGGTACCGGGCAGCTCGACGCCGCAAAATCTCGGCCAGATTACGCTGGCGCGATTCGTCAATAACGCCGGGCTCGCACCGCAAGGCACGAACTACTTCCTGCAGACTGCCGCGAGCGGTCCGCCGATCGTCACTCAGCCGGGCCTTAACGGCTCCGGTACGCTCGAGGGCGGCTGGCTGGAAAACTCCAACGTGCAGGTCGTCAACGAAATCGTCAACATGATCGTCGCGCAGCGCGCGTACGAAGCAAACTCCAAGGCGATCGGTGCGTCGGATCAGATGCTGCAGACCGCCATCCAGATACCGCCGTTCCAATAGGCTAAACGATGACGCGCGTACCGGCGATTCTGACCGCGATCCTGGCAACGGCCGCATTCTGCGCGCCGTCGCCGGCGTTCGCGCAGAACGCCACGCAGCGCGTCAGCGGAAAGCAGTTCGAGTCGCTAGCGAAACGCGCCATGTCGACCGTCGTCGTGCCCGCCGACGCGGCGTTCGTCCAGGCCACGCCCGTGCGCGATCAGATCGTTCCGGCCGGCGCGGTGTCGCTGCAAGTCGAGTCCCCGCTGTCCACGCCGTCGTATGTCAACGTACCGATCGACGTTTCGGTCGACGGACAGTTCTTGCGTACCGTCTTCGTCGGCTACCGCATGCAGGCGTTCGTGCGTACGGCGGTGGCCGCTCACGATCTCGTCGCGGGAACGGTCATCGCTGCGGACGACGTGACGATGGCGCGCGTCCCTTCGACCGGACGGCTCGGCAACGGAACCGACGTGCTGGTTGGCCGCAAGATTTTCGTGCCATTCCGTAAGGGCCAGCCGGTGTTTATCGAGGAGACGCAGACGAACATGATCGTCAAGCCGGGCTCGTCGGTCGTGCTGATCGTCAACGACGGCGGTGTATCGGTCGTCGCAGAAGGCGTCGCCCGCACCGGCGGCGGCCTGGGAGACGAAGTCAGCGTCTACAATCCGAGCACCAATCACACGCTGTCGGGAATGGTCGTCGGCCCGGACCGCGTTCAGCTCGACATCATGGGTGAACAGTAATGCTTCGTAAAATCGTCACCGCCGCCGTTCTTGCCGCGCTGGTCGTGCCCGTTGCGGCGAGCGCGGACACGCTGTACCAGGCGGCCCCGCCGCCCGCAGGTCCCGGACATCCGCTGCGGCTCGGCGCGGATCACCGCGCGCAGCAAATCGGCGACCTCGTCTACATCATTTTCGATTTCAGCGATTCGAACTCGCACACCGCTAACTATACGAGCAGCAAATCGGCGGGATTCACGCTGACGGGTCTGTTCCACATTCCCGCGATCAGCGGTTCGACCAATGCAGCATCCGCGAAATCGGCGACCGGCGCGGATTCCTTCGTGTCGACGATGATGGCGACGGTGACCAACGTGCTGCCCAGCGGCGTGCTTGCGATTGCCGGCGATCAAGGCGTCATTATCAACGGGCGCCAGCAGACGCTGCACATTACGGGATTCATTCGGCCGGAAGACCTCGACTTCACCGACGCGGTGCTCAGCTCGCGCGTCGCCAACGTGCAAGCGAACTTCAACGGCGACAATCCCAAAGGCAAAGGCCTGATCCAGCGCATCTTGGAGTTTTTGTTTTAATGTTTGCGGAGTGCTTGTCGAGGTCCCGGAACATGTTTGCTAACGTGATAACGGTGGTTTGGGGCGCCCTAGGGGAATCTCGGCCAGTCAAAACGTTTGTGCGCCCCATGGTTTGGGGGCCCCGCGCGGAGCGTGGGGGGGGCGGAGGCTGGGCCGGAGCCCCTTTTAAAGCATTATGTCTGACGGCCGCAATCGTCGCGCAAGTCAACGCAGTTGCCTTGGCAGGGCCGGCCGATACGGTCGTGCGCGTTAAGAACATCGCGCACGTGCAGGGCGTGACGGGAAACCAACTCGTCGGCTACGGCTTGGTGACCGGTCTGCAAGGCACCGGCGATTCGACGTCGGTGATCTTCACCAGCCAGACGATTCAAAACGTGCTGCAATCCTTCGGGTTGACCGTGACGCAGCAGGAAGTGCGTACGCGCGACGTCGCGGCCGTCATGGTGACTGCGACGCTGCCGGCGTTCGCCCACTCGGGCGATAACGTCGACGTCGTCGTTTCGGCGATGGGCGATGCGACCAGCTTGCAGGGCGGAACGCTCGTGCTCACCGAGCTGCGCGCGGCGAATAATCTCGTGTATGCTACGGCGCAGGGGCCGGTGTCGGTCGGTGGATTCATCGCCGGCGCGAACGGCTCGACGATCAATCAGAACTTTACCGGTGCGGGCCGCATTCCCAACGGAGCGGTGATCGCTCGCGACATGATCACGCCGCTGCAGAACGATCCGAGCGGTTTCAACTACGTGCTGACGACGCCCGATTATAAGACGGCGGCGGATTTAGCCTCCGCGCTCAACGGGCGTTTCGGCGGCGGGACTGCCAGCGCTCTCGACGGCGAGACCGTTCACGTCAACCTGCCGCAGTACTACCACAACAATCCGGTGCAGTTCTTGGCCGATGCGTCGGACGTCTCGCTGGTGCAGGACGAGACGGCCAAGGTCGTCATGAACGAGCGCACCGGAACGATCGTCTTCGGCGGCGACGTTCGGCTAGCTCCGTGCGCGATCGCCCACGGTAACCTTTCGATCACGGTCGCCACCAACAA
>JAFAHZ010000332.1 GCA_019236975.1 Vulcanimicrobiota bacterium | reverse complement strand
GATCGCGTCAGGATCCGCCACCGAAATTTCCTCCCACGACAGACGGCGCGAGTCGCGGCCGGCATCGGCCAGTACGGGCGTCGCGCCGGCAATCTCCACGAGCTCGGGAATCCAATGGCCGGCGCTCATCGGCGGATCGGTCCACTCGAGCAGTAGCGCGCGCGGCCGTTGCGGCCGCGCCTGCGTGGCGGCTCGCAGCTCAGTGAATGCATTGCGCAAGCGGCTGACGAGCGCGCGCGCCTCCACCGGACGCGCCGTCAGATCGCCGACGACGCCGATCGTGGCAAAGACGTCTTCCAGCGACGACGGCTCCAGCGAAACTACGCGCGCGTCGCCGTGCAGCCGCTTTACCGCCCGGTCGACGGCGTCGTACGATACCGCACAGACCGCGCAGAGTTCCTGAGTGACGATGAGATCCGGAGCCAGGAGCGCCAATAGTTCCGCATCGAGATGATACAGACTCGAACCGGCGTGAACGTTTCGGCGCACGTGCCGGTCGATGTCGCCCGGTGCGCCCCTCGCATCGATTGCCGACGACGTGAGCTTGGGCAATGCGAGCGCGTCGACCGGAAAGTCGCACTCGTGCGTGACGCCGACGACGTCGTCGCCGGCGCCGATGGCAAAGAGAATCTCGGTCGCGCTCGGGAGCAGGCTGACGATTCTCACGGAGTTGCCGTGCGGGTTTCTACTCCCTCCGCCATGCGGGTCCAGCGTTTTCCGTCATAAGAAAACTCGCTATACCAGCGCTGGGTGTTTCCGTCGAACACGTTGATCGTCCGATACACCACGCGCTTTCCAAGTTCGTAGGTGGCGTTCGAATACGTCCACGTCTTCCCGCTCACAGTCACTTCTGCCGTATGGACCGCGCCGCTCGGATCGATGCGTTGGAAGACGTACGCGTCTCCGATTCGCGCGTACACCGTCAGCTGCTTCCCCGGGCCGTAGGGCGTCACCGAATCCTGCGAGCACACCAAGTACGTCTTATCCGCTTCCCACGCGCACGACGTCGTGTCGCTGCTCGGCCCCGGCTTACTGTAGACCGTAGCGTAGAACGTCCCCGTACCGTGCCAGGTGCCGGCGTAGTCCGCGCGGGCGTCGTCGGCATCCGCGCGAGCCGTCGCCGGACTCAGCACCACACATGCAGCGACCGCAGCGAAAGCCCGCCACCGCATGGGATTACTCGCCTTGAGCCAGCGAGTAGCCGCGCTCGCCGTTGAACGTGTACAGCCCTTCGGTCTTGATCACGTCGAAGCCGGCGCGATCGGCCGCCTCGAGCAGCTTCACCACGTGCTGCGCGGTGAACAGCTCGCCGTCGCCCTCGAAACGGCACGACCAATGGTCGCTCCAATACGTATCTGGGTTCCCGTTCGGCCAAACCTTCGTCCCGCGGTTGCTGATGCCGGTCAGCTTCGTCCCTTCGACGTTGAACTTTTCCATGAGCTCCGCAATCATGTCGGGATTGCCGTCGCGCCGGTCGATGAAGATATCGACCCCGACGCGCACCTTCATCGGCGGTTTTCCGGCCGGACGGATGGCGAGATTCATGTGCGCGCCCTTCGCGTATTCCGCCGGCTTGAGATGTGCCGGCTTTTGGCCCAAGCGCGCGATGACGGCGTCGGCGAACTCCTTCGTCCCGACTTTTTCCTTCGAGACCCCGTGCTTGTAGATGTCGTAGGTGTGTACTCCGTCTTCGATCGTACGCAGCCACGCGTTGTGAGCGCGTTCGGCAACCTCGCTCTGACCGATGTGGACGAGCATCAATAGCGCCCCGTGCAAGAGTCCCGACGGGTTGGCGAGATTTTGCTTCGCGCGGCGCGGCGCCGAACCGTGAATCGCCTCAAACATCGAGCAGTGATCCCCGATGTTGGCCGACCCCGCCAGACCGACCGAGCCGGTGATCTGCGCGGCGACGTCGGAAAGCACGTCGCCATAGAGATTCGGCATGACGATCACGTCGAATGCTTCCGGCGTATCCGCCATCTTGGCCGCTCCGATATCGACGATCCAGTGCTCGTGCTCGATGTCCGGGTACTCCTGTGCGATCTCCTCAAACGTCCGGTGGAAGAGGCCGTCCGTGATCTTCATGATGTTGTCTTTAGTGAAACACGTTACTTTTTTGCGTTTGTTGGCGCGTGCGTACTCGAAGGCGTATCGAATGATACGCTTGCTTCCAGGTCGCGAGATCAGTTTGAGGCACTGCGCCACTTGATTGGTCTGGCGGTGCTCGATGCCCCCGTAGACGTCCTCTTCGTTCTCGCGAACGATGACGATGTCCATATTCGGGTGCTTGGTCGCGACGTAGGGATGCAGCGACGCGCACGGACGGACGTTTGCATACATACCGAGCGTCTTGCGCACGGTCACGTTCAGGCTCTTGAAGCCGCCGCCTTGCGGCGTCGTGATCGGCGCCTTCAAAAAGACGTGAGTGCGGCGCAGCGATTCCCAAGACGAAGCCTCGATGCCGTTGCTGATTCCCCGATGATAGATCGACTCGCCGATCTCGATGGGCTCCAACTCCAGGCCGGCGCCGGCCTCGGTGATGATCCGCAGCGTAGCCTCCATGATCTCGGGGCCGATGCCGTCGCCGTAGGCGACCGTGACGGGGACTTTCTTTGCGGTTTGCGTCGGGGTGGCGGCCGTGCTGGTCACTGGAATTTCCTCCGGGTCGATAGAGGCCCTACCGATTCCACTCTTGCGCGTTCCAGCCTTCGCTCGTGCCGTTGGGCGTGAAATTTTTGAGGTCGGGGACGCGTACGTAGACGAGCGAGCGATAGTACAGGAACGCCGCCGGAGCGTCCTCGACGAGCAGCGATTCGACGTCGTGGTAGGCCTTCGTGCGCACGCTCCGGTCGAACGTCGAGAGCGCTAGGCGCTGGGCCGCGTCCATCTTCGGCGAACAGTACCGGCTGATGTTGTTGCCGGCGGGGGGAATCGCGTTACACGCCCACTGCGACGCGTTGTCGGGATCCGCGCCCGACACCCACGAATACACTGCGAGATCGAACTTTCCGCCGTTGAGAATGCCGCCGCTTTCCGCCGCGGCGTACAGCGTCGCGTAGTCGTAGCTCTTGGCCTGCACGTCGACGCCGGCTTTGCGGAGCATCTGCTGCACTTGCGCGACGATCGCGCGACCGATAGCGTTGCCCTGGCCGTATACCAGCTGCAGCGACAGTCGCTGACCGTTGCGTACGCGCATTCCGTCGGCACCGGCGCGCCAACCGGCGGCGTCCAGCAACGCCCGGGCCGCGCTCGGATCGTACGGAGCGGGTTCGAGCGACGGATCGTACGCCCAGTAGAAGGGCGATAGATCGGCGGAAGCGACCGTCCCCGTGCCGTAGGTATCGTCGCGCGTGATACCCGCTCGATCGATTGCCATCACCAGCGCGCGCCGCAGGCGCACGTCGTCGAGCGGTGGTCTGGCGGCGTTGAATTCGATGGCGTTAAATACCGGCGCGCTGACGAGCTGACGCACGACGCCCGGCGCGTCCGCCAAATCGCGATACATCGTCGCCGGAACTTCCATCGCGAGGTCGACTTCGTGAGAACGCACCTGCGCCTCGATGGTGTTATCGTCGAGAATGATGAGCAGCGTGATTTCGCGCAGCTTCGGCGCACCCCGGAAGTAGGATGGATTGGCACTCAATACGATACGATCGCCGCGCTCCCAGCGCGCAAACTTGAAGGGCCCGGTTCCGACGGGCGCCGCGTTGAATGGGATTTGATTGAGGTTGGGGTATTTCGCGAGAAGATGCGCCGGTAAAATTCGCAGCGGGGTATCGCTTTCACCGAAGATCGTATCGACTGCCGGAGCGAAAAGCCGCTTCATCCGAAAGACGACGGTGTGCGGATCGGGCGTATCGACCGATGCCACCTGATCGTAGCCCCTCCGCGAGACCACGTTATTGGCCGGATTCATAATCGCTTGCCACGAGAACTTCACGTCGCGACTCGTAAACGGTGCGCCGTCGTGCCAGGTCACGCCGTGCCTCAAGCGGTATCTGATCGTGAGGCCATCCTTGCCGATGTCGCCGTTAGCGACCGTGGGCACTTCAGCCGCGAGATCGGGAACCTCGCGATGCTGGGCGTCGAGCGTGACGAGATTGTCGAAGATCAGCCCGTCGACGAAGCTTTCCATCGTGTTCTGCTGGAGAATCCCGTTTAGGTTCGTCGGGTTGATGTTGATCGCAATCCGCAGCCGGTCGCTCGGTGCGGTGGTTTCGCCGGTGCGCGAGCAGGATGCGGAACCGGCGAGAATCGCGACCGCCAGCAGAACGCGAAGAACCTTCACGCGCTACAAGTCGGTATCGGGCGGCCGGTTCGAGGGCGGCATGCGAAGGATCTGCTGCGTGCTGTATTTCGCGCGGAACGGCGTGAACGTCCGCGGCGCTTGGGTGAAATCGAACGCATTGTCGAGCGGCGTGGCGCGCGCATCGGTGTATCCGTCGGCCGCTTGCCCGATGGTAGGAAGTCCGAAAACCTCTTCCGCGAATCGCAGAATGCTGCCGAACTCGTACGTCGTGTGATCGACGTACCCCGTCTTCGCGTACGGCGAAATAATCAGGCAGCCCACGCGCATGCCGGGACCGCGATAATCGATGCGTGGCGGGGGCACGTTATCGTACCAGCCGCCCCAGTCGTCCCAGACGACGATAATCGCCGTCGAGTTCCAATCCGGCCCTTGGCCGATCGCGTTGACGACCGACGAAACCCACGACGGACCGGCGTCGGTACCCGACGACGGATGATCGGAATACTCCCAGTCGGGAATGACCCACGCCATTCCGGGAAGATTTCCGGCCTTGGCGTCGTCGAGAACGCGCGTCTGCGGCGAGATGACGTCGTTCTTCCAATCGCTGCTGTAACGCACGGCTTTGATGGTGCCGAACGAGGACCAAAGAACGCCGCCCTTGTCGAAGTACGGGCCGCTCGTATAGGACGGCGCGTAATATTTCCACGAAACGCTGCCGCCGTCGAGCACGTCGGCCATCGTCTTGAACTGCGTGTAACACGGGAACGGTCCGTTTCCGATCTCCCGCTTGAGGTTGACCGTGAACGTAATGGTTCCCGGCGCGGCGTCACAGCTCCACGGCCCTCCGATGGGGTTGTTGGCAACCGATTTCTTGCGGCTGAGCGCATCGTTACCGGCAATGAGCGCCAAGTGTCCGGTGAAGCTCGGGCCGAACTCCATCGTGAACATGCGATCCGCGACGACGTACTGATTGGCCATGTTCCAATACGGTGCGATGTCGCTCTCCAGCACGCGCGAATACGGATACGTCGGCGCCAATCCGGAAACTCTACCGTTGAATCCGTTCATCTTCCCGTGATTCCACGAAGCGATCGCCGGTCCGAAATCGTGGTCGACGTTTTCGAGGTCGTTGAGCCGCACCGTGCCGAGCTTGATCTTGTGCCCGTTAATCCACTTTCCGTACAGCGGTGCGTCGGCGCCGGGATAGCCGGCGAAGAGATTTTCGAAGCTGCGGTTCTCCTGAACGATGACGACGACGTGCTTGATGTACGTGCCCGGCGTGGGCGAGGAACCAGCGGGCCGAAGCACCGACGGTCCGAAAGCCGGCGAGCCGCCCGCAGGTGAAAACGAGCTGCAAGCGACGAGAACGAGCGACGCGAAGATCGCGCCGCTCGTCCGTTGGAGTTGCCGTACGATGGTTCGGTTCAATTAACTCCTAGTGCGATCGGCATCGCGATCGCGTTCGTGATGGTGAACCTCGGGCTCGAGTGTCCCGCCTGGTATACTTGTACGTTCCCGTTGCTGCCTGCCGAGCTCGAGCTCGAGCTGGACGACGAGGACGGCGCGTTCGCCACGAAGAGCATCCCGTTGGACGCGACCGCTAGCGCATCCGGCGCGGTGATACCGTCGTTGATGACGCGCGAGGGCGTGGTGGTACCGGACGGATACACGGCTACCGTTCCGTTGGCCGAGGACGAGCTCGACGAACTGGACCCGCCGGCTTCGTTGGCGACGAATAGCGAGCCCGTGCCGTCAAGAGCGAGCGCACGAGGCATGGCGATACCATTCGTGATCGTAGCCGTCGGAGTCCGGCTTCCGGCCGAAAATTCGAGCACCGATCCGCCGCTCGCATTGCTCCCCGAACCAGTCGTGGTGCCGTTGCTCGACGTTCCGGCGTTGGCAACGAACACGTCGCCGGCTCCGTCGACGGCCAGTGCCGTCGGCGAGTCGATACCGCTCGTCAGCACCATCGACGGACTGCGGTGGTGCAGCGCAAACACCGCTACCGAGCCATTGTTCGATCCAGAGCTGCTCGACGCGGCGGCGCCGTTGAGGACGTACAGATTATTATCGTTGTCCATCGCCAGCGCGCGGGGGCTGGAGATGCCGGCGGTGATCACGTACGCCACGCGATTGTGTCCGTGACGATAGACCGTCACCGATCCGCCCGACGACGAACTCGAGCTGCTGCTCGATCCGGAACCGCCCAAGTTTGCAACGTACACGGTTCCGTTGCTATCGACTGCCACGGCGTCGGGTTCGTTGATGCCGCGCGTGATCGTGCGTACCTGCTCCGATCCGTGCGCCACGTAGACCGAGACGCTGCCGTTGGAACCGGACGAGCTCGAGGAGCTCGAGCCGCCGCCGTTGGCGACGTAGACGTTGCCGTTGCCGTCGAAAGCCATCCCGCGCGGCGCGTTGATGCCGTCGGAGATGTCGTTGAGCAGATGCGGACGACCGGCGTGAAACTCCGCGAGCGAACCGTTACTGCTCGAGCTCGACGAGCTCGAGCCCGAGTTGCCCTCATTGAGAACGTAGAGAAACGCCGAGATCTCGGCGGGTACGGCATTGGCTCCGGAACCTGCTCCGGAACTGGGAAGCGCGGACGAACCGGGTGCCGAGCATCCCGCGAACGGAAGAACGAGCGCAAGCGCGAGTGCCCGTTGTTTTGAGAACTGATGCATTTCCAACTCCCTAAGGTGCGAAGATACGCGAAGCAGCCAAGGGCTTCGGGCTGTATAGTAGCACGCAGGCGAGGGGTCTGCGACCCGTCTAGGAGCCGAAATAGCGCTTCTTTAAAGACGTTTTACGGCGCGTGGATTGCGCGTTAACGCGTTGACGCTTTTAGCCGGCGCAGCGAAACTTGGCGTACATATACGGATAATCGCCGTAAAACCAATTTCTGAAGCTCCGGCGAACGAACTCCCGCGCGGTTACCGGCGACGCGCCTTTCATGACGTAGTGATTTCCGTCAAAAAAGTCGGCGGAATATTGCGGATACGACGCCATTGGCGCAAAACCGGGGAACGGTGCGAACGCGGTTGCCGTCCACTCCCAGCCGTTCCCGATCAAATCGTGGACGCCCCAAGCGCTCGCGCCCGCGGGATGCGCGTCGACGGGCTCGGGGTCGTAGCGACAAAAGTCGAAGTTGCCGTGTTTGGGTTCGGGCTTTGCGTCGCCCCACGGGAACGCGCGCTCCTCGCCCGGCGGTGAACCGAACGCCGCGCGATGAAACTCCGCCTCGGTGGGCAAACGTTTGCCGGCCCACCGCGCATAGGCGGCCGCCTGCGCGTGCGAAACGTAGACGGGCCACGACTTCGGCAAAGCGATGTCTTCGAAGAGCGCTCTCAACAGCCACTCGCCGTTGCGTTCGATCCAAAACGGCGGACGCGGACCGCCGTCCTCCACGAACTCTAGCCAGCGGGCATTCGTCACGGGGTACGCGTCGATGTCGAAGGCCGCGACGTGGACGGCGTACTCCGGCATCTCGTTATCCCAAGCAAAAGGCACCGCGCGCGCGTCGACGCCGAGCGTTGCCGTTCCGGCCGCAACCGCGCGGCTCGTTTGCACGGGAAGATCCGAATCCCGATGCTCCGAGAGCATCGGCCGTTTCTTCGACGCGTCGAGCTGATGCACGATGTACAGGAGCGTCTCGTGGTGCATCATCTCGTGTTCGAGAATCGTGAAGGCCGCCTGCCCGCGTTCGAGCATCGGCACGCCGGAGCGATCGATGTCGGCGCGCGCGAGCGCAGCTTCGACGCGTTCGTCGCACCGCGCGGCGAACTCCGCAACGCGTTGCGCGCTTGGCCAGTCCTCCCTATCGTGCGCTTTGGCGGCATCGAGGCTGCCGGGGTCGATCCCGCGCTCGAACAAGCGCTGCAAGCGTTCGTCTATGCCCGGTTCCTGCAGCGCTCGAGCGCAGAGCGTGTTGAAGCTAAACGCGGGCAAGTGACCGTCGTAAAAGACGAACGGATGGCGCAGTGGAATCGGCCGATCGTAATACGCCTCCGGCAGAATCAAGTTGAAAAGCCGTGCCGAGCGCCGGCGATTGCGGCGATACCAGTCGACGAGTTCGGTGCGATCGATAGCGGTGACGGTCATGCGCTGCTCCGTTGGGTGCGGGCTGCGACGAAGCTTTCGAACTCTTCGGCCGGCATCGCCGGCGCCAGAACGTGCCCCTGGATGGCATCGCACCCTCTCGCTATCAAAAACGCAAGCTGCTCGCGGGTTTCAACCCCCTCGGCGATGACCTCGAGGTCGAGGCTGTGTGCCATGCCGATGACCGTATTGACGATCGTCTCGTCGCCGGTCGATCGACCGATCCCGCGAACGAACGACCCGTCGATTTTCAGCACGTCGATATCGAAGCTGCGCAAGTAAGCCAGCGACGAATAGCCCGTCCCGAAGTCGTCGAGCGTGACCCGGATTCCGCTATCCGAAAGGTCGCGCACGATATCGGCGGTCTGTGCGGCATCCGCCATCGCGACGCTCTCGGTGATCTCGACTTCGAACAAGTCGGCCGGGAAATCCGCTTGATCCAGCGCTTCGGTGACGCGGTGGCGCAGGCGCCGGTCGTGGAACTGGCGTGCGGATAAATTGACCGCTAGCCTAAGCGGTCCGAGTTGCGGGTGCCACTGCCGCACTTGCCGCGCCGCCGTCGCCAGCACCCAGTCGCCCAAGGGCACGATCAAGCCCGAGATTTCGGCACTTGGAATGAAGTGCGCCGGCGTGATGAGTCCCGTCTTCGGATGGTTCCAGCGCACGAGCGCCTCGACGCTGACGATCCGATCCGTGCGCACGTCGAGCTGCGGCTGGAAGAAGACGACGAACTCGTGCAGATCCAACGCGCGGCGCAGCAGCTTCTCTTGGGACAGCCGCAAGTGAATGGGCGCCTCCAGCGTGGGGTTGTAGAAGAAGAGACTGTTACGGCCGCGGTCCTTCGCGCGCGACAGGGCGATATCGGCGTTTTTGATCAGCGTCTCGTCGTCGCGCGCGTCGTCCGGGTAGAGTGCGATGCCGACGCTCGCCGAAGTGAAATGCTCGTAGTCGTCGAGCGCGAACGGTTCGCCGACCGCCCCGATCAAACGCTCCGCCAGCTCGCGCGCCTCCTCGGCGCTCGCGCACTCCGGAAGCAAGACGACGAACTCGTCGCCGCCCATGCGCGCGACCGGCCCTCGATCGCCGACGACCTCCTTCATGCGCGACGCGACGAGCTGAAGAAGGCGGTCGCCGCGAGCGTGCCCGAGCGTATCGTTCACGTCCTTGAACCCGTCCAGATCCAGCGAAAGCAGCGCGGCTCGCGAGAGCCGCGTTTGCGCGACTTCGATCGCATCGCGAACCTTTTCGGTAATGTACGCGCGATTCGGCAGGCCGGTAAGCGTATCGTAGTACGCCAGCGTCCGCAGCTGCGCTCGCGAGCGATCGCTCTCGATCGCACCGCCGATCAACGTCGACATCAGGCCGAGGAGATCCGCGTCGGTCTCGGAGAGCGGTTTCGGAGCGCCTCGCTGCGATACGAAAACGAGGACGCCGTACGGCGATCCCGCGACCGCAAACGGCGTCGCCACACCGTGCAGCGAGGTCACGGCCGTTCCCGCGGGCTGCCCGAACGCCGGTCGCGCCGCGGCGATGAGCCGCTCGTCGGAGACGCTTGCGACGGACGGATTTCGAAAGACCTCGACGATCGCCGGCTCCGCTCGGTTTTCGACGACCGCTCCGGCGGCAAGTTCGAAGGCGCGCACGCCCATCTCGAGCGACGCGCGAATGCGCGACTCCGGGTGCCGGCCGCTAGCCGCGATGAAGTAGAGGTCGCGCATTCGCTGCTGCTGCATGAGGGCTTGGCGTTCGGCCGATCGCCGTTCGGTCGTATCTTGAAAAATCGCGTAGATTCCAACAACGGCATCGCCCGAGTACTGCGGGAAAATCGTCGCGTCGACTTCGATCGGGCGTCCGTCGGCGTTGACGATGGCAACCGTCACCGACGCGGCTTTGCCTTGCGCGGCACGCGCAAACGCTTTCTCGGCCTTCGGGCGGGCCGCTCGCGGCAGATACGTGGCGAAGTGATGGCCCACGATGTTTTCCCGCGCAATTCCCGAGATGCGCACCGCCGCGTCGTTGCAATCGATCATCGCTCCGTCCAGATCCAGCGCGAGCACCGGATCGGGATTGTGCGCGAACAACGAACGCAGGCGCGCTTCGCTTCGCTCCAGCTGTTCTTCCTTACGCGCTACCGCTTCCTGAGCCGCGACCGTTTCGGTGATGTCCTCACCGAAGGCGATGAGCCAAAACCGATCGTCGTCTTGCACGGCCACCGCCGTCCATCGGAACGTCCGGAGTTCGCCGTCCGCGCGCGTCGCGCGGCTGACGAGTACCAGCATCGGATCGTTTTGAATCTGGTCCGCGGATTGCAGCACGGACGCAAGGTCCTCCGGGTGAATCCACGGCATCTCGAGAGGATGCCGGCCGAGCATTTTCTCCCGCGAGAATCCATAAAGCTCGGCGGCGCGCTTCGACCAATAGCTCACCCGGAAGTCGCGGCTCATGGCGACCAGCGCAAGCGGCGAACGCGAGAGGATCTCGTCGAGTTGTTCGAGAGCTCGCTCGCCGATCATTGCATCGCTTCCGTTACAACGTTCCGCGCTTCTCTTGTTCGCGCTCGATCGAGACGAACAGCGCTTTGAAGTTACCTTTCCCGAACGACAAGCTTCCTTTACGCTGGATGATTTCGAAGAAAACGGTCGGGCGATCCTGGAGCGGCTTAGTGAAAATCTGCAGCATGTAGCCTTGATCGTCGCGATCGACCAGGATGCGCAAGTCGCGAAGCATCTCCGTCGCCTCGTCGATGCGGCCTACGCGGCCCTCGAGCATGTCGTAATAGGAATCGGGCGTGTCCAGGAACTCGACGCCGTTGGCACGCAGCGAGCGGATCGTTTCCGCGATGTCGTCGGTGCGAATGGCGATATGCTGCACGCCGGCGCCCCGATAAAAATCGAGATACTCTTCGATTTGCGATTTCTTTTTCCCCGGGGCCGGCTCGTTGATCGGAAACTTGACGCGATGGCGCGGGTCGGTCATCACCTTAGAGCGCAGCGCGGTATATTCGGTGGAAATATCCTTATCGTCGAACGACACGAGTTGCGAGAACCCGAAAACGCGAGCGTAAAAGTCGCCCCAGGGATCCATCTCCCCCCAGCCGACGTTGCCGACGCAATGATCGATGAACTGCAGTCCGGGCTTCTGCGTGGCCAGGGTCTTACGTTCTTCGACGTAACCGGGCATGAAGATGCCGCGGTAGGCGTCTCGCTGAACGAACGTGTGAACCGTGTCGCCGTAGGTCGCGATGGTCGCCTTGACGATTCGGCCGGCGGCGTCCGAAACTTCCGCCGGAGCTTCGACGACGCGCGCTCCGCCGGCAACCGCCGCCTCGAACGCGCTACGCACGTCTTCTACTAAAATTGCCACGTCCTTGACGCCGTCGCCGTGAAGTGCGACGTGCCGGGAGACGGTGTCGTCGGGGACGAGACTCGCCGTCAGCACGAAGCGCAACTTGTTTTGCTCTAAAACGTAGCTCGCACGATCGCGCACGCCCGTCTCCGGCCCGGCGTACGCCACTTGTTCGAAGCCGAAGGCTGACATGTAATAGTGGGCCGCCTGCTTGGCGTTGCCGACGTAAAACTCGACGTAATCCCAGTCGATTTGGGCCAGCGGATTGGCGCTGGCTTCGGCCCGCGTACTCATAGGCGTAGCACGTTTGCGCCCGGCCCGAGGTGCCCCTGTCCGGTGCGAGAAGAAGCGCAGCGATGAGTACGTCGCTCGCGCTTGCACGATCCGCACATGCCGCGTTGCGGGCATTGATCGACTACGCGGGCTTGTTTCCACCCGCGGCGCTGGACATGCCCAAAGCTGCCGCGGAGTACGCCGCGGCGCGCGAAACTCCGCACGCGTGGATGCTGGGCCGTTTCATCGTCCCGGCGTCGCGCCTGGAAGAACTCGGCGAGCGCGCCGCCGGCTTTGCGCTTTCGGCGATCGTCAACGCGACGGCGTCGCCGCCAGGCGAGACCGATCGCTGGCTCGGCCTGACCGGCGACGTTTTATCGGCCGTTTCGCGCGCGCGCCGAGCGGGCGCACGGATCGAAGCGCTCGAAATCGCTCTGCCACCTCCGCGTTCGAAGCGCGATACGCTGGACGCACCGATCTCCCAGCTCGGTGTCTTGCTCGAACAAAACGGCCTGCGCGATCTCTCCGCCTACTGCGAGATTCCGCATCGTTTGGTCGCGCACGATCACGACGGTGCCGAACACGTCTGGCTCGATCTCTTGCCCACCGCCGCCGCCGCCGCCAGACGGAGCCGTCTGGGGCTCAAAATCCGCTGCGGCGGTCTCGACGTGATGGATTTCCCGACGCCGCGCGAGATTGCGGCATTCATCGGCGCCGCGTCGGGCGAAGGCTTGCCCTTCAAGGCCACGGCGGGACTGCACCACCCGGTTCGCCACTACGATGAAGCCA
>JAFAHZ010000258.1 GCA_019236975.1 Vulcanimicrobiota bacterium | reverse complement strand
CCGGGCCGCCGGTTTCTTGGGCGGCCACGGCCGCGAGCAAGCACGGATCGACGCCGTGGCGCTGGGCGGCGGTCGCGATCTCGGGAGCGTAGGCGACCCCGGCGGCGGCCAGGCGAGCGGTTGAATCGACGAACATGGCACGCCTCTTTCCCTCCGACGGCGGTGTTTGACAAGGCGCCGTGCGGGTTTTACAATCTCGGGGTCGTAGTGGAGGGCCCCGCCTGGGTGGTGGGGCCCTCATACTGCGACCGCATTGGTATCATGGACCGAAGTCATAGAGTCGATATCGGGGGGCTGCTTAGCGGCGGCCGCCAGCGGATGCTCGTCGACGACGAGGTGCCGATCGAGCCGTTCGAGGGAATCGTCTTTCCGGAGCCGGCGCGCGTGCATCTCGAACTGCGCTACGCCGATCGGATGCTGACGGTCGAAGGCACCATCGACGCCGTCGTCCGCGGTCAATGCGTAGCGTGCTTGGAAGATGTCGGCCGGGCGGTTCACGTGGACGTCGACGAGCGAATCGATCCGCTCGTTGGGCGAGACGCGGATCCGTTCGGCGAAAACAACGTCCTGACGGGAGACCGTCTCGACGTCGGGGACCTTGCGCAGCAGAACGTGCTCAGCGTGCTGCCGATGGGCCTGCGGTGTATGGAAGAATGCCGCGGACTGTGCGGAACGTGCGGAGCGAACCTTAACGCGGGCGCATGCTCGTGTACCAACGGAGAAACACGTGGCAAATCTCAAATGGAAGACGCCGCGCAGTAAGACGCGCAGCCGCCGTGCGGCGAACTGGAAGCTCGCACCGGTCACTACGGTCGAGTGCTCGCAGTGCCATCAGCCCAAGCGGCCGCACTTCGCGTGCGGGTCGTGCGGGACGTACGACGGCCGTCAGGTCGTCGAAGTTCGGGACGAACGCGCCGCCCACGATCACGACTAGTCGATGTCGCTAACCGGCGTGAAGATCGTCGGCGTCGGACATCACGCGCCGGCCCACGTGGTGTCCAATGAAGATTTGGAACGCTGGCTCGATACGTCGGACGAATGGATTACGACGCGGACCGGAATGAAGCGCCGGCACTGGGCCGCCGATGCTGAAGCGACGAGCGACCTCGCGGCCGTAGCCGCGACCAACGCTCTCGCTTACGCCAAACTCGCAGCCGCCGATATCGACTGCTTTATCGTGTGCACCGTGACCCCCGACTACTATTTTCCGGCGACCGCCTGCATCGTGGCCGCGCATCTCGGCGCCAAAGACAAGCCGGCGTTCGACATCTCCATTGCGTGCAGCGGATTCATCTACGGCCTGACGGTGGCGTCGGGGCTGGTTCGGTCGGGCGTCTACCGGCGCATCATGCTCATCGGCGCGGAAACGCTTTCGAAGATCCTTAATAAGGAAGATCGCTCGACGGCGATTCTTTTCGGCGATGGCGCCGGCGCGGTCATCCTCGAGCGAGCGGAACGAAACTCGTTTCTCGGCGCCGAGCTGGGCGCCGATGCCAGCAGACCCGAGCTGCTGTACGTCGAGGCGAGTGGATCGCGGCGCCCCATCGATGGGGCGGCACTGGAAGAGAAACGCAATCTCATCGCGATGCAAGGACGCGAAGTGTTCAAAGTCGCGGTCAATAAGATGATCGAGGCGACGGACGTCGCGCTCCAAAAGGCGCAGCTGACCAAAGCCGACGTCACCTATCTCATTCCGCATCAAGCCAATAAGCGGATCATCGACGCGGCCGCGCACTATCTGGGGGTGCCCGAAGAGAAAGTCGTCACCAATATCGCCGAATACGGCAACACGTCGGCCGCCTCGATTCCGATCGCGCTGTCCGAGTTCGTGCGCGCCGGACGGCTCAAATCCGGCGACGTGATCGTCTTCGTCGCATTCGGCGGGGGATTATCGTGGGGAGCCGTCGCGTGGGAATGGCAGCAAGCCGCATGAAGATCGCGGCGCTCTTTCCCGGGCAGGGATCGCAAGCGGTCGGCATGGGGGTCGACCTCGCGAGCAAGAGTCCCGTCGCAAACGCACGGTTCGAGACGGCGCGGCGGGTTTTGGGTTACGACCTGCTCGCGTTGCAGCGCGAAGGTCCCGAAGAGCAGTTGCGCGAGACGCAGTATAGCCAGCCCGCGATCTTCACGACCAACGTTGCGCTCTGTGCGGCCGTTGGAGACGATTTCGCACCGGTCGTGACGGCAGGCCATTCGTTCGGTGAGTTTTGCAGCTTGGTTCTTGCGGGCTCACTCTCGTTCGAAGATGCGCTGCGAATCGTAGACGAGCGCGGGAAAGCGATGCAAGATGCGGCGGATCGCGCCAAAGGCGCCATGACGGCGGTCTTGGGATTGCCGCCCGACCGCGTCCGCGAAGTCGTCGATCGCGTGCGCGCGGACACCGGCCGCAGAGTGCAGCTGGCGAACTTCAACTCGCCGACGCAGATCGTCGTCAGCGGCGACGTCGATGCCGTTGCGGCGGTCGGCGACGCCGCGGTAGCCGCCGGAGCGAAACGCGCGGTGCCGCTGAACGTTTCGGGCGCCTGGCACAGCGAGTTGATGGAGCCGGCGGTGGAACGCTTCGCGGCAGCGGTGCAATCCGCTCGCTTTGCGCTCCCGTCGATCGACGTCGTCTCAAACGTCGACGCTCGCGTCTACCGCGACGTCGCGACGATCAAGGAAAACCTCGTGCGCTCGATCGTGCAGGAAGTGCGTTGGCACGATGCCGCGGAGAAACTGCTTTCCTACGGTCTCGACCTCGTGGTCGAGTTCGGCGCCTCGGGCGTCCTCGGACCGTTGATGCGGCGCATGAACGGCGCGCCGCAAGTCATGGTGGTGAGCGATTACGCAGGAGTCGAGAAGTTGCGCGCC
>JAFAHZ010000237.1 GCA_019236975.1 Vulcanimicrobiota bacterium | reverse complement strand
CGAGGTCGAGCCGGACGCGCTGCGGGAAGCCGAATTCCTGCAGGCGCAGGCCATTCTGGAGACGCTCGTCGGCAAGACGATCGCCAGCGCCGGCATCGAGGATACGCGCATCGTCATCTCCACGAGCGACGGGAACCGCTACTTCTTTTACGGCTTCCTCGGCGGCGGAGAGTAAATTTCGCCCCCGGCGTTGTCGCCAAAAGGCTCATTTACCGCAGTAAACTTCGCCTTCCGGCTCCTAGCCGGAGGGCGAAATTGTCTTCACACGCTCGCGGAAACACGATTTAGGTCAGATCGAGGAGCCGAGGCCGACGTGTACTGAGGTACACGAGGCCGAAGGCGACAAAGAGCTGGGCTAAATCTGAGGTACACGAGGCCGAAGGCGACAAAGAGCTGGGTTAAATCGGGGCTTCTTTGGCTTTGGAAATGAAGCTCGCGATGGCTTCTTGATCTTGCGGAGCGTATTGCGTAAACGCGACCCCGTGCGCGTATTGCTTGGCCGCGGCATCGTAAAACGACAGCACTATGCGGCCGCGCACCAACAGCTCGCGTTCCAATCCCGGGAGCGAGAATCGCAAGACGATCGTTTGACCCGACGGTAAATCGGTCGCCGTCACGACGCGCATGCCGCCGCCGCTGAGATCGACTGCCTTGCCCAAGAGTATCAGCTCGTGCCCCGGCAAAATCACCGTCGCCGGAAAGTCGGCGCTGACGCGCAAGTACTTGCGCTCGGGTGCTTGTTCGCTTCCGCTATTCACCGAGGGTGTTGCTTCTTCGCGATGGGCGATGGGCCTCTAGGCGAGAATTGCGCGGGCTGCAAAGAGTGCGCCAAGATATGCGTGTGCGGCCGTGACGCCGCCCTGCAGATAGACTTCGTACGGCGCCCGCAGCGGCGCGTCGCAGGAGAGTTCGATGGTCGCGCCGCCGATAAAGGCGCCGCTCGACATGATGACCGGGTCGGCGTAACCGGGCACCGGGCCCGGCTCGGGCCGAAAGCGAGCGTTCACCGGCAGTGCCGACTGCAGCCCGGCGGCGAACCGCGCGAGTAACTCGGCCGATCCCAAGCGAATCGCCTGCACGATGTCGGTGCGCGGTGCGCCCGGCGCGGGATCGACCGCGTACCCGAGTTCGTCGAAGAGCGCGGCCGCGAAATCCAACCCGCGCAGCGATTGGTCGACGATCGCCGGCGCCAGAAACAGTCCCTGGACGAAACTGCGCCCGAAGCCAAGCGTCGGTCCGAGCGCGGCGCCGAGCCCGGGAGCAAACAGACGCGCGGCAACGCGCTCGAGCACGCGTTCGGATCCCGCAACGTAACCGCCGGCCGGCGCAATCGAACCGCCGAGATTCTTGATGAGCGAGCCGACGGCGACGTCGGCGCCCGCGTGCGTCGGCTCGCGATCTTCCACCAGCTCGCCGTAACAGTTGTCGACGACGATGACGGCGTTGGGTGAGCGTTCCCGAATCGCCGCGCACGCGCGCTCGCACTGCGCGATCGATAACGACCGCCGCGGTGCGTATCCGCGCGAGCGCTGAATGAAGACCGTCGAAACGTCGTTCGCATCCAGCGCCGCAATCGTTGCCGGAACGTCGACCTCTCGTCCGTCGATCAGCTCGATCTCGCGATAGGCGACGCCGTCGCGCGCGAGGGCGTGCGGCGCGTCGCAGATGGCGTTACGCAGCGTATCGTACGGGCGTCCCGAAACCGACAGCAGCGTGGTTCCGGGGCGCGTGCACGCGGCCAGCGTCGTTACGATGGCGTGCGTTCCGCTGACCATCGACAGACGCGCCAGCACGCGCTCCGTGCGGAAAACGCGCGCGAGCAGCGATTCGTAGCGCGCGCGGGCCGCGTCGTCGTACCCGTAGCCGGTCGTTCCCGCTAAGTCGCTTTCGGCAACGCCTTCGTCGATAAAGATGTGCAGCATCGACGCCGCCACCCGGCGCTGCGCCGGGTAATCGAAACCTGCGATGCGCTCGCGTGCGCGCAACGCGGCGTCGCGCAGACGCCCTTCGATGCCAAAGCGCGTGCACAGCTCGAGGATCATGCCGGCTGCGCGGTGGATCCGACGTGGCGCTCGTAGGCGCGTACGAACGGGTAATACATCGCAAAGGCGAGCAGAATGTTGACGATCGTCAGCGCGATCGCGCGTACGTCTTGCGTCGCGAGGTACGTGCCGATTGGCGCGGGAACGAACGACGGCACGTAAAATGCCGCGCGCGACACCAGCCCTTCGGCGACGACGAAATACGTCACCGTCGCCAAGACGATCGGCGTTCCGACGAACGGCACGACGAAGTACGGATTGAAGACCACCGGCGCTCCGAAGAGCAGCGGATCGTTGATATTAAACAGCGCCGGCAAAAGCGTGACGCGCCCGATGCGCCGCAGTCGCGGAACGCGCGAAACGGCCAGCAGCGCCGCCAGCGAGAACGTCGCGCCCGCGCCGCCGGGAAAGACGAATAGAAACAGCGACACGACGACGATATAGGGCAGCGGCGCGTGCGCCTGCAGGGCGTGCGTGTTCGCGATCTGCATCGAGAAGTATACCGGCGTGAGAACGGCGGCTAACACTGCCGGTCCGTGAACGCCGGCGCTCCACAAGAGCGTTTCGATCGCGACGATCGCCAGCAACGCGACGTAGCTATCTCCCAGCCGCGCGAGCGGCTGCATCGCCGCGGCGATTCCCGCGGCAACCGAAAGATGCGCCGCGAGCAGCAGCGCAAAGACGGCGGCCGCCGCCGTCGCGCCGAGCCAATCGGCGGCGGGAGCGTTCGTCATCCGGCGCAAGAGCGCGATGGCTGCACCCGTCACGCCGCAGGCGAGAATTGCGAGAAAGAGTCCCGTCGCGCCGAGCGTTCGCAGATAGACGAGCGCGTCCGCCCCGAACGGCCGCGGCAGTGCCAGGGCGAAGCTTGCAACGCTTCCGGTTAATAAGGGAAGCAACGCGTACCCGGTACGCACCGCAAGGCGCTGCGCCAGCAGCGCGACTAGGGTCGCCGCCATGATGCCGAAGCTCGGAAGAAAAGCGTTGGCCAGCCGGATGCCGAGCGTTTCGCCGCCAGGCGAGCCGGTGTATTGGATCGCGAAGACGAGAACGAAACCGGCCGCCAGCCCGGCAAAACTCCACGGGAGCGCTTCGCGCACGGCCGCAACGAACGCCAGCTCGCCGAGCCGGTGCATGACCGGCGCGACGCGGGCTTCGAAGAAGCGAAGAAAG
>JAFAHZ010000178.1 GCA_019236975.1 Vulcanimicrobiota bacterium | reverse complement strand
TTCGAAGCCAACGAGCATCCGCCCGAGCTGCGCACGCACGATCGGTTCGGCAATCGGATCGACGAAGTGCGCTTCCATCCCGCATGGCACGAACTCATGCGGCGGGCGACCGAATACGGTCTCCACGCCGCACCGTGGGAAGATCGCGATCCGTATCCGCACGTCCGCCGCGCCGCAAAGTTCTTCGTATGGTCGCAAGTCGAAGCCGGTCACGGCTGTCCCATCTCGATGACGTACGCCGCCGTTCCCGCGCTGCGCGTGCAGCCCGAGCTCGCAGCGGCATGGGTACCGGCACTCGCGTGCCGCGCGTACGATCCGCGACTGATTCCCATCGCGGAGAAGGGCTCCGCACTCTGCGGTATGGGCATGACCGAAAAGCAAGGCGGATCGGACGTGCGTGCCAACACGACGCGCGCGGTTGCGGCGTCGCAGCCCGGACCGGGACGCGAGTACCTGCTGACCGGTCATAAGTGGTTTTGCTCGGCACCGATGTGCGACGCGTTTCTCATGCTCGCGCAAGCGGACGGCGAACTATCGTGCTTTTTCGTTCCGCGTATTCTTAGCGACGGCACGCGCAACGCGTTCGTCATCCAGCGATTGAAGGACAAGCTCGGAAATCGCAGCAACGCTTCGAGCGAAATCGAGTTGAACGCGACCCATGCCTGGCTGATCGGTGACGAGGGACGCGGCGTGCAGACCATCGTCGAAATGGTCAACCACACGCGATTGGACTGCATCGGCGGATCGGCCGCATTGATTCGGCAAGCGCTTTCGCAGGCAATCGTCCACGCGACGTATCGCCGCACCTTTGGGGCGACGCTCATCGACCGGCCCCTCGTGCAGAACGTCCTAGCGGATATCGCGCTGGAATCGGAAGCGGCAACCGCGCTCTTCATGCGGATTGCGCGTGCGGTCGACGATTCGGCAACGGACGCGGCAGCGGCTGCGCTCAAGCGAATCGGGACCGCGATCGGTAAGTATTACGTCTGCAAGCGAGCGCCGGCCGTTATCGGCGAAGCGCTCGAGTGCCTGGGCGGCAACGGCTACGTCGAAGAATCGATCCTGCCGCGTTTGTATCGCGAAGCTCCGCTCAACTCAATTTGGGAGGGTTCGGGTAACATCAACGCACTGGACGTGTTACGCATTTTACAGAAACAGCCCGAGTGCTTTGAGGCCCTGCGCGCGGAGATCGTGCCGGCGTTATCGGATGCGCGCGCCGCCGCAGCGTTCGCGGAGGTTGAAAGCGCAGTGCGCGACGTCGAAACGCTGGAGGGATGCGCGCGCGCCGTCGCGGAGCGGCTGGCGCTGCTCTGGCAAGCGTCGCTCCTCGTGCGGTACGCGCCTTCGACGGTCGCCGACGCATTTGCGGCCAGCCGGCTTGGCGACCGCAGCGGCCGGACGATGGGAACGTTTTCGCCGCGCGGTGCGCGCGATATCGTCGAACGCGCGTCGCCGCTAGCCGCGCCGGTATCCGCATGAAGCGTGGGGATCTCGATTCGCGTGCACGGTTTCTTCCACGGCGCCCGTGGACGGAACGCGAGCGGCGCATCGTGTGGCGCGGGCTGACCGGCCGGTTCGCGCTGGCCATCGAGCCGTTGCTCGGCATGTTTTTCATGACGTTCATCACGCTGGGCATCGTGTGGCGCGCGCATCACGTTCCGGCCGACGCCACGCTCATCAAAATCGCCTGGATCTTCGCGCTCGGCTTCGTCGCGTTTTTCGGCTACTTCGTGGCCGTCCTGGTCGCGCCGTTTCGGGCGTACCTGCAGACGTTCAAACCGATCTACACGCTCGACGGCTTCGTGCGCTACCGCCAGCCCGACGACCGCTCGGAGATCGACGCCTGCGGCTACGTTGCGGCGCTCTTCCCCGATCAAACGGTTGCGTGCGAGTGGGAGTGGCTCGGCAAGAAAAAACTTCCCGACGTAACGATACCGGCGATGGTGGAATTTTCCGTTTACGCCGGCGTGCATAAAATCGACGGCAAATCGACGGGCTTGCTTCCGGATGAAGATCTGCCGGCGCTCGCCATCGGGATTGCCACCCGTAACGGCCGCAACGCGGACCTGCCCTAGGCAGCCGGTACTCTCGCCGTTATTGAAGCGGCTGGGAGGAACGAACGCCGTGAGTCCATTAGAAGCACGCATGGCCCATCTCGAGGGCGCCTACGAACAGACGACGGAGCGCCTTGCAGGATTCGACTTGCGATTCGATTCTTTCGATCGTAAGCTCGATTCGATGCGCGCGGACTTGACCGTGAAAATCGACGAAGTCCGCAAAGAGCTAGAGGCAAGAATAGACGGCCGATTCATGTGGACCATCGGCGTCGTAATGAGCACGTGGATAACGACGATGCTCGGAATTCTCGCTTTGCTGGCTCGCCACTAATATCGTGAAATACGTCCTCTATTACCAGTCGGCCGACGACGTTATGGAAAAGGCACCGCTTCACGGCGCCGCCCACCGCGCCTGGTGGGACGGCTTTCTCAAAGATGGTTCGCTGCTCATGATCGGGCCGTTCGCGAACCCCAAAGAGGGCGCCATGGGCGTCTTCAAAACGCGAGAGGCCGCCGAAGCGTTCGTCGCCGGCGACCCATTCGTGCTCAATGGAGTGGTGAAGAGCTGGCAGATTCGCGAATGGCTGGAGGCTATCGCGAACTAGGCTGCAGTGCAGGCGTAGAGCGGCCGGAACTACTGATGTAGCGTGCCGAGATCGGTGCGCAGCGTCGTGTTGGCCGGCCAGTGGTGGCCGTAGCCGGAGCTGAAGATCGAAGCAGCGCCCACGGCAAAGATGCCGACGATGCCGATGACGGCAACGTAGTACACCATCGTAGGCACGCCGCGGCTTTCCGGAACTTTACTGAAATCGAGATATTCGTCGTCGCGAACGATCATTTGAGCGTCCCTTACGCCTTTCCGAAGGTGCCGAGTATGCCGAGGCCGGCAAGCAGTGCGATCACCGCGCCGA
>JAFAHZ010000247.1 GCA_019236975.1 Vulcanimicrobiota bacterium | reverse complement strand
TGCGTGATCATCGAGTACGGGCCGGTCGAACGCGCGTGGATCTTGTCGTCGACCAAGTGCGCCAGCTTGAGCATGTAGATCAAGCCGACCGTGATCGGACGCGAGAAACGCTCGCCGCTGCGGCCGTCGCGAAGCCACGTCTTGCCGTCGGACGGAAGACCGGCGTCTTGGAGCCATTCCGAGATATCCTCGGCGTGCGCGCCGTCGAAGACCGGCGTCGCCACGCTCATGCCGAGCATGCGCGCGGCCCAGCCGAGATGCGTTTCCATGATCTGCCCGAGGTTCATACGCGACGGAACGCCGAGCGGATTGAGGACGATGTCGACCGGTGTACCGTCTTCCAGGTACGGCATGTCTTCTTCCGGCAGCACTTTGGCGATGACGCCCTTGTTGCCGTGACGTCCCGCCATCTTGTCGCCTTGCAGAATCTTACGTTTCTGGGCGACGTAGACGCGCACGAGGTGGTTCACGCCCGGAGACAGCTCGTCGCCGTTCTCGCGCGAGAAGACCTTGACGTCGATGATCTTGCCTTTTTCGCCGTGCGGCACTTTCAGCGAGGTGTCACGAACTTCGCGCGACTTCTCACCGAAGATTGCGCGCAGTAGACGCTCCTCGGCGGTCAGCTCGGTTTCGCCCTTAGGCGTGACCTTGCCGACCAGGATGTCTTCCGGACGCACTTCCGCGCCGATGCGGATGATGCCGCGCTCGTCGAGATCCTTGAGCGCGTCTTCACCGACGTTGGGAATGTCGCGCGTGATCTCTTCGGGACCGAGCTTCGTGTCGCGCGCTTCGCACTCGTACTCTTCGATGTGAATCGAGGTGAAGCGGTCTTCCTTGACCATGCGCTCGCTGATCAGAATGGCGTCTTCGTAGTTGTAGCCTTCCCACGGCATGAACGCGACGAGCACGTTTTGGCCGAGTGCGAGCTCGCCTTCGTCCGACGACGGACCGTCGGCGAGCACTTGGCCCGCCACGATTTTGTCGCCGAGCGACACGATCGGACGCTGGTTGATACACGTGCCGGCATTGCTGCGGACGAACTTCAGCAGTTCGTACGGCTTTTCGACGCCCTCGTCGTTGCGCACCATGATGGCCTTCGCATCGACCGCCGTCACGGCGCCGCCTTCGTCGGCGACGACCAGGCTGCCGGAATCCTTGGCAGCGCGGTACTCCATGCCGGTGCCGACCACCGGTGCGTCGGGACGCAGCAACGGCACCGCTTGCCGTTGCATGTTCGCGCCCATGAGCGCGCGATTGGCATCGTCGTGCTCGAGGAACGGAATCAGCGCGGTGGCCACCGAGACGATTTGCTTCGGCGACACGTCCATCAGCTGAACGCGCGCTGCGGGCTCTTCGATGTACTCCTCGGCATAGCGACAGACGACCGACTCGGCCTGAATGCCGCCGCCCTGGGGATCGACCGGCGTGTTGGCCTGCGCGATGATGTATTCGTCTTCGCGATCGGCCGTCAGGTACACGATTTCGTCGGTGACGTTGCTGTCGCGCACGACGCGGTACGGCGTCTCGATGAAGCCGAACTTGTTGACGCGCGCGTACGTCGCGAGCGAGCCGATCAGACCGATGTTCGGGCCTTCCGGCGTTTCGATCGGACAGATGCGGCCATAGTGCGAGTGGTGGACGTCCCGGACTTCGAAACCGGCGCGCTCGCGCGAGAGACCGCCCGGTCCGAGCGCCGATAGACGCCGCTTGTGCGTCAGCTCGGCCAACGAGTTCGTTTGGTCCATAAACTGCGAGAGCTGCGAGGAGCCGAAGAACTCCTTGATCGCCGCCACCACGGGACGGATGTTGATCAGCGCCTGCGGCGTAACCGTCTCGATGTCTTGCACCGTCATGCGCTCGCGCACGACGCGCTCGAGGCGCAGCAAGCCGACGCGGAACTGGTTTTGCAGCAGCTCGCCGACGCTGCGAACGCGGCGATTGCCGAGATGGTCGATATCGTCCTTGGGAACGACGCCCGTCGCGACCTTGACCAAGCGGCGAATGACCGCGATCATGTCGGCGCGGGTGAGGCACTTGGTTTCGATCGGCGGCATTTCCAGGCCGGCATCGGCGTACTCGTCGACGACGACGTTCGGCTGCTCCGAGCGCAGCTCGGGATCCGGATTCTCGATTCGGTAATGGAACTTGCCGTTGAGCTTGTAGCGTCCGACGCCCGCGAGATCGTAGCGCTTCTCGTCGAAGAACAGCGACTCGAGCAGCTTTTCGGCGTTCTCCGCGTTCTCGGGTTCGCCGGGGCGCAGCTTCTTATAGATCTCCTTGAGCGCGTCTTCGCGCGTTTTGATGTCTTTGTCTTTCTCGATCGAGTTGCGAACGAGCGGGCTGCCGTCGAAGAGCGCGAGGATCGCGTCGTCGGTCTCCCAATTCAAACCGAGATCCGGACGCGACAGCGCGCGGATGAACGTCGACACGTAGATCTTACGGTTCTTGTCGATACGAACGCCGATCGTACCCTCGGTTTCGTCGTTCTTCGTACCGTTGTCGGTCTCGAACTCGATCCAAGCGCCGCGATTCGGAATGATCGTCGCGTTGAACGTCGGACGCGCGTTGGTGTCCACGTCTTGGCTATAGTAGACGCCGGGCGAACGCACGAGCTGGCTGACGATGACCCGCTCGGCGCCGTTGATCATGAACGTGCCTTTATCCGTCATGAGCGGGAAGTCGCCCATGAAGATCTCCTGGTCCGGGATACCCTTGATTTCGCCCGACTCGGCCGTGATCAAGCGGACCCGAACGCGCAGCGGCGCGCTGTACGTCATGTCGCGCTCGCGGCACTCTTCAATTGTATATTTGGGTTCGCCGAGGCTGTGCTCGCCGAACTCGAGGATCAAATTTCCGGTGAAATCCTTGATCGGGGAAATGGAAGCGAACGCTTCGGCCAAGCCTTCCGTCTTGAACCATTCGAAGCTGGCTTTCTGCAGCTCGATGAGGTTGGGCACTTCCAAGACGTGGGGAATTTTGGCAAACGTGTGCCGGCTGCGCTTGGCTCCAGGATCGGGGGGCTGTTCGACCGTGAACGCTCCCGTGGGCATGGGGAACGTCGCGGGCATGACTCTCGAGGCGCCGTTACCTGCGGCCCCGTCCTTTGCGGACGCGGCGCGCTTCGACTTGCCCTTCGCTCCCGCAGAGCTCTTCGCGGGGGCCTTCGGAGCTGTCGTTTTCGCCATTACTCTCTTTCTCTACGTTGGTACGTGAATGCGCGCATGCCACGAAACTCGCGGGCACACCAAAAAGACGAGCACGGCTCCGGAAGCACGCCGGAGGTGACTCGCCCTTCTTTATAGGTGGCTTGCTAAGAGCCGCGGGGCATAGGCTACGAGTTTAGCACCCGTCGCGGGGAGCGTCAACGGCCGCGGGCCGATTCCTCCTTTTGTCTTATCCGATTACTGCTCTGGCCTCGTCGAGCCCGGGATGGGCGAGACCCCTGTCATCCTGAGCGAGCCCCGGAGGGGCGAGTCGAAGGGCCACGAGGTCGTGCCAGCTTTTGGCACCCACGGTCACGCCGAAGTACGCCGCCGCCGCCTTGATATTGGCAAAAGCCTGACCCCGTTCGCTATCGCTCACCCCCGAGACCTGGGCGAAGCGGGCGACGGCGCTGCGAACCCGAGAGGCGTCGGTCAGCGGTTCTTTTCGCTCGGCCGGAAAGGCGAACGCGCTATCGGGCAGCGTTGCGCGCGCGGGCACGGGGCGATGCAGCGGTTTCCAGGTGACGTTCATGGAGCCTACTCTAGCCGGTACGTGTGACCGGCAGGTGGTCGCTTGTTTACCATTTCGTTGCCGCGGGTAATCCCAACGAGTGACGGGCGCACGAACGGTGTCGGCCTTCTCAGGCAACATCGACTTCACGACGCGTGAGGAGTTTCGGCAGCTTTTGGCCGGCTTGGCCATGGCGGAGTTCGCGGTTATCGACCTTTCGGGCGTCGGGTACATAGACTCGATGGCGCTGTCGGAGCTAATCGCCCTTCACCGTGGCCGAATGGATGCGGGGCGGTCGCCGTTGCGCGTCGTCGTGGGCCCCGGCGTGCGCCGGCTCTACGAGATCTCCGGAATCGGTGCGATTTTGCCGCCATACGCGAGTGTCGACGCCGCCGTTGCCCCGTGAGGCACGTCTCGCTCGCCGTCCTCGTCCTGCTCATCTTTACGATCTCGACGCTATGGGTGCGCTCTGCGATTGAAACCGACGCGCGGCTGCAAGCCCAACTGAAAGCCGCCGAATTCGAACGCGGACGGTTGCTCAAACTGCAGCTCGACGAAGAGACCGGCATTCGCGGCTACGCGGCAACCGGCGCTCGCGTCTTTCTCCAGCCCTATCGCGAGGCGTTGCCGCTGTTCGAGCCTTCGGCGCGCAGTCTCGAATCGTTACTGACGGCGCTGTCTATCGGCGTCAAGCCGCTCGAGCGAGAACGCGCCATCAATCGCATGTGGCGAAGCGAAGTGGCATCGCCGATTCTTCAGCGCTGGCGCGGCGACGATCGGTCTAGTCTGGAACTTACCGGCAAATCACTCGTCGACGATTTTCGCGATAACGATCGCCAGCTAGTCGACGAACTTAACGCGAAATCGAATCAAGCCGGTGACGCCACGGCTCGCATTATTACGCGGGTGCTCACCGTCGGCGTGTTGTTTGGCGTGCTGGTCGTGGTCGTCGTAGCGCTGTATTGGTCGACTCAGCGCCGGCTCGTTGGCCGGCTGGAAGAACGCAACGTCGCATTCGAACGCGAACGGCTGGCGGCCGAACTCTTGCAGAGCGCGTTCGTTCGCCGCGAACTCCCGGCGTTTCCCGGAGCGAGCTTCGCCGCGGCGTACCTTCCGGCGCGCGAGGAGGCGCGCGTCGGCGGCGATTGGTACGACGCGTACCAGCTTTCCGACGAGCGCGTGCTCTTTTCCATCGGCGACGTCGCCGGTCACGGACTCGAGGCGGCGGTCGTGATGAGCCGTGTCCGCCAATCCATCGCGGCAGTCGGAACGTACGAGCGCGATCCGGCCGTCGTGCTCGCGCGGGCGAACGACACGCTTCTACTGCAAGACAGCCGCATGGTCACCGCAACGTGCGGATTCGTCGACGTTGCGACCGGAACGGTATCATTCGCCAACGCCGGCCATCCGCCGATGCTCTTGCTCGCTCCCGACCGCACCGTCGAGCGGCTTTCGACGCCGGGACCGCCGCTCGGTGCGACCGATCGTCCTACTTATACGAGCGCGCTGTGCCGGCTCGTTCCTAACTCGTTGCTCGTTCTCTATACCGACGGGCTTATCGAACACGGCCGCGACGCGGTTGCCGGGGAAGAGCAGCTGGCCGCTTCCGTACAAGCGATCGACGTGAACTGCAAAGACCCGGCAGGCGACATTTTGCGCGCGATCTTGCCCGATTCGCGCGCCCTCGACGACGTTGCGATTTTGACGATCGCGTTTCATCACGATGTTACGGCCGAGGTACCCGAGCGATGCGCGTGAATCCCCGTTGGCACGTGACGGCCGTCGACTCACAGACGATCGCGCGTCTGCGTCGCGAGTTTTCAGAGGAACTCGCGAGCCACGGAAAGACTGCAGAACAAATCGAAGACGGCACGATCATTCTGGGCGAGCTGCTCGCCAATGCCTGCGAGCACGGAGCGTTACCGGTGCACGTGGAGCTTCATCCCAAAGGAGTGCGCTGGCGGTTAATCGTCTCGGATGCCGGCAAAGGTTTCACGCCTCGCCGGCAGACCGCGGCGGCACTGTCGACCCGCGGCCGCGGACTCCGAATCGTCGAACGGTTGGGCGGCACGATCTCGATTCCCCGAGAGGGTGTGTCGGCGATCGACGTGCTGCTGCCGTTTGGCGACTAAGCTTGCAGCAGCACTTTTCCGGAGCGTCCGGGAGATTCGGCTTCCCTTAGAGCTTCGGCGGCTTCTGAAAACGGGTGAACGGACGCGGCGGCCAAGGCGAGTTCGCCCGCTGCCGCCATAGCGACGCAACGCCCGATTGCGTCGCGGCGCTGCGACTCGCTCGCACTCGTCATCCATGCAATCATCCAGAAACCGCGCACGACCGTTTGGCCGAAGATCAACGCGCCGGGATCCACCGACAGCGGCGATTTGCCGAGCGCTCCAAAAACGACGTGTTCGCCACCGGGCCCGAGCAGCCGATTCAGCGCGATCGAATTCTGGTCGCAAAGCGAATCGACGACGCGCGCGATCGCGTTCGTGCCTGCGATGTCGCGCACGCGCTCGGCCCACTTCCCCTCTTGCACGACGGCGTGCTGCGCCCCGAACGACCGCAGCTCTTCCGCCGCGCTTTCGCGCCGCACGAGATTGATCACGTTGATTCCGGCTTTTTGTGCCGCGCGCATCAGCGTGCGCCCCACCGCACCGTTGGCCGCATTCTGGACGATCCAATCGCCCGCGCGCACGCGCAGCTCATCGAGCAGCACGACTGCCGAAAGCGGCATCGCTACGAGCTGCGCCGCGATCTCGTCGGGAACGTTCGGCGGAACCGGCAGGAGCGACGCCGCGGGAAGCGTCACGTATTCCGTCCACGTGCCGCGCGCTCCGAGCGCTACGCGCGTCCCGACCGCGATGCCGTCGACACCCTCCCCCAATGCGTCGACGACGCCCGCCGATTCGCTTCCGCCGATTGCGGGCAGCGGCGGCTTTACCCCGTAGATGCCGCGAATCGTCGCGAGGTCGTGATTGTGGATCGGTGCGAGCCGAACGCGCACGCGCACCTCGCCGCTTCCGGGCTCGGGTTTCGGAATCTCACTGAGGGCGACGACGTCTGCGGGCTCACCGAATCGAGCGAACTGGAGCGCTTTCATGCGTGTACACAGTCGTCCAGTTGGTCTCCCACGTCCTGCCGCCGTCGGGCGAAAACGATTGCTCGTAATACGGCGTGCCGTCGCGGGTCGTCCACTTGTACCGAACCACGATCGGTCGTCCGTGCCACGTATCGGGTGCATCGAAGATTCCGACACCGGCGGCATCGAACGCGCCCACTTGCGGCGGCGTTAACAAGCCCGAGGCAGTCGTGCCCCACCAGAGCTGCCATTGGTGCGTCGTTTCGCGATAGACGCGCACCGTCACGCCACGGATCACCGCGCCGCCCGGGCAGTGCAGATCGCCGTCCTCGATGTTACCGGCGCCACCCCAAAACGCGGTTACCGACGAATGGCCTTCGCAGGCAAACCATTCGCGATCGTTTGCCAGCGGGTGGCGCAGCCGTTCGTAATGCGTCCGCCACGTTCCCAGTAAGAAATCGAATCCGTCGTGACCGTCGCCGGCCGGCGCTACGGCGTTCCAGACGCCCTTGCTCGACGGCGAGACGCGCGAGTAGTCGGTCGTCCAGTTCGTTTCCCACGTTTTACCGTTATCCGCCGAGAACGCTTGCTCGAAATGGGGTTTGCTGCCGGGATGCGTCCAGCGGAAGCGGATGATGACGTGCTTCCCTTCCTGCAGGTCGCGCGCGAAGAAATTTCCCGTACCGCGATCGTCGAAATGTCCCACTTGCGGCGGAGGAACGATACCGAGCTGTTTTGTCGCCCACCAGATCGTCCATTGATGCGTTTTCGCATCGTACGTCCGGACCGTGAGTCCGCCCACGTACTTCGTGGGGCATTGCAGATCGCCGTCTTCGAGGTTCCCTTGCCCGCCCCAGAACGGCCGGATCTGCGACGTGCCGTAGCAATCGTACCAGACGCGATCGTTGGCCAATCGCTTGCGCAGCAGCCGGTAATGCGTGCGCCAGGTTCCGTACTCGAACGCAAAATCGCCGCTCCCGTCGCGGGTTGCCGGAGCCGCATCCGTTTGAGCCGCGGCGGGTTGCCGGCCGAGCGGCATCGCAAGACTGACGGCAGCCAAGAAGACGCCTAGAAACGCTCTCTTCATCAGCGTATGGTACACGGAGTGCCGTCTTCTGTAACGGTCCACTTTCGCGCGTTTAGAGGGGACCACGGCGGGTACGCTCTGCGCATGGCACTCAAAGCATCGATTGCATCCGACATCATGACCGAAAACGTCGAATCGGTTCGCGAAGACGACTCGTTACAAACGGCGGCCGAACGCTTGGCGCAACACGACGTCGGCGCGCTGCCGGTCTGCGACGAGCGCAATCACCTCAAAGGTATCATCACCGATCGCGACATCGTCGTGGGCGCCGTGGCGCGCGGAAAAGATCCCGCAAAGACCACTGTCGGCGAGGTCGAAACGCGTTCGCCGATTACGGTCGGTCCCGACGAACCGGTCGAGCGCGTCACCGAGATTATGGCGCAAAATCAGATTCGGCGCCTTCCGGTCGTCGAGAACGGCGAGCTCGTCGGCATGATCAGTCAAGCCGACGTCGCGCAAGCCGTCTCGGCGCGCGATTCGGGCATCATGCTCGACCAAATCTCCTCGTCGTAATCGCGGCACCGTCGCGCGGCCGGCGAAGTCGAAACGCGTTCGCCGATTACGGCCGGTCCCGGCCCGAGAATCGCGGCCTCGACCATCTTGAAAATATCCTAGGCGCCCACGTCACGACCGTTGCATAGGCGTGCGTTTTCATTTTTATTAATTGATGATTCTTTGATTACGGATCGCTTCGAGAAGCCGTACTATATACGCTATGAGTCGATTCGCAAGGGCCTCTCTCCTGTTGTTGGTCGGTTACCTTTGCATCGGATCCTCCCAGTCGACTGCCGCACCGGTGGAAAGCACGACCGTCCCGTTCATCTACCACGACAACCGGATGCTCATCCAATGCCGCATCGACGGGCAAGGTCCGTTCTGGCTCATCGTCGATACCGGCGACTCCGCCTTCGACATCACGTATGAAACGGCAAAAGCGGTTGGCCTGGCGACGCATCCGGCCGGGACTGTCAGCGGTGCCGGTAGCGGCACGCCTCAGGTGAGCGCCGCAAAGGTGAAGAGCCTTTCGATCGGCACGCTTGTCTTACACAATATGGACGCCGAGGTCATGGATCTCAGCCAAATACGCGCGAAATTTCACTTTCCGCATTTGGACGGCGCGATCGGTTATCCGCTCATGCAGCGCTACGTGACCTACGTCAATGTGGACGATGGAACGATCACGTTTGCGGGCTCGGCTCCGGTAGAGCCATCCACCGCGTCCACCACGAAATTCGACGGCGTTTTGCCGATCGTCGCGGGGCGCATCGATGGGATACCCACGACAATTCTCGTCGATACCGGCGACAGGTCGTCGCTGACCTTGTTTACTCCCTTCGCGAAGCGGCACGCCTTTTACGGCAAATATCCCTCGCAATCGAACATCGTTACCGGCTACGGCGTGGGGGGTCCGATCTATGCCGATGTGTTTACGCTGCCGTCGCTCGATGTTTTCGACACGCCGCTCCGCGACATTGTCGCCCGCGCGGCCCGTCCGAACTCCGGCGTGTTTTCCACTCAAAGCCTCGGCGGCAGCATCGGCACGGGCGTCCTAAAGCGCTTCAATGTCGTCTACGACTACGGGCATAAAACGATCGCGGTGTGGCCGAGCAAGTACTTCACAATTGCCGATCGCTTCGTGCCTCCGGGAAGTTAGATAATGAAGCGAAAAGATGCCTTACTCGTAGGATGTGCGACGCTGGGTTGCGCGCTTTATCCGAGCGCGGGCGTAAGCGCTCAACCGGTCTCGGTGGAAAACGGGATTCCGGTCGCATTTGTCGTGGGACCGATGTGTAATCTCATCGATCTGGCCGGACCCTGGGAAGCGTTTTCCGCCGTTTGGCAGACGAAGGGTACGCATCAGCCGCCGCCTCCAGGCAGCGATCACTTTGGCGACGTTGCCAACGTCGAGCAGGTCTTTGCGCCGTACGTCGTCAGCGATACATTGGACCCCGTCAAAGCCGACGGCCGGTTGCGCATCGTGCCCGATCATACCTACGACTCCGCGCCGGCGCCGAAGATCATCGTAATGGGAGCGCAGTCCGGACACACGCCGCAAAAGCTCGCATGGATTCGCGAGATGGCGGACGGCGCCGACGTCGTCATGTCGGTCTGCACCGGAGCGTACCTCTTCGCGGCGACCGGATTGCTCGACGGAAAGCGCGCCACGACGCATCACGACTATTACGACGATTTCGCCAAGACGTATCCGAAGGTCGAGCTCGTACGAGGGCCGCGGTACGTGGAGAACGGAAAGTTGAAAACGGCCGGCGGATTGACCTCGGGCATTAATCTCACCGTTGCTGTGGTTTCGGAAATGATGGGTGAAGCGCGCGGCGCGCAGTTAGCCCACTACCTCGAGTTCGTCGCGGCCGAGCGCCGTAATTGAGGAAGTCACGGGCGCTGGCCCTACCGCTTGCGGCGCTTTGCGGCACGGTTGCGGCTGCCCAACAGCCACTAGCATCCGTGCACGGCCATGCCGTGCGTTGGGGCAGCATCTGTTTGACTGTCCCGAATCGATACGCGTCCATTGGCACGTTCGACTTTTCACTGGCCGAAAGCGCGGGCAGCCGTTTTATCTTCGCCGAGAAGAACGATGATACCGTTGGCGCAATGGTCGTCGTGCAGATCGAACACATGACGAGCGGCAACGATATCTACAGGTACCGATTGCGCCCCGGAATCGAAGTCGCGGGCGTCGCCCTTAAAACCAATGTCTTTGCCGCCTCAAATGCGTTAGCTGAGCTCCAATCGCCAAACAGCGAGTCGGCGTTGACCACGCGTTTTATCAGGGCGAAGAATTTTCGTCAACCCGACCAGTGGCTTACGGTTCGCTATGCTACGTACGATGCTGCTGGCAAAAATGAGTTCTTGGTGTTCTACAGGGAGCCGCTCGACACCGACACGCTCGATCTCGGGACGATCGGTCCTAGCGATCTGCCAGGATTCGCTGAAGCGTTCGATGCCGTCGGCGCCCGTGCGCGATCTATCGTGAGATTCCTTCGGTGCACGTGAATGGAGCCTGCAACGTTCGCTTGGCGCACAGATAATTGGCGAGCAGCACGATTGCGACGCCGCCCGCAAGACGCGTGGTCAAGGGAATGATGCCTTGGTCACCGGCAAGCAACGACACCGCTGATATCGTGCTGAGCATTGCGGTCGTTGCGGGCGGCGCCGGTCACTCGTTCGGACTGGATCGACGATTCCGTCCTGAGCCGCGGCGGACCGAGCTCGACGATTGAATCGCGACGCGTCCAATAGCGTCGCCCTGGGCCTCCGTAAACCAGATGGCGCCGTCGGGGCCGGCCGCGATACCCTCGGGTGACACGCCGGCCGTCGTAAAACCGTAGTCGGTGAACGCAAGCGAGTTCGGATCGAAACGACCGATCCAATCTTCACCAGAAACAACACCGCTAGCAGTGACCCATAGTGCGCCGTCCGGTCCTGTCGTAATAGCCTGTAACCCGCTCAAATGCGAGCCGGGCCCCGAGCCGGGAACGGAGTAATACGTCGCGT
>JAFAHZ010000336.1 GCA_019236975.1 Vulcanimicrobiota bacterium | reverse complement strand
ACGGCCTCGCGCTCGTCAACCCGACGACGACTTCGGCCGCATTCGCGCTAAAGGGAACGTACCGCGACGAAAATGGGACGCGTTACTCCGGTCGCATCGTGCTGCCGGCGGCTAGCGGCGAGGTGTTGCTCGGCCCGGTCCATTAGGGCTTCACCGGGGACCTTCTCCGGAAGCATGCGAACAGGTGTTCGGACATGGCCGGCCCCAATCACTCTGGGCTGTGATAACTGGACTTATCGCGGGCTAGGCAAGAGGCGTCCCGGCTGATACAGTGGCCGAGGATGAACGAACATTTGCCGGTTCCGCAGCAGCCCCCGGCATTATCGGCAGAGTTGCTCGAAACGATCGAGGCGGCCCGCCGCTTTGAAGATCTGTCTCGTGCCGCGAATACCCGGCGCGCCTACCGGAGCGATTGGAGCGATTTTGCGGCGTACTGCTCGCGCCATAGTTTCCCCATTCTGCCCTCGTCGGACCGAGCGGTGGAGCTTTACATCACGTACCTTGCGTATGCCAGAAAGCCGCCGCTGAACCCGGCATCAATCGGTCGCCGATTAGCCGCGATTGCACATTACCACCGCGATGCGGGCTACCTATCACCTACCGACATGGCTGTCGTGAAGAAAGCGTGGGCCGGTATTCGGAAATCGCTCCGGATCAAGCCTAAGCCGAAGAAAGCCGTCGTATCGGAGGAGTTGCTGCGCATTCTTCCCGACGCCGAATCGACGCGAGCAATTGACGTGCGCGATCGGGCGGTGCTCTTACTTGGGTTTTCGGCAGCCCTGCGACGCAGCGAGATCGTGGCGCTGCACCGTGCCGATCTTGCTTTCGAAAAGAAAGGCGTCGTGGTAACGATTCAGTATTCTAAAACCAATCAGGAAGGCGAACCGGAAAGGGTCGCAGTCGAGTTCCTCACGTCAACGACAAACTGTCCGGTCGTCGCACTCCTGCGGTGGCTGAACCTAGCGAACATTTCGGATGGGCCGGCATTTCGCCGTATCGACCGGCACGGGAATATCGCAAGCGAGCCGCTATCGCCAGCGGCAGTGGCCGAAATTGTCAAACGAGCTGCGGAGCGCGCCGGCCTCGACCCGCGGCACGTCGCCGCGCACTCCCTTCGATCGGGCTTTGTAACGACCTCGCGGCGGCGCGGACTGCCGGACTGGGCGATCCAACGGCACACGCGACATAAGTCACCTGAAATGCTGAACCGATATACGCACTCGCAGACTCTGTGGGACCAGAATCCCAGCGGCGACCTCGGATTGTAGCGGGAACTCATAGCCGAGCGCGAACGCATGGGCAAATGGGCCCCGAAGCGCCGGTGTACCAGGCGCGCGAGTATCGGCCGCCCTGGTTTTGGCTCCCGATACTCGGCGTAGCGGCGTTGGCGGCGACGTTATTGGTCGTCGCAAATGCTCGTTCGCGCGTGGTACAGAACGAAACGCAGTTCCGCTCGGCACAGCAAGTGCGGCTGCACGAGATCGAAACGCGCATCGACGACTACTTCGGTAAGGCGATTCAGCTCGTCAGCACGGGTGCGCAAACGCTGGCGAACGTTCGCGACGATCCGGCTGCGGCGGAGCGGCTCGTTACGGAGCTGTTCCTTTCGCGCAGCACTCCGCAGATTCACGACGTCGGCGTTTCGTACCAGCCCTACTCGTTCAGCAGCAGCGTAAAGTATTTCTGCGTCTACGATTGGGCGGCTCCGGACGGTAGCGTTCGGCAAGGTCTGCGCAACCCGCGCACAATTCCGTATACGACCGCGCAATGGTATCGCCGCGCGCTGGAAACCCCCGGCGAGCCGCGGTTCGACGGACCGTACGACGCCGAAGGTAAGAGCTATATCAGCACCGTCCTCGCCGTAGAGCGGGGCGGCCGCGCGGTCGGCGTGATGACCGTCGATACCCTCACAGCGACCTTCGTCGGCGAAAACATGCGAGCGATGCTCGTTCCCGGCGACGTCGGTTGGATCGAAAGCAGCAGCCGCGGGCGCAGGCTGCTCGAGACGTCGGCGAACTCAGCGCAAGACGTGATCGACGGCAGGATTCCGCTGCGCTACACCGGCGCGTTCATCCATCTCGCCAGCGATGCATCCGCCCTCCACGCCGCTAACGCGCGCATGATTACGGCGACTACCGTTATTGCACTCGTAATTTGGCTCGGAACCGGACTGCTGGCGTTCACACTGATTCAAGTGTGGCGCGCGCGGCAGAATGCAGTGCGGCTCGAAAACGACCGCTCGCGTCTCGAAAGCGAGATCGCCGTCGGTAAGCGCGTCGAAGCGGAGCTGCGTAAAGCGGCGTACACCGACACGCTCACGGGACTTCCGAATCGCGCGGCCTTCTTGGAAAGCGCATCCGAAGCAATTGACGCGAACGCGCGCGGCGAAGGATACGCGGTCTTCTTCATCGATCTGGATCGCTTCAACAAAGTCAACGAGACGATGGGGCATCTTGCGGGCGACGAGCTCCTCAAAACCATCGCCGTGCGTTTGCGGGACGCCGTCACCGGACGCGGCATGATCGCGCGACTCGGCGGCGACGAATTCGTCGTGCTCGCGCCGGTCCGGCCGTCGGGTGCGGGCACCCTTGCGGAAAGTCTGCTGTCGGCGCTGCACGAGCCGATGCTCCTGGCAGGGCGGCTCGTGTATATCGGCGCCTCGATCGGCGTCGTGGTGGTCGACGACGCCTACGCGCGGCCCGAAGAACTGCTGCGCGACGCCGATACGGCAATGTACGAAGCCAAACGTCGCGGACGAGCGTGCTTTGCAGTGTTCGACACGGCAATGCGAAGCCGCGTCGCCGCCGAGTCCGATCTCGAGAGCGATTTGCGCCGCGCGATCGAGCGCCACGAGTTCGTCCCGTACTATCAGCCGATTTTCGACGCTCGCTCGGAGGCGCTGGTTTCCTTCGAAGCGCTGGTGCGCTGGCGGCGGCCCGGCAGCGGCGTGGTCGGTGCTGCCGATTTCATCGGCTACGCGGAGAGGAGCGGTCTCATCGACGGCATCGATGCGTCCGTGCTCGAAGACGTCTGCCACGACGCCGGCGCGCTGTTTGCGTCCTTCCCCAACGCCAGCGTCGCGGTCAACGTCTCGGCGGCGCATTTGGCGGCGCCGAATCTCGCCGATTCGATCGGCACGGTGCTGCGCGCAAACGGCGTCAGCCCGCAGAAACTCAAGCTCGAAATCACCGAGACCGCGATCATGCGCAACGCCGATCAGGCGCGCTCGACGCTAGAGGCTTTGCGTCGCAACGGCGTGCAAATCGTGCTCGACGACTTCGGCGCCGGTCAATCGTCGCTGGGCTATCTCCACCGTCTGCCAATTGCGGGACTGAAGATCGACCGTTCGTTCGTTTCGCCGCTTCCGGCCGACGTCAGCGCCGTGGCGATCGTTCGCAGCATCGTTGCGCTCGCGCAGGCCCTCGGGCTCTATACGGTCGCCGAAGGCGTGGAGACGGCCGAGCAGCTGGAAACGATCCGCGCCCTCGGGGTGCACAACGCGCAGGGATTCTACTTCTCGCCGGCCGTCGCACTGCACGCGGTGCTCGCGCTCACGGGCACGTAACGATCCAGGCGCTCAGGCTGAGGCGCTTGAGAATGGCGGTCTCGTTGTAGCGCGCGTCGGACGGACAGGTTCGGCTGGTAAAGCGCGACTGCGGAATATTGTATTCGACGTCGACGACGAGTGCGTTGCGCTGCGTGTACGGAGCGAATTGTTTGCACCAGCCTTGCACGTAACACTGCTCGACGACGGCATAGTCGAAGACTTTGTCGAGATCGGCGACCTGGTTGTTATCCCCTTTTTCCGCGACGGTGAGATTGAGGGCGTGCGCTTCTTGCGCGACCCACGTATCGTACGACAGCTGCTGTGCGTAGGTCAGCGGGAATCCGGTGTTGTTGGTGTATCCGTCGAGGTTGTCCGGATCGACGCCGTCGAAACCTTTGCTCGCGCACATCTGCATGCGCGCCGTCATGAGCGGCTCGAGGATTCCCGTCGCGCGGACATCGAGCCAGCGCTCGCCGGGCCAACCCCCGTCCGGTTTGCCGAGAACGCTCTTGGGAAACTTCGATGCGTCGGGCCGCCAGTTTTCCCATGTCCCGACGTCCACGTAGCAGACCGCTTTTCGCCCGCGCGCGTGCAGCAGCGCGACCGTCTTGGCACTCGTATCGAACGCGTCGACGTCGTAAATTGCCGCCGGCACGCTGAGGTCGAGCCGCTGGCCGCCGTACTGAATTTGATACGTGCTGCCGGCCGCGGGTATCCAGCGCGTTCGGAGCGCCGGCTGCGGGAGCGGCGGGGACGCGGGTTGCGGCGCGGGTTGTCCGCAGGACGGGAGCAGGACGGCCAGCGCGAGGAGCGGTATGCGGCGGAGATTCATGCCTAGAACCATTCGCGGCCACAAGCGGGCCCTTCTTCTGCTTCTGCCGCTGCTCGGCTGCTCGAACGCGGCGCCCTTTGCGACGACGGTGGGCGTGCTGCGCCCGGGAACCACGCTGTCGGTAAACGTCGCACGCGCGACGATCAACGCCTATCAGCCGGCCGGCGGCCAGCCGCGCGACCGGTTTACGGTCGAGGCGACGGCCGCCAAAGGGACGACTCCCGCCGCGCCCCGGCTGCGCGCAACGCGCACCAGTACCGTGGTCGACGCGGCCGATCCGCTCGCCACGCTGCTCGTGCGAGTACCGGATGGGGTCGAGCTCGTCGTGCGCTCGCAGCAAGGCGACGTCAACGTCACGGATATCTCGGGAAACGCGTCCGTGACGGCAGATAAAGGCAACGTCCGGGTATTCGTACGCGAAAGCTACGCGCAAGCGCGAACGATCGACGGAAACGTGAGCGTGGCGATGGGCTCGACGCAGTGGCCGGGCACGCTGCACTTCTCCGCGCAGCACGGCGACGTCGAGATTTCGGTCGAAGAGACCGCCGCCTTTCGCGTGCATTTGCAGACCGGCGACGGAACGCTCTTTACGGATTTTGACTTGCGCGGAACCTCGAACGGTACGGGAGAAACGATCGACGGAGTCGTCAACGGCGGCGGTGGCCGGCGTGCGATCGACGTTCGCGTCGAACGCGGCTCGATTCGCCTCTTACGGCTGCACGCGCAAGCGTGACTCGGCAAGCATCGTTTCGCGCGCCTTGACCAATCGCACCATCGCGTCGTTGTAGGGCGTCGGCGTGCCCGTGCGCCGGCCGAACGCGACGACGGCTCCGTTGATGTGATCGATCTCGCTGGGATGACCCGATTCGAGATCGTAGGCCATGGAGCTCTTCGCGTCGGCACCCAGCGCGATGACTTCGGTCACGTATTGCCACGGATTGACGAACGGCAAATGAATCTTCAAAGCGGCGGCGACGTTGGCGACCTCTTCGGCGAGCGCTTCGGCGAGATGCGCCGCATTGGGATCGCGCGGAATCGCGCCGGCTTCGCAATCGAGCAGGGCCGACAGCGCGTTGACTGCGGCGTTCGCCACCAGCTTTCCCCACAGATGCGGCCGGATGTCGTAGACTACCGAGGCGCGCAGGCCGCTGCGCGTCAAGAGGTCGGCGACGGATCGGGCGGTCGCGCGCGATGCGCTCGCGGACCCGATGATCGTATTACCGTCGGCCGTAGTTCGAACGTGTCCTAAATCGATCGTTTGCGACGACTCGGTCGTAATGCCGAGGATCACGGCTACCGCGCCGCCGAGCGCCGTTTTGATGGCGTCCTCGTTTCCGACGCCGTTCTGCAGCGAAACGATCGGCGTCGCCGGGTTGAGCTCTCCCGCAAACGGGCGCAGCGCGCGCAGCGTGTCGACGGCTTTTACGAAAAGAAAGAGAGCGTGCGAATTGTAGAGCTCGCGCGGATGCTGCGCGACGGTAACGCGCCGCGCCGTCGAGTCATTGACGCGCAATCCGTTGCGTTCGACGGCTTCGCTGGTCGCACGATTGCTGTCGAGAATGGCGACGTCGCAACTGCCGGCAAGGTGGAAGCCGAAGAGCGTCCCCATGGCGCCCGCCCCGATGATGCCGATGCGCGGCCGGCCGCCTTCCACGAACGCGCCGCCCCTAGAACTGGTACTGCAGCCCGGCCGTGTTGCGGCGGGCGCTATGGTTGATAGCGCGTTGCCCGAAGAAGATCGTCGTTCCCGGCGCGATCCGGAAGTTGCCGTAGAGATCGATCATCGGGTACGTCAAATCGTAGACGCGCGTTTCGAGACCGAAGCCGTTGAGCCAGTTATACCGCGCGAGCGCACCCATTTGCGAGTAGAGCACGCCGCCGCCGATCTGAAAGTTGCCCTTGCTCTGCTCGAGCAGCGCGTTCCACGTGGGTTTCGTGCCGATGGCGTTCGCGCCGAACATCAGGCTCGTGGTAGCGTGCGGCAGTACGACGACGTTAATATCACCGAGCGGTCCTTGACTGTGCGGCAGCACCGAGTTGAACCCGGCGTTCTGCTGCGGCGATAGGCCGCTCAACCGCACTTGAACGTTGATGAGGTTGCGCACGAACGCACCCATCCGGTTCTGCAGCTTTGCGCGCATGGCCGGGCTCATGCCGGTCGACGCCGGCGGTGCGGCGCCGCCGGGCGCGGCGGGATTCGGCGACGCACCCGCGGGTGGAGGCGTTGCGTTGGCGTCGACGCCGTAGACGTTGCTCGTGCCGCCAAGCTCGCCGAGGAGCGAGTTGGCACGCTGCATCGTCGCGTCGAGATTGGCGATCGTGTTCCGCATTTGCGCCTGCGTCTGCGGATCTCCCGTAACGTTGCGCAAGTCCCCAGTCAAACGCGCCAGGTTCTCGGTCGTGACGGCAACGCTTTGCGTCGTATCGATAAGGTTCTTCTTCAGCCGCGGATCGGTCGCGAGCCCTTGCAGCGCCGTCATAGACTTGTTGAGCGAAACGGAACTCGCTTCCAATCCGTCCAGCAAGGCCGCCAGTTTGGGAGCGTTGGCGTTGGTCGTGGCGTTCAAGGTACTCGACAGTTCTTCGATGTTCTCGCTGGCCGCGACGAACTTCGTCATGAGCGTCTGTACGGAATCGTTGGCGCTTATCGTGAGCTCGTTGGCGTGATCGAGCGTCGATTGCAGCGTGTCGAGCAGTCGCGGCGTGCGGCGCTGGAGGTCCGCCATCACCTCGTCGAAGCGCCTGAGCTCGCCTTGACCCTGCTCCAGCAGCTCCTGCACGCTCGTGGCGTTCGTGCCTTGCGGCTGCTGGTCGACGGGCAGCACCTGCCGCGGCAAGAGTGCTAGCGGCGGCTTGGCCGCCGGCGGAACGATAACCAGCTGCGGCGCGCCCGTCAGCGGCGCGTCGATCAAAAAGCGCGAGGCCGCAGGAACGTCGATGTCGTTGCGCACCGCCAAGATGACGTCGACGGTATTGTCGGGGAGCAGCGCGATCGAATCGACCGATCCCACGTTCACACCGCTGAAGTAGACGAGCGCACCCGGCGTCAACCCGGCCGCCGACTTGAAGTGCACTCCGATGCGATAGCCCGTATGGCGCGTGCCGAAATCCGTAATCACGTAAAAGATGCCAAAGAGCAGCAATAGCGCCACGATTGCAAACGCCCCGACCTGGGCCTGTCTCGTCATCCCCGGCCTATTACTCGCACGGACATGACACCCTTCGGGATCAGCCCGAGCCATGGGATGGGGGCCCCACGAAGTGGGGGGCGCGGAGGCTGGGCCGGAACGCCTTTCAAATGGGGATTGGGCCCTGTTCGGACCCGGACAAGAATTGCTGCACGATCGGGTTGTTCGACTTACGAATATTCTCTTTCGTGTCGTAGGCGATGATCGCGCCCTCGAACAGCATCGCGATGTAGTCGGCCATCATGAAGATCGAGTCGAGGTCGTGCGAGATGACGACCGCGGTGCCGTCCAGCTTTTCGCGCAGCTTGCAAATCGTATCGGTGATTAAATGAGTGACGATCGGGTCGAGGCCGGTGGTGGGCTCGTCGTAGAGGATCAACTCCGGTTTGGTCACGATTGCGCGCGCGAAGCCGGCGCGTTTGAGCATGCCGCCGGAGAGCTCGCTCGGCAAGAGATCGTAGACGTGCGAGAGTCCGACGCTGTCGAGTGCGTCGACGACCTGCTTGCGAATTTCGGCTTCGGAGAGGGCGGAATGCTCGCGCAGCGGCAGCGCTACGTTTTCGCCGACCGTCAAGCTATCGAGCAGCGCCGCGAACTGAAAGCTCAAGCTGATCCGCTGCCTGACCGCGATGAGCTGCTCCTCGCTCATCTCGGCGATGTCGACGTCGCGAACGTACACCTTACCCTCGTTTGGCCGCAGCAGCCCGTCGATCAATCGCAGAATTGTGGACTTACCCGCGCCGGAGAGCCCGATAATACAGGTTATCGCGCCCTCGACGACGTCGAGACTGCAGTTCTTGAGCACGACCTTTTCGCCGAACGCGAGCGAGGCTCGTTCTAACCTCGCGATGAGTTTCTTCCCGTTCGCGCCGTTCATCATTGACCGCCGAAAAGCAAGAACGTGAGCACGAAGTTCGAGACAAAGATCAGAATGATGGAGATGACGACGGCTGCGGTCGTCGAGATCCCCACGCCGGCGGCGCCGCCGCGCGTCGAAAGGCCCTGGTAAGCTCCGACCGTTGCGATGATTACGGCAAAAACGACCGATTTGATCAGCCCTTTGAACACGTCGGCGAAATCGATCGTTTGGCGCGCGGACGAAATAAACGAGTCGTACGAAATATGTGCGTACGTAAATGCAATCCACATGCCGCCGACAATGGATACCACGTCGGCGCACACCGTCAGCAGCGGCAGCATGACGAGAAGCGCCACGAGACGCGGTACGACCAGAAAGCGCGACGGTTCCAGGGCCATCGAACGCAGGGCTTCGATCTGTTCGGTGACGACCATCGATCCCAGTTCTGCCGCAATGGCGGCGCCCGCCCGCCCGGCCACGACGACCGCGGTCAACATCGGGCCGAGTTCGCGAACGGTGCCGTACGCAACCGCACCGCCTACGAGGTTTCCGACGCCGAACGCAACGGCTTGCTGCGCGGATTCGAGCGAGATTACCATGCCCGTAAAGAGCGACGTGAGGACGACGATAATCCAGGATTGCACGCCGAGCAGAAAACACTGAGCCAGCGTTTCCGCGACCCGAACCCGCATGCGCACGAGAAAACCGGCGGACTCGACCCCCAGCAGCGTGAGGCCGCCGGCGTACTCGAAAAACTCCGTGGTCGCGCGGCCGACGCGGTCGAGGACTTTCACGATTGTGCCTGCCCCTCGATCTTCTCGAGATCGTGCAGCACGGCGTCGGTCGCCTCGATTCGCTTGACGGCAACGCCGCGTTCTGCCGTCAGGTTGAAATGCACTTGATTGATCTCCTCGAGACGCCGGTCCACGTCGCGCAAGTGCGCCCGCGCTTCTTTTGAGAAGCCTTCGAAGTAGCGGCGCACTGCGGAAAGATACGCGGCGCGGTCGGCCTCCTCGACCGTTCCGGCCGCGAGTGCGCGCTCGATCGACTCTTGCGCGCGTTTCATGGCGCGGTCGGTAATGTGAAACGCACCGACGCGCAGGGTCAGCCCTGCGAAGCGGCCGTTATCCGGCATGCAGCGGCACCGGCGCGTCGACGGCGGCGGTTTGCGCGTCGAACAAACGGCGAATTCCGTTTTCCGCCAGCGTCAGCAGCGCGTCGAGGTCGCGCCGGTCAAACGGAGAGGCTTCCGCAGTGCCTTGCAGCTCGACGAAGCGTCCGGCATCGGTCATAAAGACGTTCATGTCGACGTGTGCCTGGCTATCCTCGTCGTACGCCAAATCCAGGAGGGCGAGGCCGCCGACGATGCCGACGCTCGTGGCCGCTACTTTACCGGTCAGCGGCCAGCGCGCGCGATCGTTGGGATCGAAGAGTTTGCGCAAAGCGAGATGCAGCGCAACGTACGCGCCGGTAACCGCCGCCGTGCGGGTCCCGCCGTCGGCTTGCAGCACGTCGCAATCGACCCACACGGTTCGTTCGCCGAGCTTAGCGGTATCGGTAATGGCACGAAGCGCGCGTCCGATGATGCGTTGAATCTCGTGGGTGCGCCCGCCGAGCCGGCCTTTGGCGGCCTCGCGCTGCGTGCGCTCGTGCGTTGCGCGCGGTAGCATCGCGTATTCTGCCGTCACCCAGCCGAGGCCGCGCCCTTTCATCCACGCCGGAACTCGCTCTTCCAGCGTGGCGGCGCAGAGCACGCGCGTGTTGCCGACCGATATCAGGGCACTGCCTTCGGCATATTTGAGGTAGCCCGGCTCGATCGCGACGGGTCGCAACTCGTCGGGACGCCGTCCATCGCCGCGAGTCATTCGGAGCGCGAAGATTCGTCTTCGGTCAGACGATCGACGATGTGGCGCGCGTACCACGTCGGCCAGTCGGGATCCGGATGGCCGAGTCGTCCTTCGTAAACGCCGTGCGCGTGCTCCGCCTCGCGCAATATATCCGCAAGGCGTTCCACAGGACGCTCTCCGAGCTCGAGCTGCATGACGAACCTCTCGCTATTCGACGGTGACGGTCTTGGCGAGGTTTCGCGGTTGGTCGACGTCTTTGCCTTCGATATCGGCAATATGGTAGGCCAGAAGCTGGAGCGGGATGACGTTCACGATGGGCGAGAGCAGCTCGTCGACCTTGGGCACCCAAAAAACGTGGTCGGCGAGTGCCTTGACGTCGCGGTCGCCGTGATTGGCGACGACGATCACGGGAGCCTCGCGCGCCTTGGACTCCATCAGGTTTGAGAGCATCTTCTCGCGAACGCGATCGTCGGTCGCGACGCCGATGACCGGGACGGCCGAATCCAGCAGCGCGATCGGTCCGTGCTTCATTTCGCCGGCCGGATAGCCCTCGGCGTGAATGTACGAGATCTCCTTGAGCTTGAGGGCGCCCTCGAGTGCCGTCGGAAAGTTCACGAACCGCCCGAGGAAAAGCACGCTGCGCGCTTTGCGCACCTCGCGGGCCACCTTCCGAATTTCGTCCGAGGTGTTGAGGACGACGTCGACCGCCGCGGGCAGCAGCTTCGTCCCGTCGGCGATTTCGTGCAGGCGCCGGCGCTCGCTCGTGCCGCGCAAACCGGCGAGATACAGTGCCAGCAGCGTCATTGCCGTCACCTGCGAAACGTACGTCTTGGTGGCGGCGACGCCGATCTCGGGACCGCCGCGCGTGTAGAGCGTTCCGTCGGCCAGCCGGCTGAGATGCGAACCCAAAACGTTGCAGACGCCCATAACGGTGCAGCCGGATTGCTTGGCGATGCGTACGGCTTCGATCGTGTCGGCGGTCTCGCCGGATTGCGACATCGCGATCACGAGCGTGGTCGGATCGATGACGGGATCGCCGTAGCGAAACTCGCTGGCGAGCTCCATCTCGACCGGCAGCCGCACCAGCGAACGCAAGAGGTACATTCCGACCAAGCCCGCGTGATACGCGGTGCCGCAGCCGGTGATAGCGATCTTGTTGATTCCGCGCAGGCGTTCCGCGGTGATCTCGCCGATCTCCCGCCCGAGGTGCACGGAGCCTTCGTCGTCGATGCGCCCGGCGAGCGTTTCCTTGATGACGTTGGGCTGCTCGAAGATCTCCTTGAGCATGAAGTGCTTGAAGCCGCTTTTTTCGGCGGATCCGGCGTCCCAAAGGATTTGCACGACGTCGCGCTCGATCGTGCGTCCGTCGTAATCGGTGAGGTGATACCCATCGCGCCCGACGACGGCGATCTCGCCTTCTTGGAGGATGACTTCCTTGCGCGTGTACGGTAAAATCGCCGGCGTATCCGACGCAACGTACATCTCGCCGTCGCCGATACCGAGTACCAGGGGGCTCGCACCGTTGCGCGCGAAAACGAGGTGATCGGGGTCGTCGCTCGAGATGACGCCGAGCGCGTACGCGCCGCGGACCTCGTGCAGCGTCTTGCGCACCGCGGCCTCGAGATCGCCGTCGTAGTGCATCTCGATGAGATGCGCCAAGACCTCGGTATCCGTCTCGCTGCGGAACGTGTGGCCCAGCTCGATCAGCCGCGCGCGCAGCGCCGCGTAGTTCTCGATGATCCCGTTGTGTACGACGGCGATGCGTTCGCCGCAATCCATGTGCGGATGGGCGTTGGCATCGGAGGGGCGTCCGTGCGTCGCCCACCGCGTATGGCCGACGCCGACGATTCCCGAAATGCGCTCGCCGTTGGTCAGTCGCTCGGCAAGTCGTGAAAGCTTGCCTTCGGCCTTCGAGCCGGTCAGCGTTCCAGCCTCATCGATGACGGCGATGCCGGCGCTGTCGTAGCCGCGGTATTCCAAACGGCCCAGCGCGTCCAAGATGATCGGGACGCTGTCCTTCTGACCGATGTAACCAACTATCCCGCACATGGAATTAGGGGAAGCCCTCCTACTTAATACCTTCCCTGGTCCGCTGGTAGGCAATCTTGCCCTCGGCAATTTCGTCGAGCGCGATCGATACGGGCTTGTTCGGGTTGATCGTTTCCCGGTCGACCAGCGGCTCGCTCGCGAAATACTCCCGCCGGTCGGTCGGCGGAAGCTGCTGCACGCGGATCCAGTTGTTCAGCTGCCGGGCGCGCTTGGTGACGATATTAACGAGGCTAAACTTGGAGTCTGCGTGTTTGAGTAGCGCGTCCAGGTCGCCGAAAACGGATTTGCTCATGGTCTCCTTATGCTCTCTATCGATTCTTCGCTGTAGCGGTGGATCCGAAAGCGCTCTGCGACGAGAATCGCTTGCAGATCGGCAACGGCCTCTTCGGAGGCACCTTCGGCGTTTACGACGACGTAGTCGAAACTCCGAATGTAGTTGAACTCCTCGCGGGCGGTTTCCAACCGTTCGAGGATCTCTTCGTTCGTCTCCGTCCGGCGTGCGAGCAGGCGCTCGCGCAATCGCGAAAAGCGATCGGGTACCAGAAAGATCAGAACCGCGTCCGGGTACGCGGCCTTGACGGCCATCGCCCCATTGACTTCGGGCTTCATGATGACGTCGTAGCCTTCGGCCACGTTACGCTCGACGTAATCGCGCGGCGTGCCGTAAAGGTTGCCGTTGTACTCGCGCCACTCCAGCAGCTTACCGGCTGCCAAACGGCCTTCGAACTCCTCGCGCGAAAGAAAGAAGTAATGCTTTCCGTCTTCTTCCCCCGGACGAGGCGGCCGGGTGGTGGCTGAGATCGAGTACCGCAGCCGCGGCATCCGGCCGAGGGCGGCGTCGACGAGCGTGTCCTTTCCCGCCCCGGA
>JAFAHZ010000182.1 GCA_019236975.1 Vulcanimicrobiota bacterium | reverse complement strand
CTTCAACCTTCTGCTCGTCGGAGACGTCGTTGGATCTCCCGGCCGCGAGACGCTCAAGCGCTGCGTCGCACTGGCGCGCGAACAGCATCGCGTTCACGCCTGCATCGCCAACGGTTAAAACGCCGCGGGCGGTTTCGGCTTGACGGCGCAGACGGCCACGGAGATGTTCGAGAGCGGCGTCGACTTCATCACCAGCGGCAATCATATCTTCGACAAGCGCGAGTTTCGCGAATATCTGGAGGAAAGCGATCGTGTGATCCGGCCGGCAAACTATCCGCCGGTGGTTCCCGGCCGCGGTTCCGGAACGTTCGCCGTTGACGGCGTGACCGTCGGCGTCCTCAACTTAATGGGGCGTACGTTCATGCCGCCGGGCGACGATCCGTTTCGCTGTGCCGACGAACAGCTGGAAAACCTGCGCGCGCTGACTCGCGTGATCGTCCTCGACATGCACGCCGAAGCGACGTCGGAGAAAGTTGCGATGGCGCGTTACCTTGACGGCCGCGTTTCGGCAATCTACGGCACGCACACGCACGTGCAAACCGCCGACGAGCAAATTCTGCCGGGCGGAACGGCCTACATCACCGACGTGGGAATGACCGGCCCCACCGAAGGAGTCATCGGCATGGACTCGGGGCCCGTGCTCGATCGCTTCCTTACGGGCATGTCGGAACGGTTCAACGTCCAGAAAACCGGGACGAAGCAGTTCTGCGCCGCAGTCGTGTCGGTCGATCCCGAAACGGGAAAAGCCTCCGAAATCAAGCGAATTTTCCAGCGAGGTATCGCGTAACGTGGCCGCTCCGGGGCCGTTGAAAGTCTCGGCCAAGAGCAATCCGAATGCCGTTGCCGGTGCGCTCGCGGCGGCGTTGCGCGAGCGCGAAAGCGCCGAGCTGCAGGCGGTCGGCGCGGGAGCGATCAACCAGGCGGTCAAAGCCGTTGCGATCGCGCGCTCGTACTTGCGCGCCGCCGAACTCGACCTCGCGTGCACGCCGTCGTTCATCACCGTCGAAATCGCCGACAACGAACGCACGGGCATATCGCTCGTCGTAACGCGTGTCACCCTGAGCTTGTCGACGGGCGACGAAAGTTAGGAGCCTCGCTATCAAAGTCGACTTTCACTCCCATACGAACATGAGCGACGGAACGCTGACGCCGCAGGCCTTGGCCGATTTTATGGGCGAGCGCGGCGTCGAAGCGTTTTGCATCTCCGACCACGATACGCTTGGGGCGTACGGAAACTTCGAAGCGCCGAAGGGGTCGCGCTATATCACCGGCATCGAAATCAACACGACCTGGCGAGAAAACGAAGTGCACGTGCTCGGCTACAACGTGCCGCTGGGTCCGTCCGCGATCAACGAGCTGCTCGAATATAACCAAGTGCAGCGCCGCGGCCGCGCGCAGACGATGGTCGATCAACTGAACGCAGCGGGGTATCCGCTGACGCTGCAGCACGTTATCGAAGAAGCCGCCGACGCAGATGCCGTCGGGCGTCCGCACGTCGCCAAGGCGCTCGTTCGTGCCGGCATGACCGAAAGCGTCGATTCGGCGTTCCGCGACATTTTGCGGCGCGGCAAACCGGGCTACGTGCCGCAGCTCTACACGACGCCGCAGAAGGCGATCGACACGATTTTGGAAGTGGGCGGTATCCCGGTACTCGCGCATCCGGGGCGGTTGAAGGACCGGATTCTCATCGACGAGCTCGCCGGTCACGGCTTACGCGGACTCGAAGTCTTCTATCCGCTGCACGATGCCGACGACATCGCCATCTTCCGCGACAAAGCCAAGCAGTACGGTCTCGTCATGACGGCCGGAATGGATTTCCACGACATTCGCTATCACACGGCCGGAGTCGGTATCGACGTCGATGCCGGTGACATCCGTCCGTTTCTGGAGCTGGCCGAAGCCTTCGCGTAACGCGATTAGCGTGGGCGCGCGAGCGCGGCACCGACGTCGCGGCGAACGTTTGCCAGCAGCGCGGGCGCTTCGGTTTCGTAACGCGCGAGCATTTTGCTTTGGGTTTCGATCGCGGCGGCGTCGCGCATGTAACGATGATTGACGCGGACGTTATAAGCGCACGCTGCCAGCGCCGCGACGGCGAACTCGGCGGCGCAGCCGAGATCGCTGGCCAGATTCTTGTTGGGAATCTGCAGCGTCTGTAGCGAGAGCCGGAGCACGTCCATGCAGAGCTCGCATGCCCGCAGCGGTACCGCCGCCGCGTCGCCCAGCGCCGTTTCGAGGGCGCGAGTCCTGGCCTCGCGTTCGGCGTCGGATTCTCGAGGCAAGGCCTGCGCGGCGACGACCCGCGCGAAGGCGCGCTCGTCGCGATCGCGGGCGGCCGTCAGTTCGGCACGAAGCGCGTCGGCGGCCGCGGCCAGGCGTAGGGCCAGCTCGTGCTGCGCCGCGTATTTCGGGTTCTGGGAGCTGATCCGTGCGGCCATGGCTACGAGCGCCGCGCCGACGGCGGCGACCAGAGCGGCGGCACTGCCACCCCCCGGGGTGGGCTCGGTCGAGGCCAGTTGGGCGAGGTAGCGGTCGAGCGTCTCCATCGCCGCCTACCGTTGGCCTTGTCCCGCGGTAGGGCCTGTGGTATCGTTCGACGAGTCATCACCGTTGCGTTTTGGGGGACCCGCCTCTTCATTTGTATTGGGTCTCCGGAAATGCGAAGCATTTTTGGGATCGGAGAGTTTCAGTGCCCGTATTGGATCGGACGACCGCCGGGGACGTCAAAGACCGTGGTCTGGCGGAAGCCGGCCGTTCGCGCATCGCCTGGGCCGGCGCGTATATGCCCGTCTTGGCCCAAATCCGCGACCGCTTCGAAATCGAAAAGCCATTGGCCGGAGTGCGCATCGGCGCGTGCCTGCACGTGACGACCGAAACCGCGAATCTCATGCTCGCGCTCAAAGCGGGCGGTGCCGAGATTGCGCTCTGCGCCAGCAATCCGCTGTCGACGCAAGACGACGTCGCGGCCGCGCTCTGCGATTACGGCATTCCGACGTACGCGATCAAAGGCGAAGACAACGCGACGTATTACTCGCACATCGAGTCGGTCATCGCGAGCAAGCCGCAGATGTCGATGGACGACGGCTGCGATCTCGTCACGACGATCTTCACGAAGCACAAGCCGCTGCTCGACGATATGATCGGCGGCTGCGAAGAAACCACGACGGGCGTCATTCGCCTCAAGGCGATGCAGAAAGACGGCGTGCTGCCGTACCCCGTCATTGCGGTGAACAACGCGCTGACCAAGCACATGTTCGACAACCGTTACGGCACCGGCCAGTCGACCCTCGACGGCATCATTCGCGCGACCAACGTGCTGCTCGCCGGCCGCACGCTCGTCGTCGTTGGCTACGGCTGGTGCGGACGCGGCATCGCGTCGCGCGGCGCCGGCATGGGCGCGCACGTGGTCGTCTGCGAAGTCGATCCGCGTAAAGCGATCGAAGCCGTGATGGACGGCTATCGCGTGATGCCGATGAGCGACGCTGCCAAGATCGGCGACGTCTTCGTGACCGTCACCGGCAACTATCACGTCATTCGCGAAGAGCACTACAAACTGATGAAAGACGGCGCGATCGTCTGCAACTCGGGCCACTTCAACGACGAACTCGATCTCGACGCGCTCAAGAAGATTGCCAAGGGAAAGGTCGAGCCGCGTCCGTTCGTCGAGCAGTACGAGCTGCACGACGGCCGCAAGATCTGCACGCTCGCCGACGGCCGCCTGGTGAATCTGGCTGCGGGCGAAGGCCATCCGGCGGCGGTGATGGATATGTCGTTTGCCAATCAGGCGATGGCGGCGGCGCACTTGGCCAAGCACCACAAGCAGATGAAGAAGCACGTCTACGACGTTCCCGTCGAGATCGACGAGGAAGTTGCGACGCTCAAGCTTTCTTCGATGGGCGTCGATATCGATACGCTGACGCCGGAGCAAGTCAAGTACATGGCTTCGTGGTCTGAGGGAACGTAAGATGGCGTATAAGAGGCTCTTCACCAGCGAATCGGTGACCGAAGGCCACCCCGATAAAGTCGCCGATCAAATCTCGGACGCGATCCTCGACGCGCTGCTGGCGGAAGATGCCGCCTCGCGCGTCGCGGTCGAGACGTTTGCGATTACCGGCCAGATCCACTTGGCCGGTGAGGTGACGACCACGACCTACATCGACATTCCGAAGATCGTTCGCGAGACGATCAAGGAGATCGGTTACACCAAATCGGCGGTCGGCTTCGACTACGAGACCTGCGGCATCAGCGTCTCGATCGACGAGCAGTCGCCCGACATCGCGATGGGCGTTGACAAGTCGCTCGAAGCGCGCGGCGGCAAGGACGACGAGTTCGAATCCACCGGCGCCGGCGACCAGGGCATGATGTTCGGATACGCGTGCCGCGAAACCGACGAGCTAATGCCCTTGCCGATCGTGCTCGCACACAACCTCACGCGCCACCTCTCGGCAGTGCGCAAGAACGGCGACATTCCCTACCTGCGCCCCGACGGTAAGTCGCAGGTGACGGTGGAGTACGACGGAGACAAGCCGGTGCGCGTGGATGCGGTGGTGATCTCGACGCAGCACGATCCGGACATCGCGTTGGAGACTATCCGTCGCGAAGTCACCGAAAAGGTGATCAAACACGTCATTCCCGCCGCGCTCTGGGACGACAACACGCGCGTCTACGTCAATCCGACCGGACGCTTCGTGATCGGCGGGCCGAAAGGCGACGCCGGCCTCACGGGCCGCAAGATTATCGCCGACACGTACGGCGGTATGGCGCGTCATGGCGGCGGTGCGTTCTCGGGCAAGGATCCGACGAAGGTGGACCGCTCGGCGGCGTACGCAGCGCGTTGGGTCGCTAAGAACGTCGTGGCCGCGGGCCTTGCGGATCGTTGCGAAGTGCAGGTCGCGTATGCGATCGGCGTAGCGCATCCAATGAGCGTGCTGGTCGAGACGTTCGGCACCGCCAAGATCGACGAAGAAGCGATCGCCAAGGCCGTCATCGAGGTCTTCGACCTGCGTCCGGCGGCGATCATCCACCATCTGAATCTACGCCGG
>JAFAHZ010000088.1 GCA_019236975.1 Vulcanimicrobiota bacterium | reverse complement strand
TGAATGAGAAGATCGCCTTTGTTGACGTAGCGATTGGTGTCCGTATTGATCGCGTCGACTTTCTCGGCGATCTTGCTCGTGACGGTGACCAGGTCGGCCTCGACGTAGGCGTCGTCGGTCGATTGGTGCGTCGTCGCGTACGCGATGAAGCGGACGCCGTAGAAAAGCACGATCAAGGCGACGATAATGCCGCCGACGATGAGAATTTGTCGCGTAACACCTGACGGTCCGCGACGGCCGCGACGCGCCGCACCGCTATCGACCTCGACTTCGTCGTCATGCACCGGCGCGCTCGCGCCGTTCGGCGAGCGCGATGGCGTCGGCGTCTTGGTCTCGCGAGTTTCCACGACTATTTCTTAACTCCGTATAACATTGCGTCGACGAAGGCTGGGATGAGCGCTTGCGGGTGTCCCTCGTCACCCCAATCGATCCGTTTGGACTTCATCGCTAGAGCAAACATCGTTCCCATCATGATGGCGGCCAACTGCCGCGGATTTCCCCCAATGACGCCGGCATCGATTTGAGACTGAAGATACGGAACCAGGCGCTGCATGATCTCATTCGGTCCACGCAAGCACGACGGCACCTGCTCGGGATCCGTCTCTTCCTCCGCCAAACTAATGCGAATCAAAGCTTGATTTCGCAGCATGCGCTCGTAGAGCGCGGTACAAATCTTGAGAAGATCGGCTCGTACGTCACCGCCCAAGCCGTCGAGCGCCGCACTGAACGACGCGTTGTCGACGCTCCACTCGCGCATCGCATCGAGCAGCGTCGTCTTGTTACCGAAATGACGAAAGAGCGTCGCTTCATTGACGCCGGCTCGCTCGGCAACCTCGCGCGTCGTCGTTCCACGCGTTCCGTTGCGTTCGAACACCATCCGCGCGGCCCGTAGGATGCGCTCGCGCGTCGAGACTCCCTCGAGTACCGCTTCTTGCGCTTGCACCATCATTTACCACCTACCACCAGGAGCGCCATAAACACACCCGTGAGGCCGCCGACGATCATGCGGCCCGTTTTCACGCCGCCGCTCTTGCGCTTGCGCTCCGGCTTGGGCCGCGGTTCCTCAGGCGTCGCCACGATCGAGAACACCCGGTCGAGCCCCGTTTCCGAAAGCGTACGCAGTAAATCCGGACGGGTCACGTGCAGCTGCACGGTGCCGCCCGTATCGCGCATCCGCCGCAGTGCCGTAATGAGCCCGTTCATCGCCTTGGTGTCGAGACTGGAGAGCTCGTCGAGGCCGACGGTTAATGCGCGGTCGCTCTTCCGGGCAGCGTCGTCGACGGCGCCGAGAAGCCCGCGGGTGACCGGGGTCTGGGGTTGAGGGGACAGCTTGTAGTACATCAGAGGAGAGACTTCCTAATGTAAGTGAGTACTTGCACGCTTATTTTAGTTGAAAGTTCCCTCCGAATGCAAGTACTTACACGCATTTAATCTCTGAGATGCTATCCGACAAACAGCTTAGTCGCCTCGCCGAGCAAAGCCAGCTAAACCAACCTTCCATTATAGTCACCCGCCTGGAAGACGGTTTAGGCGCGCGCTTCGCCGACCGCCGCCCCCGCTATCCGGCCAGCATGATCAAGGTGCCGCTGGTCGCGGCCGGCCTACTGCTGCGGGCGGCGGGCATGTTGGCCGCCGGCCCAATACGCGTCGAGGCAACGAATCTCACGGCGAACGATCGGCCTTCACCTCTGACCGAGGGCTACGCCGCGCGCTTCGAAGAGTTATGCGAGCTGGCGATTACGGTTTCGGACAACGTCGCCACCAACGTTCTCTTCGATCTCTTGGGCCGCGAGCGTGCGAGCTCGCTCGTGCGGGAGGCCCTAGGCCTGCGCGACACCGGGTTCCGGCGCAAGCTCTCGGGCGGCCATCCGTTGATCCGCGACCCGGGACAAACCGGACGCAACACGCACCCGGCGGCCGATGCGGCGCGCCTCTTTGCGGCGATCGCGACACGCGCGTTTGCGGGCGCCGATTTTCTCGCCGACTTGCTGGCGAGACAAGCGTGGAATTCGAAGCTCTCCGCCGGCCTGCTCCCGGGCGATCGCTTCGCGCACAAGACCGGCGACACGGACGACGTTTCGCACGACGGGGGAATCTTGACCACTGCCGATGGCCGGCGCTACGTCGTCGTCGTGTACAGCGCAAGCGGCTCATCGGAAGCGACCGACGCGCGCTTTGCCGCGCTGATGCGCGAGCTGCGCGCGCTGCTGGAGGCGCGTCCCCGGCACGCGACGTAATGCCGCCAGCATGTTAAAGACAGTTGCAACATGCATTAGTGCGCTACTCTTACTCGCGTCGCCGACGTACGGCGCCGGCAAGAACGTGAAAGCCGGCGTCGTCGCAGACGTTACCGGCGGCGCCGCGGTTTACGGCGTCTCGCAGCGCAACGCGTACCAGCTCGCGATGGACGACATCAAAGCTGGGATCATCAACACCGGCGGAAACGGCTTGTCCTTCGACGTCGGCGACAACGCGACCGATCCCAACCAGGCTGCGAATCTTTTTCAACGCTTCACGACTGACGGCAGCACGATCGTTCTCGGCCCGACGCTTTCGGCGGAAGCGTTCAAGGCGCAGCCGATTGCCGTACGCGCAAACATCCCCGTATTGGCGACGTCAAACACGGCGCCCGGCATCACGCGTCAAGGGCCTTGCGTCTTCCGCGACGCGCTGTCCGAGGAACAAGTCGTCCCGGCAACGGTCGCTAAGACGTATGCGAGCTGGAAGTACAAGACCGCCGCCATCATCTACGGCGACGATAACGCCTTCACGAAAACGGACTTCAACGTCTTCTCGGACGAGCTCAAGAAGCGCGGCGTCAACATCGTCGACGTCGAGACGTATCACACCAAGGACGTCGACTTCCAAGCCCAGCTGACCAAGATCAAAGCCGCGAAACCGGACGTGCTCGTGCTCGGTGCGCTATTCGACGAAGCAACAAAGATCATTGCGCAGGCCAATACGCTCGGCCTGCGGACACACATGGTGGGCGGCAACGGACTGAACTCCACGAAGATGGTAGACGCGGCCGGACAAGCCGCAGTCGGTGCGGTCGTCGGCGCGGCCTGGTTCATCGACAATAACTACAGCGGAAACAAAGCCTTCGTCGCGCGTTACAAGAAAAAGTTCGGTTCGCTGCCGGATCAGTTTGCGGCGCAGTCATATGCGGCGGCTCAAGTCATCGCACAGCTGGTACGCGGCGGCGCCTCGACGCCGAGCGAGATGTGCGACGGTTTGCGCGGCCTCAAGTTGGCGCAAACCGTCCTCGGTCCCATTGCTTTCGACGCTAACCGCGACGTACGCAGCGCGCCGGTGATCTTGAAGATCGTCCCTGGCGGCTTCGCATACTTCTAAGTCAACAACTCGCCAACGGTATCTTCCTCGGAGCGACCTACGCGCTCTTCGCGATAGGTTACGCGCTCGTATTCGGTGTGCTCGACATTCTCAACCTCGCGCACGCCTCAATCTTCATGGTGGCGGCGTTCATTTGTTTGAGCGTCGTGCTGGCAGGTTATCCGCTGGCGGCCGGATTGCTCGTTGCGATGATCGCTGCCGGCGTGCTCGGAATCGTTCTCGACCGCGTTGCCTTCGCGCCGCTGCGGCGGCGAAATGCGGGGACGCTGGTTCCGCTCATCTCGAGCATCGGCTTCGCGATCGTCGTCGAAGC